>NZ_JACCCW010000001.1:1111186-1460606 GCF_013410065.1 Granulicella arctica
AGCAAGGCGAAGCCGCAGTCGAAGGACCTGCGGTTGTTTTTGCTGTTGCTGTTGCATTTGCCGTTGCTTGTTCTTCCTCAACCAACCCCAAAAAACTGTCATCCTGAGCGAAGTGCGAAGCACGCAGTCGAAGGACCTGCGGTTGTTTTTGCAGTTGCTGTTGCACTTGCCGTTGCTCGTTCTTCCCCCACCCCAAAAAACAAACAAGCCCCTCAACCAGAGGGGCTCATCCATATGTAACCAAATCAGTATCAATTACCCCAACGTCTCCATCAGCTTATTAATCGTACGGTTCATATCCTTATCACTCCGCCGATGCTCATCGATCTTCGCAATCGAATGCATCACCGTCGTATGGTGCTTCCCGCCAAACTGCCGCCCGATCTCCGGCAGCGAAGCCTCCGTCAACTGCTTCGCCAGATACATCGCAATCTGCCGCGGCACCACAATCTGCCGCGAGTTGTTCTTCTGCTTCAGCTCCGCCACCCGCATCCCAAACTGCTCCGCCACCGCCCGCTGAATCGCCTCAATCGAGATCTTCCGCACCTGCGTGTCAATAAATTGCTTCAGGCACTGCTGTGTAACGGCAAGCGTAATCTCCACGCCATGCATCCCGCACCACGCGATCAGCCGAACCAGCGCGCCTTCCAACTCACGCACATTCGTCCGCACGTTGCTCGCGATAAACAGCGCCACATCCGTCGGCAACTGCGTATGCTCGCTCTCCGCCTTCTTCTGCAAGATCGCAACCTTCGTCTCAAGATCCGGTGGCTGAATATCCGCAATCAGTCCCCACTCGAACCGAGACCGCAAACGATCCTCAAAGTCCGCCAGCTCCTTCGGAGGCCGATCGCTCGCAATCACAATCTGCTTCATCCCCTCGTGCAGCGCATTGAACGTATGGAAAAACTCCTCCTGCGTCCGCTCCTTGCCCGCGAGAAACTGAATGTCGTCGATCAGCAGCACATCCACCGTCCGGAACCGATCCCGGAAGCTCGTCATCTTGTCATACCGAACGGAATTAATCATCTCGTTCGTAAACTTCTCGCCACTCACATAGCTGATCGAAGCATGCGGCTGCCTCCGCTTCACATCATGCCCAATCGCATGCATCAGATGCGTCTTGCCCATCCCCACGCCGCCATACAGAAACAGCGGGTTATAAGCCTTCGACGGCCTCTCCGCCACAGCCTGCGCCGCAGCCATCGCAAACTGGTTGCCGCTCCCAATCACAAACGCGTCAAACTGATACCGCGGGTTCAACTGCGACGCCGAGTTCCAATCGAACCGCGCCTGCTCCACTCCCGTCGCCGCCGCACCCTGCCGCCGCGAGCCACTGCTCGGTGCATTGCTCGAGTGCGAAGGCACCGGCGCAAACCCGCCATCCTCCCGCCGCTTCGGCTCCTCCTGCGCAGGCGTCGTAAACGTCACCGACTCAATCTCCTCCGCCAGCCCAAGGTTGTCGATCGCCTCCTGGATCAGGTCGGCATACCGGTCCCCGATGTGTTGAAACTCCCCCGAAGGAATCCGCACATACAACGTCTTCCCCGCCACGTGCGAGTGACGTGTCGGCTTCAGCCACGTCTCGAACGACTGGCGGTTGATCTTTTTTTCAAGGGCCCCAAGAATGAGAGTCCACGGATTTAAAACGGCGGTCGCCGTAGGAACGAATGACATCGATACTTTCCTTGTCCCATATTCAGCAGCAGGCACTTGAAGAGCAGCCGTCTCACACAAGCACGGTAAAAGCAAAAGGAAGTCCCTCCGGTCGACATCGACTGGTGAGCAACATCTCCTTGTGCAGGAAGATCTTCGCGCGGTAAAGCCAACAGGACAACCCGCAAAGAGGAGTCAGTGCAACATGAAGCAAGGTGCGATACGGCTGGACGTGCGGTGAATCAATCTACGAAACGGATTACAGCGTAGCACGGAAAACAGACCCTTTTCCAAGCTCATCTGCGAGATTTTTTTTGTTGCACCATCCTTGGTGAAGAACCCCATCCGACGCCCTCCACAAGCCAAAATAAACCGCCAATTCGCGATCGAAATAACCGAATGCCCGATTCTTTTTGTGATACACGCATCCCCGTACCAACTCACCTTCCACTCCCCCAAAAAAATGTCATCCTGAGCGAAGTACGCAGCACGCAGCCATAGCCTGTCCTGAGCTTGTTGAAGGAACCCGCGGCTGCACTTGCCGTTGCTCGTTCTCAACCCCACCCCATGCCAAAGCGCAATCCCCACATTTCCCCTGTGAAAATCCCGCCCATTCAGGTACACTAAGAATTCGCGGCAATAAGCCCCGACAAGTTCGATAAGTTTAAGATCAGCAGGAGCAAGACCATGCCCAAGCGCACCTTTCAACCCAACCGCCGCCATCGCGCGAAGACCCACGGCTTCCTTACCCGCATGAAGACCAAGGCCGGTGCAGCCGTCCTCAGCCGCCGCCGCGCCAAGGGCCGTCACAAGATCGCCGTCTCCGCCGGTTACCGCGACTAGTCTTTCCCCGCATCACCCCCCAACATTCCGGGTGCCCCAGCTTTGCGACAGTTCCACCCTCGCAAAGCCGGGCATTCGCACGTTAACCAAGCCCGAAGATCTGCATCACCCCCCCAAAAAACCTGTCATCCTGAGCGAAGTGCGAAGCACGCGGCCGAAGGACCTGCGGTTGCACTTGCCGTTGCTTGTTCTTGCCGTTGCCGTTGCTTGTTTTTAAACTTCACCCCCACCCAAAACCTGTCATCCTGAGCGAAGCGCAGCGTAGCCGAAGGACCTGCGGTTGTTTTTGCTGTTGCTCGTTTTAGAAACCCCAAAAAAACAAATTTGCCAACCCCAACCCCAAAAGCGTACTGTCTCTCCGTCGAAAATGAATGCCTATTCATATCGCTCTAAATTGGAGAACCAACCGATGCAGAACCCTCCCCAGAAGTCGCTCCTAGGCCCCGTCTTCCTAGCCCTGTCCACCCTGCTCATCCTCGCCACCCAGCCCCTCTTCGCGCAGCAGTCCTACGTCGGCCGTTACGACCTCTACGCCGGCTACACCAACCTGGACTCGCCCGCCCTCGGCCTCAACGAAAACGGCTTCCACCTCCAGGCCGGAGTCAACCCCAAAACCTGGTACTCCCTCGGCTTCGACTACAGCCGCTCCACCGGCGACCTCATCCTCACCCCCAGCGAGCTCACCACCCTCGACCAGGAAGCCATCGCCGGAGCCCTCCAGCTCTACGGACCCGCCTTCGGCCTCTCCTCCAGCTACCAGCTCGCCGTCCCCGCCCACTCCCTCACCCAGACCTTCGCCGCCGGACCCCAGTACGAGTTCCGCCACTTCAAAAAAACCACCCTCTTCCTCCGCCCCTCCATCGGAGCCATCCGCGAGCGAGCCACCCCCCACCCCACCGACGCCTTCTCCACCCTCATCGTCTCCCAGCTCGCCCCCTCAGGCACCAAACTCGACTGGGTCGCCTTCTACGGCGTAGGCGGCGGCATCGACTACACCGTCACCCAACACTTCGGCATCCGCGCCCAGTTCGACTACGTCCACGATCACCTCTTCGACGACCTCCTCGCCAACGGCCGCAACACCGTCCGCCTCTCCATAGGCCCCTCCTTCCGCTTCGGCAAAAACATAGCGAAATAAAGGAACATCCCCGCCAGCACCCACCAAAAAACTGTCATCCCGAGCAACGACATCGGGTGCCCCATCTTCGCGACGGTCTCATCGTCGCTAAGGTGGGCATCGTGCGCAGCACGACCGTTCTTTTCCACCAGCCCCAAAACTCTGTCATCCTGAGCGAAGTGCGCAGCACGCAGCCGAAGGACCTGCGGTTGCCTTTGCCGTTGCTTGTTTTACCTCAAACCCCCATCATCCCAGCCAAAACCCCCACCGTCCGCCAGTTCCGCATCGTGCTCACCGTCCCCAGAGCCTTATCGAAGTAAACATTCGTCAGCTTCGTCCGAGCCACCCCGTTCGGCAGATGCAGATACACCTCCCGCCCCACCACCGCAAACGAGTCCCCCGGCGACCGCTCCACATCCAGCCCCTTCACCGCCGCAGCCGAACCCGCATCACCCAAAAAATACACATGCAGCAGCTCCGCCGCCACGCCCGCCTTCACAAATGGATTCTTCGCCACAGCAGAACGCATCTGCACCGCGCTCCGCAAAATCACCGGAACCCGCAACCCCAGCCGCCCCGCAATCTCCTCCGAGATCCGCGCCCCCAACCCCGCCACGTTCTCCGAGCGAAACACCACATTCCCGCTCTGGATATACGTCTTCACCTCGCCGCACCCCGCAGCCTCAAACATCCGCACAAGCTCCACCATGGGCAGCGAATTCTTCCCGCCCACATTGATCCCGCGCAGCAGCGCGACATGCATCCCACCCTCAGGTGTTGAACGGATCGACGACCTGGACGTTGAAGACATTGCTGCGAACCTTATATAAAAACTCTGCCTGATACAGAACAATCGTATCGTTTGAGAACGTAATCAGCACATCGCCATCCTTGATCACATTCGCCTCGACAACCGTCACCTGTTCGGAGAAAACCATAGCCCCTCCCCTGCCATATCTCATGAATTTTCCCTTGGCCCGTTGTGTCCCTGGTCCAATACGTACAGAGCCTAGGACGGTTCAATTCACCATAGCCCCGCACAAGCTCCCGCACTGTACGCTAGGCGACTTATCTTTGTTCTTTAAGAGAAAGAGGTCGCGATAAGCCCCGCCGCGCAATCACGCATGCAAGAGCGTCCGTCATCCGCGTAAACTGGAACAGAGAGACCCCGCACATGTTCCCCGCACCCTTCCGCCTCCGCAAACACGCCGACTATCAGCGCACCTACAAGGCGAGCCGCAAGCAGTTCAGCAAACAGATGTCCTTCTTCTTCACCCTCCGCACCCCCCAGCAGCCCGATCAGCAACCCGCCGACCTAACCCCCCGCGTCGGCCTCACCGTCGGCAAAGTCCTCGGCAAAGCCGTAGACCGCAACCGCATCAAGCGCCGCATGCGCGAGGCCATCCGCCACCATCTCCCCCTGCTCCGCACCCCCGTCGACGTCATCCTCCACCCCCGCCGCACCGTCCTCGACCTCGACTTCCCCACCCTCGACCGCGAGATCGCCCAAATCTTCCGCACCATCCAAAAAGCCGCCGAAAAACAGCAACACCAAACCCCCACTCCTACCCCGACCCAAAAACCGTCATCCTGAGCGAAGTGCGAAGGACCTGCGGTTGCCTTTGCCGTTGCTTGTTCTGAAATTTCAATCCCTACAAAAAAACTGTCATCCTGAGCGAAGGCGCGCACTTGCGCCGCAGTCGAAGGACCTGCGGTTGTTCTTGCTGTTGCTTGTTCTTAAATTTCAATCCCCACAAAAAAACTGTCATCCTGAGCGAAGGCGAAGCCGCAGCCGAAGGACCTGCGGCTGCCCTTGCCTGTTCTTAGAACCTATCTAAAAACCGCAGACGAAGGATTGTTTCGGAAGGGCACGGCTTCAGCCGTGCCGCAAAACCCATCGCCGACGTTAGGCTCGGGGGAAGAAGCCTAACGTCCGGCGGGTGAGTACGCACTAGAAACTCTTCGAGCTGAAGTGATACGTACTGTTGGCCTGCGTGGTGAATGGCCAACCGCCTCCATAACTCTCCGAATTTCCATGTTCATCCTGGTTAAGTACATCTTCGCAATTCACTGGATCAAGGAACGCCTTCCACCCAGGCTTCATATATATAGTCGCGCCGGGTGGCTGTCCCCAGATCTCCGCCGCCCATCCGCTATCGTGGAATGTCGTGACGATGTATGCGTCGCTCGTGTCATTCAAAAGGGCACAGCTATAGGCAGAATCCAGATTCTGCGGTTCGCCCTCCGCCAGGACCTTCCTCGCGGAGACACGGTGTTGAGATGGATCGGTTCCAACTGACTTGGGTTTTGACTTAGCTGGTTCTGTGCTCATAGTGGCTTCTCCTATCCGGTTGTTGTGTCCAAGCGATAAGCCGGCGTCCGTACTCAAGCGTATTTCGAGAACGCCGAACGGTTCACACACAAATACTTTCCTTGAAGGTGTAGCAGAAACTCTGAAGCGCCCAGATACTGCAAAATCAGGTACAGCGTAATTTAGCTGCATGTGGCAGCGGCGGTCAATGTTCTTAAAACTTCCAATCCACAAAAAAACTGTCATCCTGAGCGAAGGCGCGCACTTTGCGCCGCAGCCGAAGGACCTGCGGTTGCCGTTGCCGCTGCTTGTTCTTAAAGCTTCCACCCCACAAAAAAATCTGTCATCCTGAGCGAAGGCGCGCACTTTGCGCCGCAGTCGAAGGACCTGCGGTTGCTCTTGCCGCTGCTTGTTCTTAAAACTTCCACCCCACAAAAAAACTGTCATCCTGAGCGAAGCCGAAGGACCTGCGGTTGCCTTTGCCGTTGCTTGTTCTTAAAACTTCCAATCCACAAAAAATCTGTCATCCTGAGCGAAGGCGCGCACTTTGCGCCGCAGCCGAAGGACCTGCGGTTGCCTTTGCCGCTGCTTGTTCTTAAATCTTCCACCCCACCTAGAAACTGTCATCCTGAGCGAAGGCGCGCACTTTGCGCCGCAGCCGAAGGACCTGCGGTTGCCCTTGCTGTTGCTTGTTCTTAAAACTTCCAATCCACAAAAAAACTGTCATCCTGAGCGAAGCCGAAGGACCTGCGGTTGCCCTTGCCGTTGCTTGTTTTAAACCCCACCCCACAAAAAACCCTGTCATCCTAAAAACAAAGCAAATGAACCCCGTAGCCCGCATCCTCTTCACCCTCTACAAATCCGTCCTGAGCCCCATCCTGCACGCCATCTCCCCCACCCAGTGCAAGTACCTCCCCACCTGCTCCGAGTACGCCTACATCGCCCTCCTCCGCTTCGGACCCCTCCGCGGCTCCTGGCTCACCCTCCGCCGCATCCTCCGCTGCCACCCCTTCGCCAAAGGCGGCCTCGACCCCGTCCCCGACAAGTAGCCCCTCTTAAACCACTCATTTCACACAGACCATTTACCATAGGAGATGCGCTCGCACCATCGCGCCCGCAGCCTCAAGCACCACACAGAATAGGAAGTCCTCTTGGCAGAGTTTAAAAATCCCACGCAACAGGGCGGCGGAGACAACAAGTCCCTCCTCGTCATGATGCTCGTCATGGTCGCGGTCTTCTTCGGCCTCCAGATGTACAAGTCGAAGCACAACCCCCAGACTGTGTCTCCGAACCAGCCCACCCAATCCGCCGCACCCACTCCCGGCGCATCGCCCGCGGCACCAGACGCCTCCGTCGCCACGCCCGCGCAAGCCGCCACCGCGACCCCCGCCATCGTCGCCGCCGCCGAGGCCACCACCACCGTCGAAAACGAGCTCTACCGCATCACCTTCACCAATCGCGGTGCCCACGTCGTCTCCTGGCAGCTCAAAAAATACAAGGACACCGACCGCAAACTCCCCCTCGACCTCGTCCACGACCAGGCCGCCCGGCAGTTCGGCTATCCCCTCTCCCTCTATACCTACGACGCGGCCACGACCACTGCCCTCAACCAGGCCCTCTACGTCCCATCGGCCACCGGCACCCTCGCCAGCCCGTCATCCTTGACCTTTAGCTACTCCGGCAACGGCCTCACCGTCACCAAGACCTTCACCTTCGACGAGACCTACGTCCTCCACGCCGACATCGCCGTCACCCGCAACGGAGCCCCCGTCCGCGCTCTCTTAAGCTGGCCCGGAGGCTTCGGCGACGAAGAGGACGCCCGCTCCTACGCCGCCGCTCAGCTCGACACCAGCACCAACGGCAAAGCCGACCACGTAGCCTTCAAAAAAGTCATCGGCGGAGCCACCCTCAACGGTCCCTTCGACTGGGCCGGCGTCAGCGACCTCTACTTCGCCGCCGTCTTCCTCCCCGACCAGCCCGACACCGCCACCCTCGCCACCCTCCACGACCAGCTCGACGTAGCCAAGGCCAAACACAACAACGGCCTCGGCCAGGGCAACGCTCCCAAAGGCCCCCTCGTCGTTCCCATCCTCGGCGCCGCCATCGGAGACACCTCCGGCCACACCCTCACCCGCGTCTACGTAGGCCCCAAAGCCGTCGCCGTCCTCAAGGCCATCCACGCCTCCGGCTCCAGCGTCACCCTCGAGCCGCTCCTCGACTTCGGCTTCTTCGGTCCCATCGGCAAGATCCTCTTCCTCGCCCTCCAGTTCATCCAGGTCCACGTCGCCTCCAACTGGGGCTGGTCCATCGTCATCCTCACCCTCATCATCAACGCCATCCTGCTCCCGCTCCGCATCAAGACCATGAAGTCCGGCCTCAAGATGCAGCGCATCCAGCCCCAGATGGACGCCATCAAGAACAAGTACAAGGGCCTCAAGGCAACCGACCCCAAGCGCAACGAGATGAACGCCGAGATCATGCAGCTCCAGAAGGACAACGGCGTCAATATGTTCGGCGGCTGCATCCCCACCCTCATCCAGATGCCCTTGCTGTTCGCCTTCCTCTACATGCTCCCCAAGGTCGTCGAGCTCCGCCAGGCCCACTGGCTCTGGCTCCCCGACCTCTCCTCCGCCGACCCGTACCACATCCTGCCCATCCTCATGGTCGTCAGCCAGTTCCTCGTGCAGTTCTACACCCCATCCCCCGGCGTAGACCCCCAGCAGCAGAAGATGATGGCCTTCATGATGCCCGCCTTCTCCGGCTACATCACCTGGAACTACGCCTCCGGCCTGGCCCTCTACTGGGCCATCGGCAACCTCTTCGGCATCGCAACCCAGGCCGTCATGAACCAGACCAGCCTCGGCCGCGAGATGCGCGAAATAGCCGCCAAACGAGCCCGCCGCAAAGCCGGCACTGGCAGCGGCAGAGCCCAAACCATCCAGGGCCGCCGCTAACCACCCAATGCCCCATCCTCGCAAAGGATGGGGCATTTACTCTTTCCCCTCTCAAACAAACTGTCATCCTGAGCGAAGTGCGAAGCACGCAGTCGAAGAACCTGCATATGCCCTTGTTCTCGCCGTGTAGTTACCCCAATCGATACCCGTTCCACCCCATAAATCACCCCATAAATCCCACCCCACCCCACCCACTTAAGCTAAACTCACTCATCTCCACCTAAGGGAAACCCAGTGACTGCCCTCGCATCTGAACCCATCGAAGACCTGCTGCGCCTCCTCACCACCGCAGGCCATCTCGATCTCCAGTTCCAGATCGCCCATCCCACCCCCGCGCCCGAAACCCCCGAGCTCACCGTAGACCTCTCCGGCCCCGACACCCCCCTCCTCATCGCCAACAACGGCGAGCTCCTCCACGCCATCGAGCACATCGCCGCCAAGCTCCTCCGCCTCGAGCCCGAAGAGCACGACCGCATCTGCTTCGACGCCGCCCGCTTCAAAGCCGACCGCGACCACCAGCTCCGCCTCTCCGCCGAAGCCGCCGTCGCCCAGGTCCGCGCCACCGGCCTCCCCTTCGCCTTCACCCCCATGACCTCCCGCGAGCGCCGCATGCTCCACCTCGCCCTCAAACCCTCCGGCCTTCCCACCGCCAGCTCCGGCCTCGGCCCCCGCCGCTTCGTCGTCCTCTACCCCGAAGGCCACCAGCCCCCCGAACCCACCCCCACCGCCGACCGCACCCACCAAATCCGCAACACCTTCCGCCGCCGCTAACCCATCCGCACCCAAAACTCCACCCCACCCCCCACCCCCCACCAAACTGTCATCCTGAGCGAAGGCGCGCACTTGCGCCGCAGTCGAAGGACCTGCATTTGCTCTTGCACTTGTTCTTGCTTGTTTTAACCCCCAAAAAAGCCCAAGCGCTCCACCCTCTTCACACCAACCCGCAAACTCCATGCGTATACTGGCCTCCCCAGCCTGGCCGCACATTCGCAGGCGGGTCATAGCGACAGGAGAACTCCTCATGGCCAACCCCTTCGTACACCTCGAACTCAACACGCCCAGCCTCGAAGACGGCAAAAAGTTCTACGCCGACCTCTTCGGCTGGTCCTTCACCGACTTCCCCATGGGCCCCGGCATGACCTACAGCACCTTCAAACCCGACACCGGCCCCGGCGGCGGCCTCATGAGCATCCCCGACGCCCCCAACGCCTGGCTCGCCTACATCGGCGTCGACGACCTCGAAGCCTACGCCGCCAAAGCCACCACCCTCGGAGCCCAAATCATCGTCCCACCCCAGGAGGTCCCCGAAATGGGCCGCTTCGTCGTCCTCAAAGACCCCGGCGGAGCCTCCATAGCCCTATGGGAACCCAAAACCCCCTAACCCCCACCATCCAACCGCACCAGGTGCCCCATCTTCGCGACAGCCTCATCGTCGCTAAGGTGGGCATCGTGCGCAGCACGACCGCTCTCCTCCACACCCATCAAAAACTGTCATCCTGAGCGGAGCCGAAGCCTGTCCTGAGCTTGTCGAAGGAACCTGCGGTTGTTCTTGCTCTTGCTCTTGCTCCGCCAAACCCCACCGCAACGCCCCCACATCCCCTAAAATGACCCCATGACGTCCACCTACGCCGCCGCGGTCGATCACCTCTACGCCCTCGGCCACGAGCTCGCCCCCCCCGCACCCAACGCCGACGGAACCACCCCACCCCGCCGCAAGTTCGACCTCGCCCACATGCGCATCCTCGCCCAGGCCCTCGACGCCCCGCAACAAACCTTCCCCTCCATCCTCATCGCCGGAACCAACGGCAAAGGCAGCACCGCCGCCACCCTCTCGAGCATCCTCACCGCCGCCGGCTACCGCACCGCCCTCTACACCTCGCCCCACCTCACCCGCGTCAACGAGCGCATCCAGATCGACGGCCTCCAGATCGACGACGAAGACTTCGCCCGCCACTACTTCCACGTCGACAACACCGCCCAACGCCTAGTCACCGAAGAAAAGCTCCCCCACGCCCCCAGCTTCTTCGAGATCCTCACCGCCGTAGCCTTCGTCTACTTCAGCGAACAAAAAGTAGACATAGCCGTCCTCGAAGTCGGCCTCGGTGGTCGCCTCGACGCCACCAACATCGTCGAGCCCCTCCTCTCCCTCCTCACCGACATCGCCCTCGACCACCAGGACTACCTCGGCAACACCATCGCCGCCATCACCCGCGAAAAATGCGGCATCCTCCGCCCCAACGGAACCCTCATCACCCTCCCCCAACACCCCGAAGCAAACCAGGCCATCGGCGAAGCCGCCGCTAACCTCAACCTCCGCGCCATCAGCGCCACCCCCTACATCCCCCACACCCCAGTAGCCCCAAACATCCCGACCGCTCTCCTTCACCCAACCCAAAAAGCTCGGGTGCCCCATCCTTCGCGCACTTGCGAAGGGTGGGATGAGTCGAAGGACCTGCATTTGCCTTCCTCAACGGCCCCCAAAAACTCCGTCATCCTGAGCGAAGCGAAGGACCCCTGTATTTCTTCCGAACAGCCACAACCGCTAACCCAAAACCACTACACCATCACCCTCGACAACGAACCCTTAGAAGTAAACTCCCCGCTCCCCGGCCAACACCAACAACGCAACATAGCTCTCGCCATCGCCGCCGCCCAGGAATTACGTAACTCACACAGTTACAAACTCACAAATACCGCAATTTCAGAGGGAATTAAACAAACCCACTGGCCCGGCCGCCTCGAACTCATCCAGCACGAAGGCTCGCAAGATCTCCTCCTCGACGTAGCCCACAACCCCGCCGGCGCATGGACCCTCCGCGCCGCCATCGCCCAGCTCCCCGAAGACCGCCCCCGCACCCTCATCTTCTCCTGCCTCCGCGACAAGTCCCTCGCCGAGATGTCGCGCATCCTCTTCCCCCTCTTCGACTCCAGCCCGGACGCCGATCCAGCCCGCCGCCACGACCACCTCATCGTCACGCACATCGCCAACCCCCGCGCCAGCAGCCTCGAAGAGCTCCTCGCCGCCGCCCACGCCCTCTCCATCCCCGCCCACGCCGCCCCTCACATCGCCGCCGCCCTCGCCCAGGCCCGCGCCATCACCCCACCCAACGGCCTCATCCTCGCCACCGGCTCCGTCTACCTCATCGGCGACCTCCGCAACCTGGCGGTATCCGAATGACCGAAGAGCAACCCGGCAAGGCGAATCTCTCCCAGGAATCACCCCAAGCTCTCCAGGACAGCCCCTCTCACCCAACCCACCAAACTGTCATCCCGAGCGAGGCTGAAGGCCGAATCGAAGGACCTGCATTTGCAGTTGCTCGTTCTTCCCCCACCCCCCCAAAAAAAACTGTCATCCTGAGCGAAGGCGAAGCCGCAGCCGAAGGACCTGCGGTTGCTTTTGCTCGTTCTTCCTCCACACCGCCCCAAAAAACTGTCATCCTGAGCGAAGGCGAAGCCGCAGCCGAAGGACCTGCGGTTGCACTTGCTGTTGCCAGTTCTTCCTCCCCACCGCCACCCACCCAAAAACGCTCCTTCACCCTCCGCTGGCTAACCTACCTCGTCTTCATCCCCCTCATGGCCGCCAGCACCACCTTCTTCGGCTGCATCTCCCTCCTCTGCGGCCTATGGGACACCTCCGGCCGCCAGCAACACTTCATCGCCAGAATATGGGGTAAGTCTTTATTAATCATTACCTTATCCCCAGTCGAACTCATAGGAGCAGAAAAACTCCGCCTTCACCAGCAAGCCGTCTACGCCTCCAACCACCTCAGCTACATGGACACCCCAGTCCTCTTCGCGAAGCTCCCCTTCCAGTTTCGCATATTCGCTAAATCTTCGCTTTGGAAGATCCCCTTCATTGGCTGGTACCTGAATCGCTCCGGTCAGGTCCCCATCGATCAGAAGAGCTCCCGCACCGCCATCGCCGGCCTCCTCAAAGGCGTAGGCACCATCAAATCGGGCCTCCCGCTCGTCCTCTTCCCAGAGGGCGGCCGAGCCGAAGATGGCCAGCTCCAAACCCTCATGCCCGGCTGCGCCTTCATGGCCATCCGAGCCGGAGTCCCCCTCATCCCCATCGCCCTCATCGGCACCTACGAGCTGCTCCCCATCCACACCTACCACCTCCACCCCCGCCCCCTCAAACTAGTCGTAGGCGACCCCATCCCCACCAACCACCTCACCACCCGCGACGCCGACGCCCTCACCGACCAGCTCTACCAGGCCATCTCCACCCTCTACACCCAACACTCCTAACCTCAAAAAATGTTCCACGTGGAACATTCCGCACCCACCCCTCCTAAAAAAACGCCGTCATCTTGAGC
Organism: Granulicella arctica; assembly: GCF_013410065.1. Classification (NCBI taxonomy): domain Bacteria; kingdom Pseudomonadati; phylum Acidobacteriota; class Terriglobia; order Terriglobales; family Acidobacteriaceae; genus Granulicella; species Granulicella arctica. Next base: position 1,124,387 of record NZ_JACCCW010000001.1, read on the forward strand.
GAAGCGAAGGACCCCTGTATTTGCTTTTGCACTTGCAGTTGTCCGTTCTTATCCCCCCCCCAAAAAAACTGTCATCCTGAGCGCAGTCGAAGGACCTGCGGTTGCACTTGCCGTTGCTTGTTTCAACCACCCAATGTTCCACGTGGAACATACCCCTATCGCCCTCCGCGCAGGAGATATTATCGAAACATCATGAGCAAGCCCCGCATCGCCATCCCCATCCCCACCAGCACCGACCTCGAATACAACCAGCGCTCCTGGCCGGCCTACGCCACCGCCGTCGAACGAGCTGGAGGCGAGCCCATAGCCATCCCACTAACCGAAACACCAGCCGAGATCGCCAAACTAGCCAACTCCTGCCAGGCCATCCTCCTCCCCGGTTCACCCGCCGACGTCAATCCGCAAAAGTACGGCCACGAAGTAGACCCAGCCTCCTCGCCCGCCGACCTGCCCCGCGAGAATGTCGACGAACTCCTGCTCCAGGACGCACACAACCTGCACAAGCCCATCCTCGGCATCTGCTACGGAACCCAGTCGCTCAACGTCTGGCGCAGCGGAACCCTCGTTCAGGATCTCCTCGGCCCGATGCCCGTCAACCACAAGGCCGGCCGCTCCGTCGCCGTCGCCCACTCTGCCGTGATCGTGTCCGATTCACTCCTCGGCACCATCATCGCCTCCGAGGAGGCTCCTGAAACCGAAGGGTACCTTCGCCTTCCCATCAACTCCAGCCACCACCAGGCCATCGGTACCCCCGGCGACAACCTCCGCGTCAGCGCCCGTTGCCCGCAGGACGGTGTCATCGAAGCAGTCGAAGGCGGCCAATCGCCCGATCACTTCGTTCTGGGCGTCCAATGGCACCCCGAGCGCAGCTATGAGATCAGCCCAGCCAGCCAGGCCCTCTTTGCCCGCTTCATCCAGGAAGCAGCTTCCTGGACACCTCGCGCCGTCCATACCTCCGTCGCTTAAAAAATGTTCCACGTGGAACATTAACCCCAATTCCTCCCGAGCCCGATGTTCCACGTGGAACATCGGGCTCTTGCTTTCCCCGAAAAGAGCTTCTAATTTCCTGTGTTTGTTCTAAAAATGTTCCACGTGGAACATCGAATCAGTCTTTACCTGACCCTTCCACCCAACGATCGTCCTGAGCGAAGCGTAGCTGTAGTCGAGAGATCTGCGGTTGTTTTTTGTGATGTTCCACGTGGAACATCGTCCGCTTGAGCCAGGAATGTTCCACGTGGAACATTCCTGCTATCGTTGCAAGTCGATGCCTTTACTTAATGCCAACACGATCTCACGGCTCCTGGAGCCCTATCTTTTGGGAGCAACTGTCCCTGACAGCTTGTATGAACAGCTCTTTGCTTATCTTGACGTGCTCTTGAAGTGGAACGCCCGCACCAACCTGACCGCCATCCGAGAGCCGGAGGAGATCATCCGCCGCCACTTTGGGGAGAGCCTATTTACAGGGCTGAAGCTGCCGAAGGCCAAGACTTTGCTCGATTTCGGAAGCGGTGCGGGCTTTCCGGGCCTGCCGATTCAGCTTTTGCGACCGGATCTGATGGTTACGCTCGCAGAATCACAGAACAAGAAGGCCAGCTTTCTGCGCGAGGCGATCCGAATGCTTGGCCTGAAGACTGAGGTTTGGGGCAACCGTGTCGAGGCAATGCCCGAGAGCCGACGGTTTGAGATTGTGACGCTTCGGGCGGTCGATAACATGGAGGCCGCAGTTGCGGCGGCGCTTCCGCGGGGCTCTCGGCATCTGGCGATTCTCCGGACTTCGCGGCAGGTTATGCCGGATATGCCTGGGTTTGCGCCTGAAATGGTGATTCCGATCCCGGGGTCCGAAGATCAGCAGCTTTTGATCGCTACCCGTTTGCCGTAAGCGGAATGTTCCACGTGGAACATTGGGTGGTGGGTGTAACGAATGTTCCACGTGGAACACTATTGGGTGTTTGTAGGTTTCTGGCTTTGCCCCTTTGTTTTTCTCTGTGTGAGTTTGTGCCTCTGTTCTCTCTGGATTGCAGGTTCTCTATTTTCTGAATTGTTGAGTGCCCCAATGTTCCACGTGGAACATTGGGTGGGGTAAAACAGGCAACGGCAAAAGCAACCGCAGGTCCTTCGACTGCGCTACGCTCCGCTCAGGATGACAGTTTGTGTGGTGGGTCGAAATGTTCCACGTGGAACATTGGGTGGTTTTGGGGATGGAATGTTCCACGTGGAACGTTGTGGCGTGAAAAAGATTTCCACATGATTGCTGAAAAGAGTAGGGATTTCTCCAGCAAATTTCGACTTCCACAGATTGTCCACAGGGAAGGGGGTTTGTCCACAACGGTGGCGCGTTGCGGGGGGCGGCGTGGGCGGGTAGTCTTCAGTTCTCATGGATTCTGTGACGAACGAGCCGGTGAAGTCGAAGGTGCTTGCGATTGTGAATCAAAAAGGCGGGGTCGGCAAGACGACGACCGCCATTAACCTTGCTGCCTCGCTGGCGCTTGAAGGGGTGTCGACGCTGCTGATCGATTGCGATCCGCAGGCGAATACGACGGGTGGGCTGGGGGTGTCGCGGGCTATGCTTGAGTCCGATAATCGCCCAACTATCTATGACCTGTTAACTGGATCGACAACAGCGAAGGAGGCGATGCTGGATACGGAGATTCCGGCGCTGAAGCTGATTCCTGGGTCGAAGAATTTGATTGGGGCGAATCTGGAGCTGGTGGGGCAGGAGCGGCGGGAGTATAAGCTGCGGGATGCGCTGGAGCCGATCCGGAAGGACTTTCCGTTTATTTTGCTGGATTGTCCGCCGGCGCTGGATCTGTTGACGCTGAACTCGCTGGTGGCCTCGGATGGGTTGTTGGTGCCGATGCAGGCGGAGTACTTTGCGCTGGAGGGGATCTCGGAGTTGATGAGTACGCTGGACCGTGTGGCGGGGGCGTTCAACTCGGGGCTGGCGCTTGAGGGTGTGGTGCTGACGATGTATGACGACCGGACGAATCTGTCGCAGCAGGTGACGGAGAATCTTGGGGCGTTTTTTGGGGAGAAGCTTTTTAAGACGACGATTCCGCGGAATATTCGTTTGGCGGAGGCTCCGAGCCATGGGAAGCCGGTGGCTTTGTATGATGCGCGGTCGCGGGGGGCGGAGGCTTATGTGGCTTTGGCGGCGGAGTTGTTGACGCGGAATGGGATTGAGAGTCCGGAGGCGAAGAAGCGGGCGGCTGCGGCGGAGGAAGAGGCTCAGGAGAGAGCTAAGAAGCCTAAGCGGGATGTGAAGTTCTGGCCTTATACGAAGTGAGTTTTTTGTTTTAAAGATGCAGATGCAGATGCAGATGCAGATGCAGATGCAAGAACAAGTGCAACCGCAGGTCCTTCGGCTGCGCGCTTTGCGCTTCGCTCAGGATGACGGTTTTTTGTTTAGTTTGAAGAACAGCAACAGCAACAGCAACAGCAACAGCAACAGCAACAGCAACAGCAACAGCAAGAGCAAATGCAACAGCAACAGCAACGGCAACAGCAACAGCAACAGCAACAGCAAATGCAAGAGCAAGAACAACCGCAACCGCAGGTCCTTCGGCTGCGTGCTGCGCACTGCGCACTTCGCTCAGGATGACAGTTTTTTTGTTTGGTTTGAAGAACAGCAACAGCAACAGCAACAGCAAGTGCAAATGCAAATGCAAGAGCAAGAGCAAGAGCAAGAGCAAGAGCAAGAACAAGAACAAGAACAAGAACAAGAACAAGTGCAAGTGCAACCGCAGGTCCTTCGGCTGCGCTGCGCTTCGCTCAGGATGACAGATTTTTTGATTGGTTGGAAAACTGCAACTGCAACTACAACTGCAACTGCAACGGCAAATGCAAGACAACGGTAAGAACGGCGAGAGTATTTGTCAGGAGAGAGGATGTATTACGCATACATCGTTGCCAGTCGGAGTCACAACTTTTATGTGGGTGTTACCTCTGATTTGATGAAGCGGGTTTGGCAGCATAAGGAAGGGATCTTCGAGGGGTATTCGAAGCGGTATAAGTGCAATCGGTTGGTCTGGTTTGGGGCTGTGTTGGATGCGATTGCGAGGGAGAAGCAGTTGAAGGGTTGGAGTCGGGTTAAGAAGATTGGTTTGATTGAGAGGCAGAACCCCGTCTGGTTGGATTTGAGTGAGGGTTGGGGTGAAGAGATGGTGTTGCCGCAGCAGAGGTAAAACAAGCAACGGCAAGTGCAACTGCAGGTCCTTCGACTGCGCTACGCTCCGCTCAGGATGACAGTTTTTTTGTTGGGTTGAAGTTTTAAGAACGAGCAACAGCAACAGCAAGAGCAACCGCAGGTCCTTCGGCTGCGCTACGCTTCGCTCAGGATGACAGTTTTTTTTGTTGGGTTGAAGTTTTAAGAACGAGCAACAGCAACAGCAACAGCAAGTGCAAAGGTAAGTGCAACCGCAGGTCCTTCGACTCGCGCTTTGCGCTCGCTCAGGATGACAGTTTTTTTGTTGGGTTGAAGTTCAGGAACGAGCAACAGCAACGGCAAGAGCAACGGCAGGTTCTTCGGCTGCGCTGCACTTCGCTCAGGACGACAGATTTAATAAGTAGTTGATCAGAACTTTTGAATTCGTAACAGAGAAGGTTACATATATATGGCTGCAACATTTGATCCGAAACGACGTGCCCTGGGTAAGGGGCTTGAATCGCTGCTTCCACCGGCTCGGGTGGTGGTGCCGGCTGCTCCGGTGGAGGCTGCTCCGGCGCAGATCCAGATGGTTTGGGGACGGCCGCTGGAGATTGCGCTGGAGATGATCGATCGCAATCCGATGCAGACGCGGACGCAGTTCGATCCGGTGAAGCTGGGGGAGTTGGCGAAGTCGATTGCGGCGAGCGGCGTGGTGCAGCCGGTGGTGGTGAAGGCGATGCCGGAGGGCCGGTATCAACTGATCATGGGCGAGCGGCGTTGGCTGGCTTCGTTTGAGGCGGGCAAGGCTACGATTCCGGCGATTGTGCGCGAGGTGTCGGATGTGCAGGCGATGGAGATGACCATCGTCGAGAATTTGCAGCGCGCGGATCTGAATCCGATTGAGCAGGCGCGGGCGTATGCGCGGCTGGCGCGGGACTTCAAGATGACGCAGGAGGAGATGGCGGTGCGTACGGGTAAGGATCGTGCGAGCGTGACGAATTTTCTGCGATTGCTGAAGCTGCCGAAGGAGATTCAGGACCAGGTGGAGCGCGGGGAGTTGACGTTTGGTCATGCGCGGGCGCTGCTGGCGCTGGAGGAGACGGAGCGGATTGAGGCGGCGACGAAGAAGGTGATCGCGCTGTCGATGTCGGTGCGGCAGGCGGAGAGTTATGTGGCAGGGCTGCTGAATCCGGAGGGGCGTGTGGCGAAGGAGGCGGCGCCGGAGGAGACGATGGATCCGAATGTGCGGGACGCGCGGGATCTGTTGCGGCAGCGGCTGGGGTTGAAGGTGGCGATTGAAGATAAGCATGGGCGGGGGCGTGTGATTATTGAGTACTCGGGGTTGGAGGATTTTGATTTGATTTTGTCGGCGCTTGGTGGGGCTTAGGGTTTTGGGGTTGTTAGGTGCAAGAGCAAGAACAAAAGCAACCGCAGGTCCTTCGACTGCGTGCTTCGCACTACGCTCAGGATGACAGTTTGTTTTTTGATTGAGGTTGGTAAGAACAAGCAACAGCAAGAACAACCGCAGGTCCTTCGACTGCGTGCTTTGCGCTCCGCTCAGGATGACAGTTCTATTGATTGGGTTGAGAGAAGACCGGTTTTGATTTTGCGGAACGATGAGGTTTGGGGATGAAGGCTACGGGGTTTGAGTTTCGGTTTCGGTTTGCGATTCACTGCTTGATTTATTTTGTTGGGTTTGCGGTGTATGCGATTGATCCTCATGCGGGGAGCTCGTGGTTGCTGGGAGCAGTTTATTTGTTGCGGACGGGGGTGTTTACGCTGTCGTCGGCGACGATTGCGTTGCTGAGTGTGGGGATTGCGGGGGCGTTGGCGGGGGCTTGGCTGCGGACTTGGGGGGCGGCTTATCTGAGCTCGTCGGTGGTGAAGGACTCGGCGATGCATGGGGCGGGGGTGGTGGCGGATGGGCCGTATCGCTATCTGCGGAATCCTCTGTATCTGGGGACGTGGCTGCATACGTGGGCGCTGGCGTTGCTGATGCCGGTGTGGGGCGCGGTGTTTACGCTGGTGGCGATTGGGATTTTTCAGGTGCGGCTGATTTTGGCGGAGGAGCCGTTTCTGCGGGCGAAGCTGGGTGAGCCGTATGGGGCTTACTGTGCGCTGGTGCCGCGGGTGTTGCCTTCGGTGAAGGCTCGGGTTGCGGGGGCGGGTGCGCGGGCGCGGTGGGGACAGGCGTTTTTGGGGGAGATTTATTTTTGGGGTGTGGCGGGATCGTTTGCGGCGGTGGGGTGGTTGTACAACACGAGCTTGCTGGAGCGGTGTGTGTTAGTGTCGCTGGGAGTGTCGCTGGTGGCGCGGGCGTTTATTCCGAAGAAAGATTGATGGCCTGAGGGGAACCTAAGGTCGGTGGGTTGCGTAGGAGTGAGGATGATGCGAACTTTTTTTCTTGTGCTGTTATCGCTGGTTGTGTGTGGTGGGGCTAGGGCGCAGGGCTGGACCCAGGATTTGGCCGTGGTGGGGGCGACGGTGTATCGGTCGCCGGATGCGGAGCCGCTGCGCGATGCTACGGTTTTGATTCGTGCGGGAAAGATTGCCGCGGTGGGCAAGGGCGTGACTGTGCCTGCGGGCGTGGCGACGCTGCCTTGCGATGGGTGCGTGGTGTTTGCGGGGTTCTGGAACAACCATGTGCATTTTATTGAGAGTAAGTGGGTGGATGCGGAGCATCAGCCGGCGGCGAAGCTGACGGAGCAGATGCAGGCGATGCTGACGCATTCGGGCTTTACGACGGTGGTGGATACGGCTGCGTTATCGCTGAATAATACGGTGGCGCTGCGGAAGAGGGTGGATGCGGGTGAGGTGTTGGGGCCGCGGATCTATACGGCGGGACTTGGGCTGTTTCCACCGCATGCGCTTCCGTTCTATCTGAACGGTATGCCGCCGGAGGTGCTGAAGGAGCAGCCTCAGCCGGAGACTCCGGCGGAGGCGAAGGCTGCTGTTGATCGAAATATTGAGGCTGGTTCGGATATTGTGAAGCTGTTTGTGGGGTCGTATCTGACGCCGCAGAAGGTGGTGGTGATGCCGTTACCGCTTGCCAGGGCGGCGGCGGACGAGGGCCATGCGCATGGGCAGCTAGTGTTTGCTCATCCATCGAATGCCGCCGGTGTGAGGCGGGCGATGGAGGCTGGGGTGGATGTACTGGCTCATGCTCCGGATACGGTGGATGGCGTGGACGATGCGCTGTTGCGGGAGCTGGCGGCGCATCACATGGCGATGATTCCTACGCTGAAGCTGTTTTCTCCTAGCTCGGATATTCCGCAGATACGGGCGATCGTGGCGCGGTTTCATGCGCTGGGTGGGCAGTTGATGTATGGGACGGATACGGGGTATTTGACGGACTACGATCAGTCGGAGGAGTACAAGCAGCTTGGGCTGACTGGGCTGAGCTTTCGCGAGGTGCTGGCGATGTTGACGACGGCTCCGGCGGGGCGGTTTCATGTGGGAGATCGTGTGGGACAGGTGAAGGTGGGGATGGATGGGGATTTGACGGTGTTGTCCGCGGACCCGGCGGTGAGTGGGATGGCGGCGTTTACTCGGGTGCGGTATGCGGTTCGGGGTGGGAGGGTGATTTATTCGGGGCAGTGATGGGATTGGGTGGGTTTAAGGCAAGAGCAACCGCAGGTCCTTCGACTGCGCTGCGCTTCGCTCAGGATGACAGTTTTTGGGGTAGGGCGGTGAGGTTAAAAACAGGCAACGGCAAATGCAACAGCAAGGGCAAAGGCAACCGCAGGTCCTTCGGTTTCGTGCTGCGCACGTCACTCGGGATGACAGTTTTTGGGCTGGTCATGGGGAGTTGTGGGTGGCTGTTGTATTCTTGCTGCGACAGGATGGTGCGCGATGGAAGTTGGATCGGGGATTGCGATTTTCTTTTTTGGCGTGGGTGGCCTGGTGCTGCTGGTGACGGTGTTGAAGACGCTGTTTACGGTGCGGACGGCGACGGCTGGGGTTGTGGAGCGGTTTGGGAAGTTCAACCGGATCGTGCGGCCGGGGCTGCATGTGCTGATTCCGTATGCGGAGCGGGTGTTCTTTGTGGACCTACAGGTGAAACAGGCGCAGTTCTCAGTGGAGACGAAGACGCGGGATAACGTGTTCGTGCAGATTCCGGTGAGCGTGCAGTATCAGGTGTTGGATGACAAGATTGCGGATTCGTTTTATCGGCTGAGTGCGCCGCAGAAGCAGATCGAGAGCTTTGTGTTCAACAGCATACTGGGGCATGTGCCGAAGCTGACGCTGGATGAGACGTTCGAGCAGCAGTCGGGGATCTCGGTGGCGGTGAAGGTGGAGCTGGACCAGATTATGAGTGGGTTCGGGTTCAATATTTTGACGGCGCTGGTGACGGATATTATTCCGGATGTGAAGGTGAAGGCTGCGATGAACGACATCAACGCGGCGCAGCGGGCGCAGGTGGCGGCGCAGGCTCGGGGTGAGGCGGACAAGATTCTGAAGGTGAAGCAGGCGGAGGCCGAGGCGGAGAGCAAGGCTCTGCAAGGCAAGGGTATTGCGGCGGAGCGGCAGGCGATCATCGATGGATTGAGTGCGTCGATTGAGCATTTTCAGGGAGCGGTGCCGGGGTCGACGAGCGAAGAGGTAATGGCGCTGGTGCTGCTGACGCAGTACTTCGATACGCTGCGGGATATTGGTACGCGCGGCGGGACGAATACTTTGTTCCTGCCGAATAGTCCGGGGGCGGCGCAGGATCTGATGACGCAGGTGCTGGCTGGGCTAAGGGGTGGTGCGGCGACGGCTGCTTCAGTTAGTAAGACGGTGGTTCCGCCGCCGCCGGGAGTGTAGTTCGATTGTTATTGCGAGCTAAGTTGAAATACTTTCGTCGAGTTACTCTTTTGTGTGGGTGGTGCTTGCTGGGATAGTTGTATTTCCTGTGCTTGCTGTTGGACAGGAGAGTAAGTCTGCACCTTCTAAATCGTCTACCAGTTCTGATTGCGATGTGTGGGTGGGTGACTACTCGATGAAGCTAAGGGGTGAAGCTAGTCTTAGTCTGCGTGTGGAGAAGGATGGGGATAGTTATCGCGTCCGCGGTCGATCGCAGGATGACGGTAGCTGGGATACGGATGCGGCTCCGGCTACGCGTCTTGATGACACGGAAAAGCTTGAGATAGGTGGTAAGTCGATTCCTTATAGCTGTGCGCTGGCTATTGATGGGGGCGGCGTACTTATCGAGATGCCGGTGGGTAGTTCATATCGGGCTACGTCGATCTATGGTCAGGGTTGGGGCGAATATAAAAGTGAGACGGGTTATCTCCTGATGACTATTCAGGGGTTTCAGGTGGATGGCCATGACCTTTATCCTTTGTCGGGTGGTGTGGTTGTGGAGCCTTCGATTGGGCCGCCTCCGATGAAGATGGGGCTGTGGGAGGTTGCGCTGAATTTAAAAGGTAACTGGACGGAATCGTCGAATGGGAAGCCGAAGGTTCGAAGGACTGAGGAAGAGACGGAGACGATACGTAAGTGCATTACGCTTGATCGTTGGAGGCCATCGATCAAAGCTCCAGATGACTCGTCTGGTTGTGTGCGAACGAACGAGTTACTGACTGAGAAGCGATACAGCGTTGATGTTACTTGCGCGTTTAACTATGCAGTCACTCATTATGATATGGATTTTGAGACGAATGAAGATGGTCATGTAAAGGACACGACGACTTATTCTCCACCTGGAGAAGACCCGAGTTATAGGGAGACGACAGGAGTTATGAAATTTATAAGTAGCGACTGTGGCGCGGTGACGCCGGGGAAGCCGCAGCTTGTAACAAAGAGCAAAGAGGTTTTGAAGTAACGGCTGTCGTGGATGGATGGGCCAGCGCCTAGAATGAGTGGATGGGCGACGGGACTTACGAGCGGGAGACGATTGTGGCGGTGGCTACTCCGGCGGGGCGGGGTGGGATTGGGGTGGTGCGTGTTTCGGGGGCGGATGCGTTGGGGGTTGTGGCTCCGCTGCTGCGTTTGAAGAGGCCGCTGGCGGCGGGACGCGCGCGGTTTGCGGAGGTGCTGGATACGGCGACAGATGAGGTGTTGGATGAGGCGGTGGTGACGTACTTTGCGGGGCCGCGCTCGTATACGGGAGAGGATGTGGTGGAGGTGGCGGCGCATGGGGCGCCGGTGTTGCTGGAGTATCTGCTGCGGGCGTGTTGCGCGGGTGGAGCGCGGCTGGCGGAGGCGGGGGAGTTTACGCAGCGGGCGTTTTTGGCAGGGCGGATCGATCTGACGCAGGCGGAGGCGGTGGGGGATCTGATTGAGGCGAGCACGCTGGAGCAGGCGCGGGTGGCGGCTCGGCAGATGGGTGGGGCGCTGTCGCGTGAGGTGGGTCCGGTGAAGGAGAGGCTGGTGTTTTTGATCGCGGGGTTGGAGGCGGGGATCGATTTTGCGGAGGACGATATTGATCTGATGCAAAAAGATCAGATTCAGTTACAAATTGCTGAAGTGGAGGAGCCGCTGCGTCGGCTGGAGCAGAGTTTTGCGTATGGACGGATTGTGCGGGAGGGTTTTCAACTGGCGCTGGTGGGGCGGCCGAATGCGGGGAAGTCGAGTTTGTTCAACCGGCTGCTGCGGCGGGAGCGAGCGATTGTGACGGCTTCGCCGGGGACGACGCGGGACCCGATTGCGGAGCGGGTATCGCTGGAGGGAATACCGGTGGAGCTGGTGGATACGGCGGGGCTGCGTGGGGCTGTGGGAGACGCGGAGTTGGATGAGGCGGAGCGGATGGGGATTGCAAAGTCTCGTGAGGCGATGGCGGATGCGGCGGTGCTGCTGCTGGTGGTGGATGCGACGGAGGCGCTCGACGCGGAGGATGTGGCGATTGTGCGCGATGCGGCGGGACGCTCGCTGGTGGTGGTGTTGAACAAGATGGATATGTTGGGTGCGGATGAAGAGGGTGAGGCGGAGAGATTGCTGCGGGAGTTGGGGGTGGAGCGGGTGGTGCGGACTTCGGCGTTGATGGGGGCGGGTGTGAAGGAGTTGCGTGGAGCGATTCTGGCTACGCTTGCGACGGCTTCGGGAGAAAGTTCCGTTATGGTTACAAATGTGCGGCAGCATCGGGCGGTGGTGGAGACGCTTGCATCGCTGGCTGCGGCTGGAGTTGCGGTGGAGCGTGGTGTGCCGCATGAGATGGTGCTGCTCGACTTGTATGCGGCGTTGAGTGCGATGGATTCCTTGACGGGTGCGACGACGACGGACGATATTCTTCACTTGATCTTTGGGCGGTTCTGCATCGGGAAGTAGGAGCGATTCGCTTCTTTCCACTCTTTACGGTGGGGCTGAAGCAGTGCTCTTTCAAAGACCCTCTTTGAAGACATAGACGGGATGTGTTCTGTACCAGGGTGGCCGGTCGAACTATGGCAACAATCTGTGGATTCAGAGTGCGACTTACAACGGTACTACCCCCTAGCAGGTACGGCCTCAACCAAAAGGATGGCCCTCCGGGATTACCGGAGGGCCATCTTTTCTATATATGCTGTAGAGGTGCCTGATCATGTGCGATCGCTTGAGCATTGATCCAGTAGGAGAGATGGTATCAATGGGCCTGCGTTATGTTTGGAACGGGGTGTTTGCCCTGTGCTTGCTGTTTGTGTCGGTTTCCTCGACATGGGTTCCTATAAGGTGCGCCCGCACCCGCCGATTGTGCTGACTACAACGCCCAACCCCACACCGGGCAGATCACCCAGACGGCGCACCTGACTCTCATCCTTACGCCCTAGCCTTGCATCGTCCTAGGGACGCGAAACGGGAGGCAGGTTGTCTCCACAGTCAAAGGAGTTAAGTGAGACGAAGGATACAGATAGCGGTGACGGCGATCCTGACGCTACCTATTGTTTTCCAATAGAAGGTGTGTCATCGTATCTATGGCTACACAATAGGAGCGATATGGGCGGGAACAAGGCGGATGTATGGCAGGGTACGCTGGCGCTGATGGTGCTGAAGACGCTGGAATCGATGGGATCGCTGCACGGCTATGGGATTGCGCGGCGTATTGAGCAGACGAGCGGCGATGTCCTGTCGTTGAACTACGGAACGCTGTATCCGGCTCTGCTGAAGCTGGAGCAGGAGGGGGCTATTTCGTCGGAGTGGGGCGCGTCGGAGAACAATCGCAAGGCCAAGTTCTATAGCCTGACGCGCGCGGGGCGAAAGCAGCTTCAGCGAGAGGCGCGAGACTGGGAGCAGGCGACTGAGATTGTCGCTCGGTTTTTCTCTCCAGCGAAGGAGGCATGATGCGAAAGCTACGGGCGTTGTGGCGGCGGGTGTGTGGGACGGTCGATGCGGAAGCGGCGGACAGAGAGTTTGCTGACGAGCTGGAGAGTCATCTTGCGATGCATATTGAGGACAACCTGCGCGCTGGTATGAGCTTGCAGGAGGCGCGGCGGCAGGCGCTGATTCGACTGGGCGGGGTTGAACAGACGCGGCAGGCTTATCGTGAGCGGCGGACGCTGCCGTGGGTTGAGCCGCTGTGGCAGGACGTGCGTTTTGGGATGCGGATGCTGCGGAAGAGTCCGGCGTTTACTGCCATCGCTGTTGTGACGCTGGCGCTGGGGATCGGCGCGAATACGGCGATCTTCTCGATCGTCAATGGAGTGCTTCTTAACCCGCTGCCCTTTCCACATCCGGAGCAGTTGGTGGTGTTGCATGAGAGCAAGCCGAACTTTGAGTTTGGCGCCATCTCGTACCCGAACTTTCAGGATTGGCAGAAGAGCAACCACACGTTTTCGTCGATGGCGGTCTCACGTGGGTATTACTTCAGTCTTACCGGCATGGGCGTGGCGGAGCAGCTTGATGGCCAATTTATGACGTCGGATTTTTTTGAGACGCTGGGGGTGAATCCGCTGCTTGGGCGCACGTTTACGCAGGCGGAGGAGCAGCCCGGTGCAGGGCCGGTCGTGCTGATTAGCGAGGGGCTGTGGAGACGGAGGTTTGGAGGCTCGCCGGATGTGCTTGGCAAAGGTATTTCGCTTGAGGGAAAGAGCTACTCGATTATCGGTGTGATTCCGGCGAGCTTCCATCTTGTTGCAGGGCCCTTGCGCAGCCGGGATGTCTACGTTCCGATGGGGCAATGGAGAAATCCGGGGCTTACTGAGCGCGCCGCGGGGATGGGTATCCGTGGAGTTGCGCGGCTGAAGCCGGGTGTGAGCGTGGAGCAGGCAAACGCCGATATGGCGCGGGTGACGGGGAATCTTGCGAATGCTTTTCCGGATGTGGACAAAGGCATTGGCGCGAAGCTGGTTCCTCTGAAGGAGCAGTTGGTAGGGGATGTGCGGCCGTTTCTGCTGGTGTTGATGGCCGCTGTGGGCTTTGTGTTGCTGATCGCTTGCGTGAATGTGGCGAGCCTGATGCTGGCGCGCTCGACGGCTCGGATGAGGGAGTTCGCATTGCGGACGGCACTGGGCGCGAGCCGGGTGCGGATGATTCGGCAGCTGCTTACAGAGAGCTTGATGCTGGCGACGGTAGCGGGTGGGCTTGGGCTGATGCTTGCGGTGTGGGGGACTCATGCCGGGCTGAAGCTTCTGCCCGAAGCGTTGCCGCGCGGGGAGGAGATTGGGCTCGACCTTCGCGTGCTGCTCTTCACGATGGCGACTTCGCTGTTGGCGGGGATCTTCTTTGGGCTGATGCCTGCGTTCAAGACATCACAGGCCGATCCGAATACGGCGCTCAAAGAAGGTGGGCGTGGCGCAAGCGGTACACGCCATCGTGCGCAGAGCGTTTTTGTTATTGCGGAGATCGCGATTGCGCTGGTGCTGCTGATTGGTGCGGGGCTGATGGTGCGTAGTTTGAAGCGGCTGTGGAGTGTCGATCCGGGGTTCAATCCGCGGAATGTGTTGACCTTCGGCTATACGCTTCCGCCTTCGATGATCCATGGGAATCCTGACGCTATACGAGCTGCTTATCGTAGCTTCGATGATGCGCTTGCGGCGATCCCGGGAGTAAGCGCGGTGTCGCAGTCGTGGGGCGGACTGCCGATGGAGGGCGATGACGATACTTTGTTTTGGCTGGATGGGCAGCCAAAGCCGGCCAATACGGATGGGATGTACGGAACGCTCATCTACAACGTGGGGCCGGATTATCTGAAGGCTATGGGGATTCCGTTGCAGCGTGGGAGATTTTTTAATGCGCACGATGATGAACGATCTCCGCTGGTTGGTGTGATCGATGATGTGTTTGCGGAGAAGTACTTTCCGGGTCAGGACCCAATCGGGAGGCGCATTGTGCTGGACGATCGGGGGCGGACGATGGAGATCGTCGGGGTTGTTGGCCATGTGAAGCAGTGGGGGCTCGATGCGGACGATGCCCATCCGCTGCGGGTGCAGTTGTATATGGCGTGGATGCAGAGCCCGGACGATTTTGTGGGCCTTGCTCCTTCGGGCGTCAATGCGGTGGTGCGGTACACGGGCAGTCTGACGAGCGTATCGGATGCTATTCGCCACAACATTGAGCAGGGGAGTCACCAGCAGATTGTCTATGATGCTCACACGATGGAGAGCGCCATTGCGGACTCGTTGGCAGAACGCCGCTTTGCGATGGTGCTGCTCGGCGTATTCGCGGCGCTGGCGCTGCTGCTGGCCAGCGTCGGTATCTATGGGGTGATCGCTTACCTGGTTGGACAGCGCACGCAGGAGATCGGGATTCGTATGGCGCTGGGGGCACAGCGCATGGATGTGTTGCGCCTGATGCTGTGGGAGGGGATGCGGCTGGCGCTGATGGGTGTCGCGATTGGAGTTGTAGCGGCGCTGGCGCTTACGCGGTTGATGACAAAGATGATCTATGGCGTCAGTGCGACGGACCCGCTTACTTTTTCCGGAGTTGCGATGGTTTTGATGCTGGCGGCTATTGCGGCCTGCTATTTTCCGGCGCTCAAAGCAGCTCGGGTCGATCCGATACAGGCGCTGCGTTCGGAGTAAGAGGCTCGATGCGAGGGCTGCGAGCGGTGTGGATGCGGAGTTGCGATGTGTTGCGCCATCCTGGAAAGGACAGGGGCCGCCGAACTGGAAGATGGCTTCCGTATCGGCGGCCCTGCTTGTGTTTGTAGACGGATTGATATTAGAACTCGAAGCGCAGACCGAGTTCCATGATGCGACGGCCCTCACGGAGCGGCGCATACCCGAACTGAGTGTTCGCAGATCCGATCGAGTTGAGGAGTGCCTGATTGACGGTCGTCGTCGTACTGTTCTGGCTGAACTGCAACGTGTAGTTATTCGAGTTTACGGAGGTGAAGGAGTTGTTTGCGTGGTTGATGAAGTTGAATGCCGCTACTCGTAGCTGCACGCTTGTACCGTGCGACAGTTCGAAGCGCTTCGCGGCGGTCAGGTCCGAATTGAAGAAGCCCGGGCCGGGGAGATGCCCGTACCGATACGCTCCGTCGGTGCCGAGCTCCGGCAAGGAGAAGGCGTTCCCGTTCACATACTGATGCGAAGCCGTGCGCTGCTGCGGGATGCCCACGATGCGTGGTTGCAGATTCACGTCCGGCGTACCCAGGATGCTTGTGTTGCCGACGCCAATCGTGCAGGTGCCAGTGCCTGCGGTTGTCGCGCAGGTGCTGGTACTGCTGCCGGTGGTCGCCGTCGCGCCCACTGGAACGGTGATTGAGCCGGAGATGCCGAAGTTGGAGCTGATCACCGACGGCAGGTTCTGGCCGCTCTGGTAGTTTGAGATGCCCGAGATCGACCAGCCATTGGTGACGCTGCCGATCCAGCGGTTGCGCACAAGCTGGCCAAAGTCATACGAGTACGATGCGTTGAAGATGTTGCGCCGGTCGAATGTCATAAAGCTGTAGTCGTTGGCATAGTTGATCGGGTCTGCCGGGTAGCTGCCGGTTGCGGATCCGCCGATGCCGAGGATGCCCAGGGCCTTGGACCAGGTGTAGTTGACGTTGTAGTGAGCGTGGCCTGTCTGCCGCGTCAGGCCGACCTGCAGCCCGTTGTAGTTTGCGTAGGCGTTGTGCGTGGGCACGTACACATGGTTGTAGAGCGGGTACTTTTTGAACGTGTCGATGTGTGACTGATCCAGCGATCCGACGCTGACATTCGTGCCGCCCGCTGCCGGCCCGAAGAAGGGAAAGACCGTGCCTGCTGTCGCAGCGGTGTCGGTGCGGGAGTTGGGTTGTGGCTGGAAGAGGCTACCGACGGGTAGCGAGTTGAGGTCATCGAGCGCAGTGTTCTGCGTCGAGCCGTCGTTCAACAGCTTGTCGCTTACGTTGCCGACGTATGCGATCTCGAGCAGCATCCTGGCTGGAAGCTGTTGATCGATGGAGAGGTTGTAGGTGCGCACCCGCGGCTCTTCATCGTCGGTTGCGTTGAACGCGTAGACTGAGCTGTCCGGGGTAAAGGATCCGGGTACGCTCGCCTTCGACTGGTAGGAGCTTACGGAGGAGAGCATCAGCGGCCCGTTCACGTTATAGGTGCGTAGTCCAAGCACGGTCTGACTCTGGTTGGAGGCGTCGTTATAGGCGTCATGCGCGCGATAGATGCCGAATCCGCCGCGCAGGACCGTGCCGCCCGTCCCCGCTATATCCCATGCGAAGCCGAGCCGTGGCTCCACGAAGCCCCAGCGCGTTGGGCGACCGCCGCTGGGAATCGCCGCGTTGCGCGCGTGCCAATCCAGGCCCGGCAGCAGCGGGTTCGAATCGGCCGCGTAGGCCGCCGCAGAGAAGATCGCGACGCCCTGGTTGTGCGAGTCCTGCCACGGCGTCTGATGCTCGAGGCGCACGCCGGCATCCAACGATAGACGCGGCAACACACTCCAGTGGTCTTGCAGATATCCTGCGAGGTTCCAGAAGTAGAGGTTCGGCTCCGGCAGGATGTTCGTCTGGCTGTACTGGAAGATGTAGCCTTCGCCGAAGTCCGCCAGATAGTTGCCGCCGCTGCCGCTGCCGACAGGGCCGGTGCCGTGCAGCGTTCCTTGTACGGGATCGGTGATCAGCTCGCTGATGTAGTAGAGGTTCACCGTGCCGTTTGTGTTGACGAAGGGGGCTACCTGGGGATTGCTGTCGAACTGGTAGAACACGCCGCCGCGTATGGTGTGCTGGCCGAACACCTTCGTCAGGTTGTCACCGGCGATCCGTACCTGCTTCTTCGCGAAGATGCCGCCGTAGGTGGTGTCGGGCGTGCGCAGCAGGGGCAGGCCGTCGTTGCCGTAGTCTTCGAGCGTGGGCTGCACCTTGCTGCCGTTCTGAAAGACGCCTTGATAGGGGTTGTTCTCGGTCGCGGAGGGCGTCCTGTCGACGAAGTTCTGCGCGAAGTACGCGCCTGCGGCGTAGGCTTCGTTCGTCAGCGACGACCCGAAGATGTGCGTGTAGTTCAGGCTCGCCGAATGCGACACGACTGTGCTGATCAGGCCGCCGCCGGGGATGTTGATGCCGCCAAGGCCGCCGCGCGCGGAGTAGTACTCGTTCTGCGGCACGCCGCCTGCGCCCTTTTCGATGGTGTATGTGCCGAAGATCTTGTTGTTGTCGCTCGCGGCCAGGTCGAACCGGCCATGCGCCTCCCATAGGTTGTTCTGCACCAGGTTGGTGGTGATCCAGTTGTACGTGCCGGTGCTTGCGGTGTTGGGGAGCGGCATCTCGTTCAGCACGATCTTGCCGAGGGGATCGAGGTTGTTGCCGATGTTGCCGTTCGCGAGGGCTGAGCCGTTCGGAGCGGTTACGGGTACGCGGCAGATGTTCACGTCCGGAACATAGCCGGTCGACGAGCCGTTGTAGGAGCAGGCACCGCCTGCTGGATCGACGCTGTATGCGGTACCCAGATACTGTTGCACCTGCGCCTGGCTGAAGTCGCCCTGCCGCATGCCTGCAGTCGGGACCAAGGCCGTCAGCGTGGCGCCGGACGCGCTGCCATACGCGTACACATTGCGCTGCGCGTAGTCTTCTGCGCCGACGAAGAAGGTCAGCTTCTTATTGCGGTTCAGGCTCGTGCCGGGGATCTTGAACGGTCCACCGAACGTAAAGCCGGGGTATACAAAACGATCGGGTGGTTTCAACTGGTCGCTGTATTTTGCGATCCAGTCGGTCGAGTTAAGCTGCGAGGTGCGGGCATAGGTGTACAGCGAGCCGTGATAGCTCGATCCGCCCGACTTGCCCACTGCGTTGATCACGATGGGCCCGTGTGCGGTTTCGGCGTTGAAGCTGGAGGTCGAGATTTTGACCTCGGCGACCTCTTCGTAGTTGATGTTCTGGAGCGCTCCGCCAAAGGCACCGGGGTCGGTGATGTCGACGCCGTCGGAGAGGAGAGCCTGGCCATTGACCGGCGTTCCATTCGCGGCGTACTGACCGAGCGCGCCCCCCGGATTCACCTGTGAAGGATCGTAGCCAGCGTTGTCGAAGGTGCCTGAGCCTCCTCTAGAGATCGCGAATCCGGGCAGGATCTTCAGCAGCTCTGTCACGTCGCGGCCTTCCACGGAAAGACGCTGAATCTCCTGGGACGAGATCAAGGAGCTCTGCTCGCCCGAATCGATATTGACCGTGTTTGACGTCATCGACACATCTACCGTCTCGGTTACGCTGCCTGGCTGGAGCTTGATCTCGCGCACGGAGCTTTGGTCGCCGGGGTTCAGATGCAGGCCCTTCTCCTGAAAGGTCTTGAACCCGGTTGCCGTAATCGCGACCTGATAGTCGCCGGTCGGCACGGCCGCGAAGACAAACACGCCCGACCCATTGCTGGTGGACGTGCGCACGTCGCCGCTCGCGGTGTTGGTCAGCGTGACACTTGCATTGGGCACGACGGCGCCCGTTGTATCGGTCACCGTGCCACCGAGTGTCGCGGTGGTTACTTGTCCGTAGGCTACAGGCGTCAACCGCAGACTGCTTGTGGTCATCACTAGCAGGGCGGCGTATACACATGCCCTTATCCACGTTCCTGTGGTGTTAACAAAAATCTTCATATGCGTCCCTCGCTCCTCGAATGTTTGCAGCCGACTGTTATTGATACGCATCGTGTCTCCCTCTACAGGATGAAAATGGCCGTCCGTGCTTGATCTCGAGATGAGCTTTCTCGTAGACCCGTATGTTTAGGCCAAGACCTGACCAATGCATCAAACTCCAGCACTGAAACGATTAGGTTGGCTTTGTACACCTCTGCAAAGATGTTTGTCAACTGCTTTGCGTACTGCTCCTTCGGGCACCTTGCGGGGACCGGTCACGGACGTTGAGCTGTTCGCGTCTGAAGCGGTGCACGTCTGTGTGTGGGGAGTAACGCAGGGTGAGCTGCCGGTGCGGACTGAATCACTAGCAAGCGGAATCAGCCGAGGAGACTATCCGCATTCAATGCGAGACCAGCGGTGATGGTGCCGGCGATCGGCTTCCTGTGGGTTGCCGCCGCTTTCAGTTTATTCAAACGGATGCGGGGATGGTCTCGTCTAATCTTTTCTTTGTCTTTTCCAGAAGCTTTTCGAGGTTGAATCTCGAGAGGATTAAGATGCCCTTGTCTTCTGCGCTTTCGCGTATGTAGATCTGTGCATCTGCCATCCATCGATCCAGGTTCTCTGAGGTGCAATTTGCAATGCAAGTGCCGCTTATAAGCGGCAGATAGAGAGGATAGGCGGCTAAGCCTTCTTCCTGGATTGTTGGTTGAAATACATCAAACCAGCCTTGGAGTAGTTGTGCAGCATTACAGGTGTGTAGCACCTGGATCAGTCCAGCAGTACCTGTCATGACCTCGCATGCCGATTTTGTGCCTGCGTTGTCGGTATCAAGATGCATCACGCTGTGCATTAATGCGGGAATGGTCGAAGTGTAGTCGCGCTCCAACAGGTCTTCCGTAGTCCAGTAACGTGGGGGTGGTGCTTCTGGGAGCAAGCCGAGTCCCATCTGTGGGCTCCATTGGCGGCCGTATCGGCTGATGTTGCGAATTGCATTGTCTTGATGAAGTTCATCCAGTTGCAAGAAGACTGAGCGTTCGTACGTCATCTCCGCACTTAGAATCTTTAGGAACTGCTGCATGTATTGCAGCAGTTCCGGACGTTTCTCTATCGCCAGCGGCAGTTTCGGAAGCGGCACGAGATAAGCATGCCAGAGCTCTGCCACCTTTAACACAACGGCTTCAAATAAGTGTTCTTTAGCGGTCTCAGATTTTGTAGACAAAGCCATCCTCTTTCATGGTTCGAATGAGCTCATTGAGTTCATCGTCAAACGCAGGATTTTTGAGCGCGAGTAGCATGCCGCGGTCTACTTTACTTTCGCAAAAATAAGCGTCGAAGACTGAGAACCATGTTGCACGTTGCTCGACCGTTGCATCCAGCAAGGATGTGCTCGTCAGGAGGGGCAGGACAAACATTAGCCCCTTGTAGCTCGGTGTCTTACGAAATGGTTCGCCGAAGACGTTCTTACTGTGAGCCAAAAACTTATCTCGCAAAGAATAAACGGCTTGAATTTCAGAGTGAATCGAATCCGAGTAGGCAGGATGGCTTGTAACGAGTTTGGGAAGCTTGATAACAGGAGGCGTCGTCTCTGGATCGGGTGGTAAATAGAGGGTGAGCATGCCTCCGTAGCCGAAAAAGTCAACGCGCTGTTGATCAGGTTTTTTTGAGACGAACCAGTGGAGGTGATCGGGCATCCAGCGATTGACGTCGACGGGGGTGCCATCCTTCGAGGCGGCCTGTACCTGCTCCTTCACTGCTTCAAAGTCCGGAAGTTCTTGAGGTGTTGTTCCCGGAATTAAAGAGGCTCCAGTCATCGGGATATAGTCACTGCTCGTTTCGGTGAAGCGGTCGAGCAGGTCGGGATAGAGAGATTTGAACTGCAGAAATATTTCTTCACGAAGAGCGTCGGTCTTTTTTAGATGTGCTGCTAGTCGTCGATGAAACTCCTGTATCCATTCTTTTTGCGGAGGATGCATGGGGTACTTAGAAACGGGCAGCCAGTAGACCGAGATGTCAATGATCGCCTGAGCGCGAACAAAGGGTTCTATTGTTTTCGGCTCCATCAATTCCAACCGCGAAACTTTTTGTTGTAGTGGGGGCATTATATTTTCCGCATTTTCGAATCAAGGAATGATGTAAATTTCGAGGAGCATCGGCGAGAAGTCTTAATTTTGCTTACAAGCTATGTCTCTGTAACTCATGATTCGTTCTAGCGTTCAACGCCAAGAAACTGATTGATTTCATATACGGCCTGGTCTTTGCCGCCGGCTTGATTGAGTTCTGAAAGAAGGCGATAGGATCCGTCTGCGAGTTGAATCTGAATCTGGCTCGTGGTCGATCCGGTGTGCAGGGATGCTTCCCTTATTGAGGCGAGGTCAAGCGTCTCGGTCGTCCAATGAAAGAAGAAATACTTCGTCAGCGTCGCTGTTTTCGATGTCTTATCCAGCGTAAGTCGTGCGCCGGAAGGAATTAAGCCATATACGAGCACGGTGAAGATAGAAAAACCAATCACCTTACCCATAGGAAAAGGCTTTTTGAACAAGAAGATGGTGAGCGGCCAAAGCGTGATAAGACCTAACGCCAGAAGCATGAGAAGGTTAATGGGGCTGGTCACCACGAGGCGATTCGGTGAAGCGATGGAATGGATGCTAAAGCCAAACATAGTTCTTATTCCTCGGCGAAGGGTGAGTGTGAAGTCCGGGAAGATGCACAGTGCGAAAGAGCCGTTCTGGGAATCAGCCGAAGGGACTGTCCGCATTCAATGCGAGACCAGCGTTGATATTGCCACCGATCGCCTTGAGGTGAGTTGCGGCGGCTTTTAGCTTTCCTGCCTTGATCTCGGTTCCGAGGGCACCTAGAGAAGACTTGATCTCCTTCATCTCAACCTCAATGGCAGAGCCTTCCATCGAGAAGATATGTCCTGTTGCATCCATAAGATGTTTTTCGAAGGAAAGAGGCCAGCAGAAGCCAAGCGAAATCTGTTTGAACTCTACGAAAAACGTTTTCCACTCATAATGCTTTTCTTTGAATTCCAGGAGAGATGTAACAAAGTTATGGTCTTCAGTTTTTTGCTCACGATGCTCTGGTTGATGGTGTGTCTCGCTGAGAGTATGCGCGTATGTCTCATTGCGCGGAGCTATGTTGGTTTGATTGTGGACACCTATGCGCGTGTCGTTGGTCGTGCCGTTCACGCGGTGAACCAGATTGTTGTTGACGGTATGAGTCTCGTTAATCATCACGGTTGCTTTGTGATTCTTCAGGATGTTTTCCGTGAGATTTCCCTCTATCTGATTCCATTCATCGCCGTGAATGAGCGAGCAATCAATGCCGGTGGTACCGCTCAAAGCTGTGGGTGAAGGCATGGACTTCATGTTGAGCGAGCCGAGGGACGGGGTCTTGTTATCGGTGGAGGGGTCGAAAGACTGGTTCGAGGTCTTGGGCGCTCCACTAAAGGTGGGGTCAGGCATAGGGTCTCCTAAGATATAACCATACGTAAATTGCTCTCTTAACCGATCTCACGTGAAAAGAGCTTGCTGCTGATATGCACACGGCCGTTGGGAGCGCTCAGGACGATGTCGCCATCCGAGTGAATGTGAATTAAATTGCGGCCGGTCTCGTCGGATAGTTCTGTCATGCTGAGCGAGGTGTGCTTGGGTGTAGCCAGGAACACTGTCTCCTGTCCGGGCTTGTCGCTCAGGTGCAGGCGATTCCCCGACTTGGTAACCAGCCGTTTCACATCGTTGGTCTCGACGTCGGCGCCACGGAAATCATATCGTGGCGCTTGTTGTACGCCGTTCCAGAGTGAACCGAGGATGACGGGGCGTTCGGGGTCGCCGTCTTCGAAGGCTACGGCTACTTCGTCGCCTACTTCGGGCATGAACATGAAGCCACGGTCGGGGCCGGCGTGGGGGCTGGTGGCGCGGGCCCAGTGGGTGGAGTTATCGCCCTGCCAGAAGAACTGGACTTTGACGCGGCCCATCTTTTTGGGGTCGTTGTGATCGACGACGCGGGCGGAGACGACGCCGCTCCAGGTGCGTGTGGCGGGTGGCTGGGGGTTGCGGTACTGCTTCCAGGGGGTGCAGAGGAAGGAGTTGGAGTAGCCGTTCTTCTCCCAGCGGTGGACGACCTGGATGAGGCCGTAGGTGCCTTTGGCGTCGAGGTCTCCTGCGATGTCGATGGTGTCGCCGGCCTTGAGCTGCTGGTTGCGGGAGTGGCCGGTTCCGGTGACGCTGCTGCCGATGGAGCGCTGGCTTTCGGAGTGGAGCTGGTCCTGGTAGTCGCCGAGGGTCATGGCGCGTGCGCGTTGCGGCTCGAAGGCTGCGGGGAGCATTTTTGAGGCGGACTGGACGGCTCCGGTGAGGCGTTCGGCGGAGCTGTAGAACTGGGGTGGGGTGCTGACGTTGTCGAAGGTGTCGGACTGCATGGCGTGGTGATCGTAGTGGGATCCGCTGACGCCGGTGGGGGCGAGTGTGCCGCGGAGGTGGAAGTCGATGAGGTCGCCTTCGCCGCGCCATTGCACGGTGGCTCCGCTCTGGAAGGAGTTGAAGATTTCGATGCCGCCCTCTTTGGGGCGGAGCCAGCAGCCGTAGTCGTCGACGATGCGGTTGAGGAAGGAGTAGTCGGTCTCGCCGTACTGCACGTAGTTGAGGGCTTTGCTGCTGTCGGCGTTGACGCTGACGGAGAGGCTGGCGCGGCCGGCGACGGTGTTGGCGATGGAGGAGAGGGTTTGCTCGGGGTAGTACTGCTTGTGGGCGGTGACGTCCATGAGATAGCTGGAGCTGACGGCGACGAGCTGGGCGGTGTAGCTGCCCCAGACCTCGTAGTTCAGGCTGACGTCGTAGATGAAGCCGGAGAAGTGGATGTGCTCGACGCCCTGCTCGTCGGTGGTTTTGATCTCGACGACCTGGCCGAGGAAGTCTTCGACGGGAATGCGCTTGTCGTAGGTCTGACGGCAGACGACGGTGCATCGCCAGTGCTGGTTGAGCGCTTGCACGATTTCGACGGACGCGAGTAAAGCATCCTGAAGAAGGTTATTGCCTATCTGGATGTGGGGGAGGGACATGGGGGAAGGATTCCTGGAGTACGTGATTGGCCCGAATAAGTGATTGGTTGAGGCAGAGAGGTGTTGCATGGAACAGCAGTGGAACAGGAGTATTGGAACATTAAGTTCGATGCAATGGAATCTTACTTTATGTGATTCTTTTGTTTGCTTCGGGATGGTTATTTTATTGCGCTTAAAAATAAGCGCTGTGATGGGATGTGCGGGGTGTGATTTTTGGTTGTATGGGGTAGGAACAAACAAGGGCAACAGCAAGAGCAACCGCAGGTCCTTCGACTGCGCTCCGCTCCGCTCAGGATGACAGTTTTTTGGGGGAGGGTGAAGTTGAAAACAAGCAACGGCAAGGGCAACCGCAGGTCCTTCGGCTTCGCTCAGGATGACAGTTTTTTTGGGGTGGGGTGGGTGAGAGGTTTTGAAGACGGTTAGCGGAAGGAGAGGCGGCGGCGGGGTGGGGTTGGTTGGGGTTCGGACTCGATCTCTGGGTGGAGGGAGGGTGCGGGTGGGTAGTGGGTGAGGGTGCGGAGGGCTTGCTGGAGTTTGATGGGGTCGGCGAAGCGTTCGGCGGGGGAGAGGGCGAGCAGGGATTGGAGCAGGGGCTGGATGCCGGGGTGTTTGCGCAGGAGGGGGTGGGCGAGGGAGCGGGATGGGCTGAGGTGGTTGCGCTCGATCTGGGCGATGGTGTCTTCGGAGTTCCCGATGCCTGGGCGGAAGGCGGCTTCGCCGGTGAGGAGCTCGTAGAGGATGGCGCCGAGGGCGTAGAGGTCGCTGCGGATGTCGATGGGTTCGTTGAGGATGCGCTCGGGGCTCATGTAGAGCGGGGTTCCTGGGCGCGGGGTGGTGGTGGGGGGCAGGACGGGATGTTTGGGCGAGAGGCTGGTGCTGGCTAGTCCGAAGTCTACGAGGATGAACTGGCCGAACTCGTTGAGGCGGATGTTGCCGGGGGTGAGGTCGCAGTGGAGGACACCGTTGTTCCAGGCGTAGAGCAGGGCTTCGTTGACCTGGATGGTGGCGAGCATGGCGTCGTGGAAGGAGAAGGGGCCGGTGCGGGCGAGGAGGTGGTCGAGGTCTTCGCCGCGGATGTAGGGCATGAGGAGGTAGTGGAGGCCGTCGCCTTCGCCGATGTCGAGGACGGGGGCGATGTTGGGGTGACCGGCGAGGCGGGCGCAGAGGAGGCCTTCGCGGCGGAAGCGGGCGAGGAGCTCGGGCTGCTCGGCGAGCGCGGGATGCAGGACTTTGACGGCGAAGAGGCCATGGTGGATGCGGTGGCGGACGAGGTAGACGCTGGCCATGCCGCCGATGCCGATGAGGCGGAGCACGAGGTATCGGCCGGCGAGGAGGATGGAGAGGCGGGCGGCGATGTCCTGGGTGTCGAGCGGGATTTCGGCGGGCTGGGTGGCGGTGTCGATCATGAGAGCCGCCGCCGGAGGGGTGGTGGTGCGGTCTGCCAGGCTTCGGCGTGGACGGGGACGAAGGGTGTGGAGGCGAGGGGGAGATGTTCGCGGATGTTGGGTTGCTGGTACCAGAGCAGGGCTGCGGGCTGCATGACGTGTTCGGGGTCGGTGTTGAGGAGGGTCCAGTTGAGGACGCGCTGAAGCTGGGAGAGGGTTTGCTCGAGGGTGGTCTGGATGCGGTGTTTGGTCCAGAGGCAGACGAAGCCGGTGTCCGGATGGACGTTGGGATGGAAGACCGGGGTGTCGAGATAGACCTCTACGGGCATGCTGGGATAGTAGCGCGGAAAGGTGACGCGGAGGTGATGGGTGTGGTGGATCGCTGCGCCGGGATTGGCTGGATTGGCAGGGGCTTCGAGGAGGGCGGGGAGGTGGGTGGCTGTGATGGCGAAGGAGTCGGGATGGCGCGTGAGTTGCAGCCGGCCGGGGTTGGCCTGCTGCAAGGCTTCGAGGAGAAGCCACTCGTTCTCGATTCGGCGTGCGCGCATGGTGAGGGGTCCGTTGGTTTCTGGTGGCGCGGTCAGCCGTTGGTGGAGATGGTGGAGACGCGGAGGACGTCGTTGGGGCGGACTCCCTGGCTGGGGAGCGGGAGGGAGAAGTCGAGGCTCTGGCTGTTCCAGTTGACCTCGGGCTCGCCGTCGCCCTGGAGGACATCGCCGCGCTCGCGGAGATCGAAGAGGATTTCGTCGAGGACGACGCTGAGGTTCTCGTCTTCGTCGATATCGACGTTGTATTTGGTCTCACCGCGGACGGTGTCGAAGTACATCTGATATTTAGCCATGGCGTTTACTCGTGTTGGTGCGATGGTCGTGCGTCATTGTAGGACGAGGCGATCTGTTGCAGGGAGTCTGGAAGATCGGGGATCGTCCAGCTGCAACGGGCGCACTCGCCATTCAGATTATCCCAGCAGTCGCGACATTGCAGGCGGCGGCAGCGTCCGCAGTGGCGGAGGTCGGACTGTTCGAAGGAGGCCATGCAGACCTGGCAGCGTCCCTGGGTGGCTTCGGGGCCGAGGGTGCGGTCCCACCACTGCTTCTGGGCAGAGAGGAGGGGGACGCGGTGTTCGACGCAGAGCTGGCAGCGGCGGTGCTCGAAGCTCCAGCAGCTTTCGTCGCAGACGACGAGGGCGCAGCGGGGGCAGGTGAAGGTGAGGGCTCCGGGGCTGAGGCGGCGGGTGCAGAGGCCGCAGCGGCGGCGGTTCAGGGTTTGGAGGACGACGATGGTTCCGCTTGCGAGGATGGTGAGGGGCGCGGCTAGCCAGGAGAGGGAGCTGAGCGGGTGCTCGAGCGAAGTGATGCCGATCCCGAGGAGGGAGCAGCCGCCGAGGAGCAGGGGGAGGAGCCAGGCGGGACGCTCGAGGAGGGAGAAGAAACGGGCGGCGAAGGTGCCGAGGAGGCCGATCAGGGCTCCACAGATACAGGCTGCGATGGGGCCTCCGATGGCTCCGAGAAACTGCGCTGAGACCCAGAGGAGGACAAATCCAAATAGCAGGCCGGTCTGATGGAGGCGGGAGCTCATTCTTGAACAGCATAGCTGGTGTGGGGGTTGGGGATGTAAAAACTGGTCACGGCAAGGGCAAAAACCAATGCAGGTTCTTCGACTAGCTGAGCTCGACTTCCGTGGAAATTTCTTTCTTTGAGTGGCTTGCTTTGACTGCTGCCCGGAGCACTTTCCTGCGGCGCTCCAGAGTCTCCTCGGCGTCTGGCGCGGTGAGGACTACTGTTTCGATGTGTTTGCAGAAGTCTGGTTCGCCGCTGGCGGTTCGCAGCTCGGCGAGGTAGGGGTGAATTTTGCTGAATGTTGCAAAGATTTCGTCATGTGCGGCGCGGAAGGTATCTGCTTCGATTGCGCCGGTTGTTACCAGAGAGGCGGCCATGTTCCAGTAGCTCAGGACCATTCGAAACGCGGCATTGTGTTCGCTACGAACGAATGCGACGAGTTCGGCGAAGCTGTCTGGATTGAATTCACGTAAGAACCAGTCGCGTGCTTTGCGCAGCGTAGGCTCGCGCCGGAGTTCGAAGAGTTTAAGGTTCAGTTCGGCGTTCTCGAAAGGCGTTGGCATTGGTAAACCTCGACGAGTAATCGTACCTCCGGGGGGTGAGAAGCGAAATATGCGAATGTTGCGTTGGCACTTTTCAGGGCTACAGGCTGCCAATAAAGGCATTCATATCGCGCAGAACGTCAGCTTCGTTGGCCTGGAAAACGTAGTGATTGGAGTTGGGGATGCGGATAATTTTCGCCTGGGGGACCTGTGTTTCAAAGGCCTTTACCTGGTTCTCCATGGTGCGTAAGTGGTCAGGCGAATGGGGAATGTTGAAGATGGCCAGTACGGGAAGATGGATCTGAGTGTATTTTTTCTGGCCATCGAGCATCGCTACACTGATGGGGTTGTTGATCGGATGAGGTAGAGAGGTGGTGGAAAGATCGTCCTTTCGCTGCTGCAGTACTTGTTCAAGTTGGCGGGTCATGGTGAGTAGCTCATCGAGCTGTTTGCGGTCACTGGGGAGTGTGCCAGGATGCAATTGCTCGAGTTTGTTTCGCATCTCGATGGCATCCAGCACGAGGTCGCCGTGGGCTTTGTCGTACAGGGCATAGGGATAGCCGGCGTCGATGTAGATAAGGGCGGCGATCTTTTCCGGGTGACGGGTTGCAACGGAGCTGAGCTCTTCGCCCGCTAGAGAATGCCCGGCGAGGACGGGATGCTCGAGTTTGAGTGCGTCGATGACGGTTACGACATCGTCTCCGAGCCGATCGGCAGAGTAGTTTGCCGTTACAGGAGAGGGAGCGTCTGAAGCTCCAAAGCCGCGGGTGGTGATCCCGTAGACGTGATGGGTGGGGGTGAGCTTTACGGCCAATTTATCGAAGACGTGGGCGGTGTCTCCGAGGCCGGGGAGCAGAATGAGTGGGCGCCCGGAGCCTCCCCAATCGATTACTTCGAGCTTTACACCCTTCTCTACGTTGATGAAGCGGATTTTGTGGGGCGTGGGATCGATCTGCGTCCCGGCGGTGCTTTGGGCGTGAAGAGCTGCGGCACAAGAAAGGCTGATGGCGACGGTCCAGAGCTTTAAGTGGTTCATTCACGCTCTCCTTCGATCTTTTGACAGTGCGTTATGGTGATCGGTTAGGACGGGCTTTTAGAAGCAACCGCAGGTCCTTCGACTTCGCTCAGGATGACAGATTTGGTGGGGTTGGGTGTTCAGGATGAGGGTTTTTGTTGGCGGCGTAGGGTGAAGAGATGGTTTGGGGGGAGGTTGAGTTGGTTGGGGGTGAGGAGGGCGGCGGGGTCGGAGGGGGTGATGGTGGTGAGGGTTTCGATGGAGTGGAGGTGTGAGCCTGTGGCTCCGCAGTGGGGGCAGGTGAGGCGGCGGCGGAGGGTGGCGACTCGGGCGATGGGGCTCCAGCGGTGTTGGCAGGTGGTGCAACGGGCCTGGAGGCAGATGGGCCAGTCGAGCTCGAGGATGCGGGGTGGGGGGAGGGTGCCGAGGGTTTCGGTTTCGAGGGACTCTTTAATAGACACAGTGTCCATATTAAGGAGAGGGGCTAAATCTGCTGAGGGGTTGGGTTCGTGCCAGGGGCAGTCGGCGCTGCGGGGGATGGTGAAGGAGGTCCAGGTGGTTTGCGGGAGGGTGAGGGAGAGCTCCCAGGCGCGGGCTTCGGCGGGGGTGTCGGGGGTGAGAAGGAGGCGCAGGCCGAGGTCTACCTGGAGGGCGGCGACGATGGAGGCCATGGTGGGGGTGCTGGGGAGGGTGGTGGGGTCGGGTGCGGGTGCGGAGCAGCTTTGCGAGGCGGAGAGGGCGAGGGAGAGGAGCTCGGCTCGGCGGGCGGCGGTGAGCTGGCAGAGGTAGCAGGCGGCGGTAGTGCTGGACTCGTTTGGGGCGGGGAACCAGGCTACTCGGCCGGCCCAGAAGGCACGGCCTTTGAGGCCGGCGTCCATGACGGGGAGGTGGAGGCGATGGGCGGCGTAGGTGGTCTCGACGCGGGCCAGGGCGTTGTCGGTGCAGGAGAAGAGGAGGTTGCAGGGCTGGAGGTGGCCGAAGCCGATGTCGGCGATCTCATGGGGGAGCGGGAGCCAGGCGGTGTCGGGGAAGTGGGGGGCGAGGGCTTCGGCGAGGACGTTGGCTTTGGGGCGTCCGAGGGTGTTGGGGGCGCGGAGGTAGGGGCTGTGGGTGAGGTTGGTGGGCTCGACGCGGTCGTGGTCGATGAGGAGGACGGAGCCTACGCCGAGGAGGCCGAGGAGGCGGGCGGCTTCGGCGCCGAGGGCTCCGCAGCCGATGACGGCGACGCGGAGGGCTGCGACCTGCTGGCGGGTGAAGGTGGTTTGTTCGAGGCGGCTGTAGTCGACCGGGTTGTTGAAGTCGGGCATGGAGGACGATGTTTTGCTATTGATAAAGATGTTTTGCTATTAGTAGCAGCAAGTGGGCGGTTACCGTTTATTTGTTTTCGCGTGCTAGTATTTTTTTGCGATTGAATCGCATCAGTAGAGATTATGGACCTTTACCGGAACTTATATTTCGCTGCCTTGACGGGTGGGCTGGCTGGGCTCTTCGCCTGGGGCATCAGCAATCTGATCTTCGTTGGACTGGGCCCGCAACAGGCAGTGTGGCTTCCCGATGCTGCGGTGGCGTGCGTGCTGGGAGCTCTGCTGGCGTCGGCGCTGTTTTTTTCGATGGACCATGCGGCTGGAAAGCGGATGCGCTGGGCGAGCGTTGGTTGGGGATTGCTGCTTGGGCTTGGATCGGCGGCGGTGGCTGTGGTGTGCATCTGGCAGTTGCAGCGGCATATTCAGGTGGAGTCGCCGACGCTGTTTCGGTTGGTGGTGTGGGCGCTTGCGGGATCGCTGATTGCGTTGGGAATCGGGCTGCGCTGGGTACGGACGAATCGGGTGCGGGTGCTGCATACGTATGCGGGCGGGCTGGTTGGCGGATTGGCCGGAGGGCTGGTGTTTGCGTTTCTCGGGCCGCACTCTCCGGAGCTGTGCCAGGCGTTTGGGCTGATGCTTACGGGCGCGGGGACGGGATTTGGCGCGGCGCTTTCGCCGATGCTGCTGCGGGATGGCGCGGTGCAGTTCATTAGCAGCGGCGATGCACGGGCGCAGAGCAAGTTTGGCCGGACGGGTAAGCAGTGGCCGCTGGAGCTGGGCGAGAGCTATGTTCTGGGCAATGTGGTGACGGCGGATACGGGGAGCAGATTCCAGCAGGGCGTGGATATTTTTGTTCCGGATTCGTTCCTCTCGGCGCGTCATGCTGTATTGTTTTCGAAAGACGGGCGGTACTTCATTGCGCGTCACCCGGATGCGGGTGGCCCGGCGGGGATCGCGAAGTTCGTCCTTCGTGTTCGCGGAAAGACCGTGACAACCTCCCAGGAGCTTCATGAATCTGATGACATACTGGTCGGCCGCACGGCCCTTCGCTTCACTAGTAAAAAACTCCATGCTTAGATAGGAACGGTATTGTGCTGAAACGGGCCCTTAAGTTCGGGATGGTGTATGGGCTTGTGCTCTTGCGCGCAGCGTCCGTGTCTGCTCAAGATGCGTCCGTTTCGAGCGGTGCGTTGGAGCTCTACCCGGTTAGTGCGCCGATGCTGGTGCAGTGCGCTCCGGTGAGCCTGGTTCCCTGCTTCTCTGTTGTCGTGACTCCGGCCGACGGTACGGGGAAGCCGGTTGCGGTTGGTCTTCCTTCGAAGGATCGCTTGTTGCAGGCGATGCAGGTGCAGTCGGATGGTACGGCGATTGCGCCGTTCTATGTCTCCTCCGGATCGGGTTCGGATGCGAGTCAGCGACCCAATATTGTTTTGATTGAGGTGGACATCAGCGGGAGCATGAACTCGCCGGTGAGCGATGGCGTGTCTCGTTTCGATGCGGCGCAGGCGGCGATCGCGAAGTATCTCGAGAGCATGCAGGAGGGCGTGGACCAGATCGCGATTGTTCCGTTCGAGAGCCACCATGTGGTGCCGACGATCCAGGCGGCGGTGTTTACGGGCAAGCGGGATGAGGCGATGGCGCAGTTGAAGGCGCTGCCGCGACCGGGTACGAAGAACAATACGGCGCTGTATCAGGCGGTGTACTCGGGCGTGCAGTCGATGCAGACGGAGATGGCGACGCTGGTGAAGCCGGGAACGGTGGCGGCGGACTTTCAGCCTCGCGTGATTGTGATGACGGACGGCAAGAACGAGGTGATGAAGGGCGACGATGCCGATCTGCTCGACGGGCCGTTAGGGATGCAGCAGGCGGTGGCGAAGGTGGCGTCGTCGGGGCTGGATGTGGTGGGGATTGGCTTCGGCGATCGGAGCGGGATCGATACGGAGGCGTTGCAGAAGCTTTCGAAGCGTGTGTTTATGGCCGCTACGGGCGATGAGCTGGCGCAGATTTTTCGTAATACGACGCCGTTGAAGACGAGCGCGTTGCAGGTGACGTTTTTGTCTCCGTGGACGGATCGTCCATCGCTGGCATCGCGCGATCCGCAGTTCGGATTGACGCTGACGTTGCCGGATGGTCGCAGGCTGATGAGTCCGCTGGTGCGGTATACGGCTCCGGCGATGGGGACTCCGCTGTATGAGCGGCAGGCGAGCCCGGAGGAGATGCAGGCGCTGATTGCGACGCGTCCGTCGGCGAACTCGGGATGGGATGCGGTGCTTCGGAGTCTGCTGGTATTTGGCGGCTGCGGGGTGGTGCTGCTGTTGCTGTGGTTCTGGATTCCGCGGCTTATCTGGGGCAATCAGTATGCGGGCAATCTGGCCTCGGTTGGCGCTGGCCGGCGCTGGGGCAAGGATGCGGGCGTGAAGGCTTCGGCGGTACAGATGCGGACGGTCGCGAATGCGCCGGATGGCTTCGATGCGGATCAGGTTCGGGCGAAGCAGCAGCGCTCTCCGGGGCAGGTGACGCAGGTGCAGCCGCGTGGCGAGGTATCGAAGGCCAGGATCAATGTTTGAGTTTACGATCACTGATTTATCCGGGCATGCATGGGCCGGAACGAAGGAAAGAGAGGAACAATGCCGCTAGTCAAAGTAATCCGCAAGGGAGTTACGCCCTCGGTTCGAAAGGTTCCTACCTCGACGGCTGCGCTGATGCTGCCGATGACCTCAGATCGCGTTGGGGGTGAGGCCGGCTCTGAGCATGAAGAGTTGTCCAAGGTGGAAGACCTGAACGATGCCTTTCGCAAGTTCGAGCCGCGGCTTAGTTTCCGTGGCAATGCCGGTCCGGAAGAGGCTGAGTTTCGCGCGGATATTCGCTTTCGCAGCATCAAGGACTTCGATCCGGAGAACCTGCAGAAGAAGCAGGAGATCAAGAATGCGAATGGCGAGTCGGAGTATCTGCGCAACGACATCGCGGACCTGAAGACGAACATCGATCTGCTGTATCGGCTGAAGGATCGGTGGAAGCTGCC
This sequence comes from Granulicella arctica, assembly GCF_013410065.1. Taxonomy (NCBI): domain Bacteria; kingdom Pseudomonadati; phylum Acidobacteriota; class Terriglobia; order Terriglobales; family Acidobacteriaceae; genus Granulicella; species Granulicella arctica. Next base: position 1,157,282 of record NZ_JACCCW010000001.1, read on the forward strand.
TACGGTTCGGCGTGCGTGGGCGAACGAGCAGCAGCGGAAGGAAATTATTACGGCACTCGGCAAGCTGCGCAGCGAACTTGAGCGCGTGGCACAGGGAGGCAACTAAATGGCGACTGCACCGGCATCCAAAGTTACGACCGAACAGATTATTGCGCAGTCTCCCGCGCATGATTTGTTGCAGGATATTTTTGCCGATCTTCATCCGGCGCTGACGGATGAGAAGCGCGATATTGCGAGCATCTTTACGGCGCAGTCGGCGAAGGACTTTCTTTCGCAGTTGATGAACTTCGAGCAGTTGCTGAGCCCGGAGGACAGCTACGACACGACGGTGAAGAAGGTTCAGGACAAGATCGACAGCGCGGAGAGCGTGCGGGATGAGCTGCTGGCGCAGGTGTTCGATCAGATTCGTCCGATCGAGCTGAGCTATCGTCAGGTCCAGATGTTCTTTGAGAACACGAAGGTGAACGATGGCAAGGTGCGCAAGCCGGTTGAGTTGTTCGTGCTGAATGCGGACCCGAAGGCGATGAAGGATATCTTCAGCATCAGTGTGGCGGCGATTGAGAACTTTGTCGTGCAGCGCAACGATAACTTCAACTTCCGCGACGACATCTGCAACCTGGTGGTGCCGGGGTTCTATCCTCAGCCGATTCGCGAGAAGTTCGAACAGATTGCGAATGCGTGGGGCATGTTGTTGATTGGCGATCTGGACGATGAGAAGTCGTTCAAGAATGTCGAGCGCAACTTCCTTCCTGGCGGCAAGTATGAGTTCCTGAAGCGGCCTGACGATGCGGCTGCGGCGGATGTTTGTTTGATGGGCTATCTGCAACTGCGTGCGGGGCACTGGTTTGAGAAGGGCGATGCGAAGGATGGGCTGTATGGTCCTCCGTCGGTTGTCTTTGCGGGCGCGGTTGCTCGTGCGGACGATGCGCAGGGTATGGCGCAGGGTCCGGTGGGTTCGCGCTTTGGCCGGGTGGTCGGTGCGGAGAAGGCACGTATCGAGCCGCTGATCGGTGAGATGGAACACCTGAGCATGGAGCGGCAGTTGATTCCGATTATTCGCGATGCGGACAATCATCTGTGCTTCTACGGTTGCAGGACGCAGGCGGACGATCCGTATGGCGTGCTGAAGTTCTTCACGTCGTATCGGATTTTGCGGTACCTGGAGCGCTGCTGCCGCCATTATCTGTTGCAGGTTGCGGGACAGATCTTGACGCGTGACTTTATGGACCAGCAGATTGAGACGCCGTTGAAGCGGCTGCTGGACGAGCAGGTGGAGCAGGGCACGATTATTGGCTACGACCTGTTTGTGGATAAGGATTCGAGCAAGCGGATGCAGGGTATCTGCGACATTACGCTGTCGGTGATGCCGACGGGACCGGCGGAGACGTTTGTGTTGAAGATCGATGTTCCGGACTTCAGCAAGCAGGGTAAGGAAGAGTAGGCAGGAGTTGCGGACCTGGCGTATGGCCGGGTCCGCAAAGGGCTTTGCTTGACCAACTTGAGTAGCTTGTACAAGGAGATCGGCAACGATGGATCGGGTTACACCAAAGATCAGGTTCGGGATTGCGCCGGGGACCTCGGCGCGGATCTCCGAACAGGAGCATGAGGCCGCCGGGCCGTCTCCTTCGATGCGCATACAGGGTGGGACCGCGGCCCGTAAGGCTGAGGCGGAGGCACGCGTCGAAACGCGGCGTCCGTATGGCGTGAGTATGCAGGCGCGGACGGGTAAGGCGTGCTCGCTTGAGGAGTTGATGGAGGCCGAGGCAGCCGCGAGACGCGGGCCAGGACAGCATCCAGCGCAACGGAGTGCGAGCATGGCTGCTTCGAGTATTTCAGATTCCAGCTCCGCGGGAGAGCGCGCGCAGGATCGTGTCCAGACGACGGCGTTTCGCCCGGTTCCGGTGCATAACCAATTTTCTGCCACAGCAGGAGAGACGCTGTCGTTTGCAGCGAGTCCTGCTGGTACCAGCGAGGAGACTCCGACAGCACCGAGATCTCCATTTCAGATACTTCGATCCCTGTTTTCGCGTACACCGGGGACGGAGAGACAAGATGGGAAATAATCCCACACAACGTAGAACGACATCCAGCTTAAGGAGAACAATGTGGCAAGTCCGAATAGAACAACAGTGACTATTGACGGCACGAAGTTTAATGCTGTCACGACGAGCGTGAAGTTCAACACAGAGAAGGACCGCTCGGGTGTTGCCCAGATGGGCAGCCTTTCCACGCGGATCCGCGTATGGGCGGACCTGCACGATGATAAGAACCTGCCGTTTTCCTCGGTCAAGAAGTTCTTTGATCTTGCGAATGTGGTGACGCGGGACAAGATCAAGGCGATCAAGATCGAGTTCTGGAAGGACGAGTCGCAGCAGGATGCGCTGTGCACGTACAGCTTCAATGGCTGGGTTCGGCGTTTCGAGACGAGCAATCCGCTCGACTTTCTTCCGACCGCGCAGGCGACGAGCACCGAGGACCTGTTGGCGGATGGTGCTGCGCCTGACCTGAACCACCTGTTGGTTCTCGACCTGGAGCCTGCGATGAATCAGCAGAACTTCCAAGACATCAAGATGAGCAACTAAGGGACTTCAGTAAAGGGACAAGACTATGCCTACCTCTCCATATCGCAGCACGTGCACCATCGACGGGAATAAGTTCAATTGCCTTTCGATCTCCGTATCTTTTGCAACCGACAAGGATCGCGCGGGCATGCCCCAGATGGGCAGCCTCCAGACGAACATCCGCGCTTATGTGGATTTTCATGACGACCAGAACCTGCCTTACTCTACGATGAACTCGCTCTTCAGCCTGGCCAATGTGGTGACCAAGGACAAGGTGAAGTCGATCAAGCTCGAGTTCTGGAAGGATGAGACGCAGCAGGATGCGCTTGCCAGCTATAGCTTCAATGGCTGGATCAGCGGTTTTCACACGATGAATCCCTATCAGAGCGCAAGCAGTGCGCAGTCGGCAGATAAGGGCGTGAATCATATCCTGGTGCTCGATCTCGAGCCCTCGCTGAATCAGCAGAACTTCAGCGATATCAGCCTGAGCAACTAAGCTGTTCTTCGCGTGTGCAACATCCTGCGGCCATTGGCTGCGGGATGTTGCGTCCTTTTCTGTCGAGCGTTTTCGATGGAACACCTGTAAGAAGCTGTTTAAAAACTGAGGCACTATGGAGCGGTATGCGGATGCAACGATTCCCTCAGGGGCTAAAGCCCCGCTTCTTACTACTTTTTATGGCACGGCTGAAGCCGTGCCCTTTCAAAACTCTTTTCTTCGCCGAAGCCGTGCTCTTTCGAAAGCTCTCGTCTTCGCTGAAGCCGTGCCCTTTCAAAACTCTCTTCTTCGAGAGCAGTTTTTAAACTAGTTCTAAGGGGGACGTATGCCGTTTTTATCGTTTCCCCTGCGTCTTCGCGAAGGGGGCGTGCTGCATCGCACGGAGGAGTCGTCGGCAGTGCTTGCGTTTCTGCATGCGATGGCGATTACGCCGGGCGGATCGTGGACGGCGTGTCCGAACTTTGGGTTTCGCGATCTGCTGGAGTCGGGCAGGCAGCGTGCGGATTCGCCGCGGCTGGCTATGGAGCGGGCGAATCTTGCCTTCGACGATCTGGGCATCACGGGGTATCGGGTGCAGGAGATTGCTCGGGAGAATACGCAGCGCTCGGACTTTGATGTGTACGCCATTACGCTGGTGGCGACACGCAGCTCGGAGACTTACTCAACACGGATCAGCGCGGAGCCGGCGTGAGTTTCTTCACTCGCCTGGCTTTGCGACTACGCAGCATCTATTGGGTTTCACGATTATGAGCTTTCAGCCGCCTACTATTCTCGAGATCGACCGCAGCCTCCGCGATGACTTTCGCCGGAGGGTGAAGGACTTTGGCATCTCGGTCGACGCAACCGATCCGGTGCTTGCGGTGCTGTTCCGCACGTTTGCGCAGCAGATCGAAGGGGTCTATGCGGATACGGGGCGTATGCGTCAATCGCTGCTGGATGAGCTGATGGCGGGGCTTCAGTTGCCGCAACGGCTGGCACATCCGGCACAGGCGGTGGTGCGTTTCTTCTCGCGTGCTCAGAGGGCGAAGGTGTTGCGCGGTGGGACGGAGTTGAATGCGCGGGCTTCGACGGGTGAGCGGCTTACGTTCGGTCTGGATGCGACGATCCAGGTTTCGCCGGCGCGGATTGCGCTGGCGCTGGCTTATCAGGATCAGCAGTTGCAGCTGTTGCCGGGCGTCGAGATGAGCGAGGCGTTGCAGGCGTTTCGGCCGTCGATCGATCCGGTGAAGGTGAATCTTGGCGCGCAGCCTGCGCTGATCCTGGCGATTGAGAATTTGCCGCCGACGTTGTTGAGCCGACATGCTGTCTTCTTTGAGCTGGGGCCGGGATCGTTTTCGTTGCAGGAGGCGCTGCGCAAGGAGCCGTGGTGGACCTTTAGCGAGGACGGCACGTTGAGCGGCGAGGGGTTGATGCGGCCGCGACGTGTGAATAGTGGCGTGTATCAGCTCGAGTGGCAGCTTGAGGCGGATCAGGCGGCGAAGGCGGAGAGCGAGTTGCCGGAGATTCCCGATGGGTTTTACTCGGGGCGGCAGTTTGTGTTTCCGGAGATGGATGAGAGCCGCAAGCTGCTGTGCACGGCTCCGCGGTTTCTGGATGGTGCGCTGGCGCGTATCTGCGGGCGCGATATGACGAACTTCCTGAACACGCCGCGGGTGTGGATCAAGATTCCGCTGCCGCCGGGTGTGCCTTCGCTGCGGAATGCGGTGAATGGGATTTTGCTGCATGCGATGACGGCGTCGAATGTGTTTTGCCGCAACCAGACGATTCAGCTTGGGCGCGATGGGAGTTCGGTTCCGGTGGGGCGGAGCAGCGATGGGATCCAGGAGATGCTGGTGGCTCCGCTGTCGGTGAGCAGCCTGGCGAATGAGCCGTATGAGGCGGGGTTGCGGCCTCGGCGGAATGCGGCGGTGGGCTGGTATGAGCTGCATAACGATCGGCTGACGCTGCATCCGGGGAGCGATCCGGATGGGCAGCCGCAGACGGCGGTGAATGTGCGGCTGTGGCTGACGAATGGCGAGCTGGGCAATCGGGTTGGGCCGGGGGATATTACGGGGTTTGCGAATAGCGCGACGTTCGACGACATCAGCGTGAATCATGTGACGGCGGCGGCGGGAGGCACGAACGGCGAGGATCATCCGAGTACGCAGCGGCGGTTTGCGGAGGCGTTGCTGAGCCGGGGACGGATTGTGACGCGGGCAGATCTTGAGGCTTCGACGCTGAGTTTTGATCGGCGCATCCTGAAGGTAGAGGTGCGCTCGCAGATTGAGCGGCAGCCGGAGGGTTTGCGTCGGATGGAGCGGCTGTGGGTGACGCTCGATGAGGGAGGCTTTACGCGGGCGGATCTGGAGCTGCCGGTGCTTCAGCAGGGGCTTGAGAGTTATCTGAAGCAGCGATTGGTGCAGGGAATTTTGCTCGACGTGCGGTTCGAGTGGAGCGGAGGCAGGACGCCCTCATGACACCACAGACTCCTTTTGCGGCTGATGTTGCTGCTCCGGTTGCGGTGGCTTTGCCACTGATGCTCGATCTGACTTCGGGTACGCATGCGTTTCGTCATACGGAAGACTCGGCGCTGGCTAGCCTTGCGGCGATGGGCATCTCGGCGGCGCGTATTCATCTGCGGCGTACGGGGCGCGAGGCTGTTCCGGAGGGGACGATTGTTGGGCAGTATCCTGCGGCGGGTGAGCCGTTGGATGTGGATACGCAGATTCGGCTGGATGTTGCGGGGCTGGGCTTTACGCATGCTTTGCCGGTGGGGATGTGGGACTCGGGCGGCGAGGTGGAACCGGGTACTCGCGAGATGCTGGAGGGGATCGACAACCCACTGCTGAAGCTGGAGCACTGGGCGCATGAAGGGGCGGCGCTGTTTCGGATTTCGGATGCAGACAAGCTGGCGTGCGAGCGCTGGATGGCGTTGTTCGGTGTGCGCAGCAGTGACTGGCCGAGGGATCTTTGGTTTCGGTTGGCGAGTCTGCTGGCGCAGTTGCCTGCGCTGGCGTGCAGCGAAGAGGGGATGCGGCTGGTGCTGGGCGTGCTCTTCCAGATTCCTATCGAGAGCCTGACGTATCAGCGGTCGGTGGCGATGCTGCATAGCGAGAAGACGACGCTGTTGGGTGCGCGTGCTAGCCGCCTGGGCGTCGATAGTGTGTTGGGCGATGCGGTGGAGGATCTTGCGCATCTTCGTATTACGCTGGGGCCGGTGTCGCTGAAGACGTATGAGGCGTTTGCGGAGGGTGATCGGGGCAGGCTGCTGCGGCGCGCGATTGATTATCTGATGCCGGCGTTTCAGGACTACGAGATTGCGTGGACGGTGGAGGATGCGGGGCGTTGTCCGCAGCTTGGCGTGCCGGAGCGGAACAGTCGGCTGGGCGTGAATACGCATTTGGGGTCGGCTGCATGAAGACGATTTTTGAGGTGAGAAGGAATGGCTAAGATTCGGCTGAAGTCGGTGAACTGGGAACACGGGATGTTGCTGACGCCCGAACATTTTTTGCGGCAGGAGCACTACCTTGAGTCGCTGCTGTTCTGGAATATTGGCTACCTGACGACGGGCTCGGGGCTGGTTGGTGGTGGCGTGCGGCTTCCGGCGAGTGACCTGGGCGCGGTGCGACATGATCCGACGGTGGTGCTGGAGGAGAACGCTGATGCGTTGGGGCTCTCGATCAGCAAGTGCAGGGGGCTTACGCCGTCGGGGTTGATCGTTGAGGTGGAAGAGGGCTCGGTGTTGTCGGAGCGCTTTCCGAAGGAGCAGCTTGCGGGGGTTGCGGAGGCGATTGTGTATGTCGTCTGCGATCTTGGGGAGAAGCAGAAGGTCGATGGGATTTCGGATGCGTTCAATCCGCAGATGAAGACGGAGCGGACGTTTGCTTACCGGATCACGCTGGATGTGACGGCGGCGGAGAAGGAGAATGCGATTGCGGTGGCGCGGCTGCGGCGACCTTCGGCGGGGATGCACTATGAGAAGGACCCGCAGTATATTCCGGCGTGCCTGTCGCTTTCGGCGCATAGCGAGCTGACGTCGGGGTGGCGGAAGATCTCGGAGTCGGTGAACAATCTGGCCTCGGGGTATGCGGAGCTGCATCGCGCGATGCGTGAGTTCATGGTGCTGTTTACGGAGCGCGGCATCGAGACGGAGGTGGACCGGGACTCGCTGAACTTTGCCGAGCGCATGGTGATGGCGTTGCAGGAGACGGCGTACCAGGTGCTTGATCGAACGCAAACACCGGAGCGTTTCTTTGGGAACATTCGCAAGCTGCTGCATCAGGCGGCGACGTTCTTCGATCTGGCTCCGGGGATGCAGCAATACTATGAGACGCTGCGTGAGACGGGCGAGACGGAGCTGATCGCTTTGATCGAGGTGCAGAAGCATACGCTCCAGACGGGACGGACGTTGCGGCTGAATGAGGATCTTGGCGTTGAGCTGCGGTCTGCATTGCAGTCGCTTGGTGTGTTGGAAAAACTTGAGCGTGCGCTTGAGGGCAAGTACATCGACTTCCGCCGCAGTCCTTCGCTTGAGGGTATGAACTTTATCTTCGACCGGCAGGGCAAGGTGCTGTACAAGCTGGCGGCGAAGCCTTCGCGTGTGCAGGGTGTGGTGGATGAGCTGACGATTTTCTTTTCGCAGCTTCGGCTGGAGGGGCGCGATCGTTACCGGCTGATTCTGGTGGGGGATCGCAACCAGCCGTACCCGCGTGGGACGACGATCAGCGCGGAGATTCGGCTGAATGAAGGCAGCGGCTTTCGGCGTGAGGCGATTATTTTGCAGGCCGAGGCGAAGCTGGATGATCAGTACAACTTCGAGCTGGACTTCGAGGCGCAGGATGTTCCGACGATCACGGATGTTCGTGTGACGGTGCAGGCTTATCATGCGGTGCATACGGCGCTGCTGTTTGCGCGGCATCGCTTCTTTGCGGGACGGACGCTGGATACGCCGAATACGGCGCGTGGCGTGGAGCCGGTGACGAGCCGTGCGGAGGAGCATGTGCCGGCTGCGCGGTTTGCAGCGCAGGAGAATGGCAGGAGCGATGCTTCTCCGTTTGGCAATAGCTATGCGCCTCCGCCACCACCTCCGCCGCCGCGTGCGCAGCCTCCAGTAGAGCGGCCGAAGCCGCTGGATACGACGAGTGCGTTGCCTCCGTGGAGTCCGCGCAAGCGCGAGGAAGAGCCCGCAATAGAGAATGACCCCGCAGCCAACCGTCCGCGTAGACGGCGTCTGGAATAGGAGAACGCCTTGTCCCTCGATCTGAGTCTTTTGTCCGATGATATGGAGCGCGCACTTGAAGCGGCGCGTGTGCTGGCGGAGCGGCGGAAGCAGTCGCTGATTCAGCCGGAGCATCTGCTGTATACGCTGTTCGATCATGAGAGCAGCTTGTTTGCGCTGCTGGAGCGGAATGGTGTGGCGTGTGGCGCGCTGCTCGATGCGCTGACGGTGAAGGTGAATGGCGCGGATGGCGGAACGCTGGAGCCGGGGCGGCGTCCGGTGGCGTCGCAGGCTTTGCGCAAGCTGCTTGAGGCGAGCCTGAACCGCGTGAGTGGACGGAAGGATGCGCATGTCGAGCCGATCGATGTGCTGCTGGCGGCGGTGGATCTTGGCGAGACGGCGCTGAAGGGAGAGCTTCGCGAGGCGGGGATTACGAAGGAGTCGGTGGAGAAGATCGACGACTCGCAGAAGACGCTGAAGCAGGCTTATGACGCGGATAAGGGAGCGAGGGCGGAGGGGGCGAATCAGTCGGGCCGTGTGCTGGAGCGGTTTGGCCGCGACCTGACGGCGGCTGCGCGTGCGGGAGAGTTGTCGCCGGTGGTGGGGCGCGACGAAGAGATTCGTTCGCTGATCCAGACGCTGTTGCGGAAGACGAAGAATAATCCGGTGCTGGTGGGTGATCCGGGTACGGGTAAGACGGCGATTGTGGAAGGGCTGGCGCTGCGGATTGCGGCGGGCGATATTCCGGAGAGCCTGCGCAAGTGCCGAGTGATCTCGCTGGACCTGGCGGCGCTGGTTGCTGGCGCGAAGTATCGCGGTGAGTTTGAAGAGCGGCTGAAGGGCGTGATCGACGAGGTGAAGCTGAAGAAGGGCGAGATCATTCTCTTCCTTGATGAGCTGCATCAGTTGGTAGGCGCGGGTGGGACGGAAGGCGGCATGGATGCGGCCAATCTGCTGAAGCCTGCGCTTGCGCGTGGGGAGCTGCGGTGTGTTGGGGCTACGACGTTCGATGAGTATCGCGAGCGGATCGAGAAGGATGGTGCGTTGGCGCGGCGGTTCGAGCAGGTGGTGGTGAAGGAGCCGACGGACGAGTCGATGCTGTATATCCTGCGCGGGATTCGCGAGCGGTATGAGGCGTTCCATGGAGTGAAGCTTTCGGATGAGGCGTTGCAGGCGGCGGTGAAGCTGTCGCGGCGTTATCTGCGGGATCGGTTTTTGCCGGACAAGGCGATCGATGTGATCGATGCGGCGACGGCGCGGCTGCGGATGCAGATTGAGTCGAAGCCGACGCATGTGGATCAGCAGGAGCGGCTGTTGTTGCGGAAGCGCGCGGAGCTGGAGTCGTTGCGGAATGCGGCGGCGAGTGTGCAGCAGAAGAAATCGATTGCGGTGCTTGAGAGCGAGATTGCGGCGCTGGAGCCGGAGGTTGCGGCGCTGGCTGAGGCGTGGGATAGCCAGCGGACGGCGTCGTCGCAGTTGAAGAAGACGTTGCAGGCGATCGAGGAGCAGAGCCGGTTATTGCAGGTTGCGGAGGCGGCGGGGGATGTGGCGAAGGCTGCGGAGATTCGCTATGGGGCGCTGAAGTATCTGGAGCAGCAGAAGGCTGATCTCGAGGCGAGGACGGCGACGGTGAAGGAGTCGCCGATGGTGGCGGATGAGGTGTTGCCGTCGCATATCGCGGAGGTGATTGCGGAGCGCTGCGGCGTGCCGGTGAACCGGTTGCTTGAGAGCGAACGGGATCGCCTGCGGAAGCTGGATGAGCGGCTGGCGGAGCGGGTGTTTGGACAGCCGGATGCTGTGCAGGCGGTGTCCGAGGCGGCGCGGCGTATGCGGACGGATCTACAGTTGAAGCGCAATCCGAATTCGTTTCTGTTTGTTGGGCCGACGGGTGTGGGTAAGACGGAGCTGGCGAAGGCGTTGGCTGAGGCGCTGTTCGATGATGAGCGTGCGCTGATCCGCATCGATATGGGCGAGTACAAGGACAAGTCGTCGGCTGCTTCGCTGATTGGATCGCGGCCGGGGCTTGTGGGGTCGGACGAGGGTGGCTTTCTTACGGAGCAGGTGCGACGGTCGCCGTATTCGATTGTGCTGTTCGATGAGGTAGAGAAGGGACATCCGGAGATTCTGGATCTGCTGCTTGGGGTATTGGATGAGGGGCGGCTTACGGATGCGAAGGGTCGCTTCTGCGACTTCTCGAACACGATTGTGCTGTTCACGTCGAACCTGGGGGTGCGCGAGTCGATGGGCGCGGAGAGTGATGAAGAGCGCAAGGCGATCATCCTCGATGTGGTGCGGGCGAGTCTGCGGCCGGAGCTTTATAACCGGATCGGGCAGGTAATTGCGTTCAATCCGCTGAGTGAGCAGGAGCTGGAGCGGATCGTCGGCGTGCAGCTTGGCGCGCTGGCGAAGAAGCTCGAAGAGGATCGGGAGATACTGCTGACGGTAAGCCCGGCGGCGTTGTCGATGCTGGCGGAGCGGTCTTACGATCCGGAGTATGGTGCGCGTCCGGCGGGACGCGTGATGCAGCAGCTAGTGTTGTCGCCGCTGGCGAGCGCGCTGCTCTCGCAGGATATTCTTCCGGGCCAGAGCGTTCTGCTGGATGTGGATGCGGATGGCCTTACCTTCAACGTGATGCTGTCCGATGCTGCTCCGGAAGCCACGGAGGTTGTAACCCAATGAGTGCTGCGATTCGTTTGAGAGATGTTTTTTTGTCTGCCGTTACGGTTGCTGTGTTTGCAACGGCGGGTTTGACTGTGCACGCACAGAATAAGCTCTCTGCTGCTGAGGTTTCGAGTGGCTGGCTGGCTTTGTTCGATGGCAGTTCCGGGTATGGGTGGGATTCGTCGAGCGGCTGGGGATTCGGCGACCAGATGCTTACGTCGACGATGTCGAGCGACCGGCATATTGTGACGGCGCTGCCGTTTGGGGACTTCGTGCTGAACTTCGAGTATCGATTGAACGCTACGCCTTCGGGTGCGGCGGTTCGGATTCGTGCGCCTCATGCGAGCGATCCTGCGGATAGCGGATATCGCATTCCGCTTGGCGACACCAAGCCGGAGTGGCCTGCGGGCAGCATTGTGATGCGGAGCAAGAACACGCGTCCGAGTCCTCCGTTGAATGCGTGGCATGCGGTTTCGATCGAGGCTAACGGTGGACGCATTGTTGTCTCCATCGATGGGCAGCAGACGGCGGAGACGACGGACGAGTCTGCGAAGGCTGGGTATATCCACTTTGAAAGCACGCGTGGTGCGCGGCTCGATCTGCGCAATGTTTATTTGAAGCCGTTGAACACGAGCTCGATCTTCAATGGGACTGACCTTTCGGGTTGGAAGAGCGTGCCGTATTCGCCGAAGACCGGCAATGGCGTTGGGCATGAGTTTGCAAAGATGTTTGGCGGGGGCAATGGGAAGCCGCACACGGCGAACTGGTCGGTGCGCGGTGGCGCGATCCATGGTGAGAGCGGGCCGGGTTCGCTGGAGAGCAATAACTCGTATGACGACTTTGTGCTTCAGCTTTCGGGTGGCGCGGACTTTGAAGAGAAGAAGAAGGACGCCTTTCCGGTGATCTATCTGAGGAATGAGGCGGGCTCAACGGCGACGGGCTATCCGGTGGGGCTGGGCAGCAAGATTGGACAGATTCATGGGTTGGCGCAGCCGAGGCGGCCGATTGCGGGGCAGGGGTCGATGCCACAGACGGTGGTTGCGGGCGGGCATGTGCTGGGGATTTATGTGAATGGCGTGCTTGAGACGTTGTACACGGATACGCGTCCTGAGGGTGCGACGACCAAGATCGGCGCGAAGATCAAGGCGGGGCCGCTGAGCATCGATATGTCGGATGATGTGAAGTCGATCGACGTGCATAGTGTGGTGATCGAGAGTATTCCGCATACCTTTGGCGGAGTCGTGCGGGCTGTCTCTGCGGCTCCTCCACCGACGCCGACTGCGAGTGCTGCTGCGAGTGCGACGCCTGCGCAGCAGTCCGCTGCTCTTGCGGCGCAGACGGCGCAGATTGCGGCTGCGCTGGGGGCTCCGACACCACAGGCTCGGCAGCAGGTTGCGGAGAAGATGAGCCAGGCGCTGAAGACGAGCGATCCGAACGAGCAGATGCAGTTGTATGACCAGGTGGTGCGCATCGATCCGAGCAATGCGGCGGCGGTGCAGGGGTACAAGGAGGCGGCGGCGAAGGTGGCGGCGCAGCAGCAGCAGACGCAGCAGCAGGAGACGCAGGCGCAGCAGCAGGTGGTCAGCGAGAGCGATCGCGACAAGCAGGTGGCTGCGTCGCTTGCCGAGGCGCAGAGCTCTTTTCTTGGCGGGAATATCAAGGGGGCCGATGCGGCGCTGCATGTTGCGGAGAGGCTTGCCCCGAGCAATCCGCTGGTGGGCGATCTGCGCTCGCGTATTAATGCTGCGCTTAGTTTGCGGCACCGGCTCTTCTTCCTGGGCACGTCGGCTGGCATTCTTGCGTTGTTAGGCGGCGGTGGATTGTTCTGGCGGGCGCGGCGACAGGTTCGCTTTCCGGTGCTTCATGTGGTGAACGGGCTCGACCAGGGACGCGTCTATCCGGTGGATCGGGATGTTGTTCGCATTGGCGGCATTGCGCAGGATGGGGGACAGAAGAATGACATCGTGATTCGCGATGTCGAGCATATGGTCTCGCGCTTCCACTGCGAGGTGGTGAAGAAGGATGGCAACTTCTTTCTTGTGGATACGAATAGCTCGAACGGTACGAGTGTGAACGGCGTGGCGGCTTTGCCTACGAAGCTGGTTCCGCTGCGTAAGGGATCGAAGATCGATCTTGGCGGCTCTACTGTGTTGCAGTTTGATTTCGAAAAGAAAAAGAAGGCCTGAGGAGCTGTCCAATAACTCCAGTAAGCTTAGCGGCATATCACCTGTCTGGAACAAACAAAGACGAATACAGGGGTCCTTCACTGCGTTCAGGATGACGACGCAAAACAAAACGACCGAAAATGTTCTGAATGGCAGTTTTGGACAGCTTCTAAGGCGACCGAACGGTGATTCACCAGTCCAACGCATGAGCAGAGGGAACCTCGATATTGATGCAGATACGGATTCAAGCCGCGGCGGAGAGCAACATTGGCCAGGTGCGGCAGACGAATGAGGATGCGTTCGGGTTCGATCTCGATCTTGGACTCTTCGTTGTATGTGACGGTGTGGGTGGAAGCCAGGCGGGTGAGGTGGCGAGCAGGCTTGCGGTCGATTCGCTGCTGGACACGTTTGCGCGTCAGGCCAGTGAGAACATTGGCGGGGATCTTCTGCATCGTGCGATCCAGCGGGTGAACCGGGTTCTGCATGATGCGGCTCGGGCGGAGCCGGCGTACGAGGGGATGAGTACGACGGTGGTTGCGGCGTACTTTGACGGGCAGCGGATGACGGTTGTGCATGTGGGCGACAGCCGCGCTTATCTGATGCGCGATTTATCGCTGCATCGTCTTACGGAAGATCACTCGCTGCTGACGGAGCATATGCGTTCGGGGCGCGGGCAGATGTCGGATGCGGAGGCTGCGCGGCTGGAGAGCGTGCTGACGCAGGCGCTGGGCGCGGGGCAGTTTGTTGTGCCGGTGGTGACGACGGTTCGGGTTGCGATCGGGGATTGCTTTTTGCTGGCAACGGACGGTTTGACGCGGACGCTGTCTCACTCGGAGATGCAGTCTCATCTGATTGCTTCGGTGTCGCCAGAACATGCCTGTCGCCAGTTGATCAACGCGGCGAATCGTGCGGGCGGTGGCGACAATATTACCTGCATGATTGTGCAGATCGACTGAGGCCGGCGTTTTAATCGATTGGGCCGGCCGCTATTTCGTCGCTGAACTGCGGGCGGTATTCATCTCGCCCTTCGCAGAGGCGCGAAGGTGGGGTGCCTGGCGATCTTTGGTGGTGCGGGCTGTCATGTATGATGGCGACTCGTCTCAGTCTAAGCAGGTAGCAAACGAAAGATGTACGAATGAAGACTTTAAAGAGCAACAGCTATGCGACGCCTGCGCTTGAGAAGGGGCTGGATATTCTCGAGCTGCTTGCGCGGCAATCGTCGGGGTTGACGAAGAGCGATATTGCGCGGGAGCTGAACCGTACTGTGTCCGAGGTGTTTCGGATGCTGGTTTGTCTGGAGACGCGCGGGTATATCTCGCAGCACGATGGGGACAAGTACAGCCTGACGCTGCATCTGTTCCGGATGGTGCAGGAGCATCCGCCGACGGAGCGGCTGCAGGCTGAGGCGCTGCCGGTGATGCACTGGCTGGCGCAACATGCGAAGCAGTCGTGCCATATGGGCGTGGTGGAGGGCTGGCAGGTGGTGATTCTGGCGCAGGTGAACTCGCCGACGAACTCAGGTTTCTATGTGAAGCTGGGGTCGGTGATCGACTTGATGGAGGCGGCGACGGGACAGGTGATTCTGGCGCATCAGCCGCCGGAGAGGCGCAAGCAGACGTTGGCGCAGTGGCAGCATGAGATGGGCGAAGATCCTCCGGCGGATCTCCCGATGCATCTTGCTCGGATTCAGAAGCGCGGGTATGAGGAGCGGGTGAGCTACCAGGTTCGCGGGGTGGTGAACATTAGCTATCCGATCTTTGGCAGCGGGGGCTCGGCGGTTGGGGCGCTGACGGTTCCGTATATGCAGCGGCATGGGGATACGGTGGAGATGGACGAGGTGAGGTCGTTGTTGCAGGAGGCGTGCAGCCGGATCTCGCTGGCCATTGGAGGCGGTGGGCGGCAGCTTCGCGCGGAGCCTGAGGTGGAGATGAAGGGTGTGCGTAAGGGGCGTGGGGCTAAGGGGAAGGCTTCGTTGCGATAGGGTGGAAGAACGAGCAACGGCAAGTGCTCATGCAGGTCCTTCGGCTACGCTGCGCTCAGGATGACGGATTGTTTGGGTGGGGGAAAGAACAAGTCGACGTGGATGATGGCGCTGATGGGAGCTGGCGTGGGGTGAATGTGCCAGGTCGAGGACGGCTTTTTTCTTTCAGTCGGGATTGGGGCGGTCCCGGTGGAGGCGGGACCGTTTGCTAGACGGCTTTGCGTTGGAAGGTGGTTTTTTTGGTGTTGGCGAAGGAGTCCTTTGCCTTGAAGGAGGCTACGGGGGTTGCGGAGAGGGACTTTGCGCCGGTCTTTCCCTGGGCTGCCTTTTCGCGGGCTGATTGGAGTTTCTGGGCTGCTCGGCTTAGTCCGCCTATTTTTACTTTGCCTGGTTTGGGGATGAAATCACTCATAGGGAAATCCTCTCACAATCGGGATTTTTGGTGAGGGGTTTTGCGTTTTTTGGGGGGTGTTGGAGGGACAAGCAACGGCAAGGGCCAATGCAGGTCCTTCGGCTTCGCTCAGGATGACAGTTTGTTGGTGGTGGGGGAAGGAGAGCGGTCGTGCTTCGCACGATGCCCACCTTAGCGACGATAGTGCTGTCGCGAAGATGGGGCACCCGGTAGATGCGGAAGGGTGACAGGGGTTTTGGTGTGAGGGTAGATGGGATCGGAAGCGGAGGCAGGGGTGCCTCCGCTGGTGGGGTTTATTTGCGGCGTGGGCGGGGGCGTGGAGGGGCGGTGGTTCCTCGGATTACGAGGCGGGTGGAGACGGGTTGGCTGGCGGGGTGGTCGGCGGGGTTGAGTTTTTCGATGCGGGCGATGAGGACCTGGATGGCTTCGCGGGCGAGCTCTACCTGCGACATGCGGACGGTGGTGAGGGGCGGGTTGACGAACTCGGCGAGGTGGATGTCGTCGAAGCCGACGATGGACATGTCTTCGGGGACGCGGAGGCCGCTTGTCTGGAGGGTGCGGAGGGCGCCGATGGCCATGAGGTCGTTGGAGCAGAGGACGGCGGAGGGCGGCTTGGGGTTGTCGAGCAGTTTGGTCATGCCGGCCATGCCGCCTTCGAGCTGGTGGTCGCCTTCGACGATGAACTTTTCTTTGGGGATGCAGCCGGCGGCGGCCATGGACTCGTGGAAGGCGATGCGGCGGAGGGTGGCGGAGTGTTGGTTGAGGGGTCCGCTGATGAAGCCGATCTCGGTGTGGCCGAGGGCGACGAGGTGGCGGACGGCCTCTTCCATGCCGTGGCGGTAGTCGATCATGACGGCGTCCTGGGGGAAGGCCTCCTGGGAGACGTCGACGAAGACCATGGGGATGTGGCGGGTGGAGAGGTCGCCGAGGACGGGGTCTTCGACGCCGAAGGTCATGATGGCGACGCCGTCGACGTTGCGCTCGATGAGGCGACGGAGGCAGTGCTGGATCTCGGAGTCGTAGTTGGTGGAGCCGATGAGGAGCTCGTAGTTGCGCTTGACGGCGGTCTCTTCGAAGCGCTTGATGAGCTCGGGGAAGAAGGGGTTGGTGATGTCGGGGACGAGGAGGCCGATGAGTCGGCTGCGTCCGGAGACGAGGGCGCGGGCCTGGGTGTTGGGGAAGTAGTTGAGCTCGCGGATGGCGTCGCGGACGCGTGCAGCCATGGCCGTGTTGACGGTAGGGACGTTGTTGACTGTGCGGGAGACGGTGGCGACGGAGACGCCGGCGAGCCTGGCAACATCGCGTATATCAAAGCGCACGCCGTTGTTGGGGTCTGCTGCTGCTTTTACTCGCCTGGACATAGGTTCATTATGATCGTTTCGTGAATCTTGAGAACTATAACTGATGGTGTGCGAAATCCGAGCGTCTATTTACTCTTGCGAGGTGAAGGTGTTAACCTGACCGCGTTGCTCTGTGAGTACGGGCCTTTGAGAAAACGATTACTTGAAGTGTGGGTGAGATTCAAAAAGAAGGTGTGAGGCATGAATAAGGCTCGGCGCGATTTTTTGAAGGGTAGCGCGGCATTGGCTGCCGGTGCGGTTGCGGTGCGCAGCGCGCATGGACTTTGGGGTAAGGATCTGGCTGCTCAGGCTACGACTCCAAGGGCGACGGAGTTGAGCCAGTTCGAGTATGCGGATGTGCAGTTGCTGGATGGGCCGATGCAGGAGCAGTTCCGCCATAATCACTCGCTGTTTATGAATCTGAGTGAGGACAGTCTGCTGAAGCCGTTCCGCCAGCTTGTGGGGATGGCGGCGCCGGGTGAGGATATGGGCGGGTGGTACTCGCCTGCGGCTGAGTTTGATCCGCCGAAGAATATGACGGGGTATATTCCGGGGCATAGCTTTGGGCAGTACCTGTCGGGGTTGTCGCGGGCGTATGCGGTGACGGGCGACCGGGCGACGCAGCAGAAGGTGCAGCGGCTGGTGGCGGGTTTTGCGGCGACGGTGACGACGAAGTTCTATGACGGGTATAACCTGCCGGCGTATACGTTCGACAAGACGAACTGCGGGCTGATCGATGCGCACCAGTTTGCGGACGACCGGACGGCGCTGGCGGTGCTGAACAAGGCGACGGATGCGGTGCTGCCGTGGCTGCCGCCGAGGGCACTGAATCGCGACGAGATGAATGCTCGTCCGCATAAGAATGTTTCGTTTACCTGGGACGAGCAGTACACGCTGCCGGAGAACTTTTACCTGGCGTATCAGCGAGGCGCGGGGGCGCGGTATCGGCAGTTGGCGCAGCGGTTTTTGCAGGACGATACGTACTTTGGGCCGCTGGCTGAGGGTCAGAATATCCTGCCTGGGCAACATGCCTATAGTCACGTGAACGGGTTGTGTTCGGCGGTGCAGTCGTACCTGACGGATGGCAGCGAGATGCATCTGCGGGCGGCGAAGAACGGCTTCCGGTTTGTGCTGGAGCAGAGCTTTGCGACGGGCGGATGGGGGCCGAACGAGAGCTTTCAAAAGCCGGGGACGGATGGTCTGGCGAAGTCGCTTGAGGGGACGCATAACAGCTTCGAGACGCCGTGCGGAGCGTATGGGCACTTCAAGGTGGCGCGTTATCTGATGCGGGTGACGGGCGACAGTACGTATGGCGACGGGATGGAGGCGATCCTGTACAACACGATTCTGGGGGCGCGGCCGATTCGTCCGGATGGGGTGAGCTTTTACTACGCGGACTACAACATGGATGCGGTGAAGTCGGACTATGGGCAGAAGTGGCCGTGCTGCTCGGGGACGTTTCCGCAGTTGACGGCGGACTATGGGATCAGCTCGTACCTGCGGAGCGCGAAGGGGATTTACGTGAACCTGTATGTGCCGTCGCGGGTGAGCTGGCGGCAGGGTGGGGCGCGGGTGGTGCTGACGCAGGAGACGAGCTATCCGAAGGTGGGGGAGACGGCGTTGCACCTGAAGCTGGATTGGCCGGAGCGTTTTGTGGTGGCGCTGCGGGTGCCGGCGTGGGCGGGCAAGCAGACGCGGGTGGCGGTGAATGGGAAGGATGCGGGCGTGGCGCTGGAGCCGGGGACGTGGGCGCAGCTCGAGCGGACGTGGAAGGATGGCGACCGGGTGGAGCTGACGCTGGATATGCCGCTGCGGCTGGTGCCGATCGATAGGGAACATCCGAATGTTGTGGCTCTGGTGCGTGGGCCGGTGGCGCTGTTTGCGATTGAGCCGGGTGATCGGAGGCTGACGCAGGCGCAGTTGCTGGCGGCGGAGCGGGTTGGGTCGTCGGGCGATTGGAGGGTGGCGACGGGGAGTGGTGATGTGGTGATGCGGGCTTTTCCTGCGATTGATACGGAGCGATATCGGTTGTATCAGCGGGTTTAGGGGTTTGGGTAGAGGCAAGGGCAAGGGCAAGGGCAAGAGCAAGAGCAACAGCAACGACAAATGCAACAGCAACAGCAACCGCAGGTCCTTCGACTGCGCTGCGCTCCGCTCAGGATGACAGTTTTTTGGGGTGTTGAGAGGTTTTTAAAACAAGCAACAAGCAACAAGCAACCGCAACAGCAAGTGCAACCGCAAGTGCAACCGCAAGTGCAAGTGCAAGTGCAAGTGCAAGTGCAAGTGCAAGTGCAAGTGCAACAGCAACAGCAACAGCAAGTGCAACCGCAGGTCCTTCGACTCCGTGCTGCGCACTTCGCTCAGGATGACAGTTTGGGGGGGGCGGCTCAGGATGACAGTTTTTTGGCTGGGCGAGGATGACTGTTCTTTGGTGGTTGGTCGAGATAGATGGTGATTTGTAAGCAATAAGAGAGACGAGGAGATTTTGGTGCACGAGACGAAGACTTTGGAAGTGTGGTTTGTGACGGGGAGCCAGCATCTGTACGGGGCTGAGGCGCTGACGCAGGTGGCGGAGAACTCGAAGAAGATTGCGGCGTCGCTTGCGGGCGAGAGTGCGATTCCGGTGCGCGTGGTGCATAAGCTGGTGGCGACGACGGCGGATGAGATCAGCAACGTGTGCCGCGAGGCGAACAATGCGGAGGCGTGCATCGGGCTGGTGTTGTGGATGCATACGTTCTCTCCGGCGAAGATGTGGATCGCAGGGTTGAGCTCGCTGCGGAAGCCGTTTCTGCATCTGCATACGCAGTTCAATCGGGCGCTGCCGTATGCGTCGATCGATATGGACTTCATGAACCTGAACCAGGCGGCGCATGGCGACCGCGAGTTCGGCTTCATCACGGCGCGGATGCGGCTGGCGCGCAAGGTGGTGGTGGGGTTCTGGCAGGATGCGGAGACGGTGGCTGAGATTGCGGCGTGGACGCGGGCGGCGCTGGGCTGGCATGAGTCGCAGCACCTGAAGGTGGCGCGGTTTGGCGACAACATGCGCAATGTCGCGGTGACCGAAGGGGACAAGGTGGAGGCGCAGCGGGTGTTCGGGTACACGGTCTCGGGGTTTGGGATCGGCGACCTGACGGACCGGATGGCGCAGTTCACGGACGCAGAGGTGGAGCGGCTGGTCGGGGAGTATCGCGAGGCGTACACGATTGCGAAGGAGCATGATCGCGTGGATTCGCTGAAGGTGGCGGCGCGGATTGAGCTGGGGCTGCGGGCGTTTCTGGTCGAGGGTGGGTTCGGTGCGTTTACGGATACGTTCGAGGACCTGCATGGGATGGGGCAGCTTCCGGGGATTGCGACGCAGCGGTTGATGGCTGATGGCTTCGGCTTTGGCGGCGAGGGCGACTGGAAGACGGCGGCGCTGGTGCGCATCATGAAGGTGATGGCGCAGGGCATGGCTGGCGGCACGTCGTTCATGGAGGACTATACGTACGATTTTTCGGGCACGCCGAAGATTCTGGGATCGCACATGCTGGAGATCTGCCCGACGATTGCGAAGGACAGGCCTACGCTGGAGGTGCATCCGCTGGGGATTGGCGGTAAGGCCGATCCGGTGCGGTTGGTGTTTACGGCTCCGGAGGGGGCGGCGGTGGCGGCGTCGGTGGTGGACATGGGGAATCGGTTCCGGATGATCGTGAATGAGGTGGATGTGGTGGCTCCGGAGCAGGCGTTGCCGAAGCTGCCGGTGGCGCGTGCGATGTGGCTGCCGAAGCCGAGCCTGAAGGTGGCGGCGGCGGCGTGGATCTATGCGGGCGGCGCGCACCATACGGGGTTCAGCCAGTCGCTGACGATGGAGCACATGGAGGACTTCGCGGAGATTGCGGGGATCGAGCTGGTGCGGATCGACTCGGAGACGAAGCTGCATCAGTTGCGGCGTGAGCTGGTGTGGAGCGATGCGGCTTACAAGCTGCGGTAAGAGTTGGGAGATGATTGCGGCCCATCCTTCGCAAAGGCGCGAAGGATGGGTGCCCGCTGACATTCCCTCAGGGGCTAAAGCCCCGTTTCATTTTGGCTCTTTGCGGCACGGCTGAAGCCGTGCCCTTTCAAAGCTCTCTTCTTCGATCGCTGCGATGAAGCTAGCCGGCCTGCTTGCTGGTCGTTCGTGGGGGCTTTGGCTTGCTCTTACTTTCGAGATTGAGGGCTACGGCGGCGCGGATGAGATCCTTCAGGGCTGCCTCATTGATTGCTTCGCCCTCGTGGATGTCGATGGCGCGTCTGACGTTGCCGTCGAGGCTGGAGTTGAACAGGCCGGAAGGGTCCTTCACTGCGGCGCCCTTGGCGAAGGTCAGCTTGACGACGCTCTTGTAGGTCTCTCCTGTGCAGACAATGCCGCTGTGGGAGAAGACGGGAGTCCCCATCCACTTCCACTCTTCGAGGATCTCGGGGTCTGCCTTGTGGATGAGTTCGCGGACTTTGGCGAGGGTTTTTCCGCGCCAGTCGCCTAGTTCGTTGATCTTCGCGTCGATGAATGCAGAGGCTGATTCTGCCGGGACGGGACTTTTCATGGATAGCTCCAACACTCGCACCTAATGTAGCTGCGCTCGGCGGAACGTGCAACCTCCGCAGTTGCGGTTGAGGGCGGGGTTCAGGTGCGGAAGCGGCCGCTGACGGCGGCGGCGAGGACGACTCCCTGGGCCCATCCGGCGAGGATGAGGAACCAGCGCATGGACATCAGGGACCAGTAGATGCGGCGCGAGCCGAGGTGGGCGTCGGGCGCCCAGTGGTCGTCCTGGCCGAGACGGACGATGGGGAGGACGTTTTCGAGGGCGTAGACGACGGGCTGGAACTGCGGGTAGGCGATGGGGAGCTCGCTTGATTTGGCGGCGGATTTTGCATTGGATGTGTAGGTGGTCTTGTAGGCGGCGTCGCTGGTGGGGGCGAAGTGAGCGCGGAGGGGCATGAAGATCGCGGTGCCGAGGGCGACGCAGAAGAGGATGGGCAGGAGGATGCGGAGGGGCTGCTCCTCGAGGCGGCGGAAGAGGATGGCGATGCACAGGGCGAGTGGGTTCTTCCAGCGGGCGCGGGCCTGATGACGGCGGAGCTCGAAGAGGACGCGCTTGGCGTCACGCTGGTAGCCCTTGTCGTTGAGGAGTTTTGCCAGCTCCATCCAGGGCTGCGGTTCGATGCGCTGTTTGGCGCTTTGCAGGTTGAGCCAGGGGATGCGGGTCTTTGCGCGGAGTGGGTCGGTGCCGTGCAGCTCGTCGACCTCGAGGCCGTTGACGATGAGGTTCTCCGGGGCGGGCCAGCTTGCGGTGTCGTCGAAGAGACGTTTGATCTTTGCTCCGGCGAGACTGAGTGAGCCCTCCCTGGGATTCTGGAGCTCGACCCAGAAGAGGTCGCCGTCGAGCTCCATGTTCTCGGCCCAAAGGGATTTTATGGAGGCTTCGGCGCAGACGAGCTGGCCGGTGATCTTTGCGCCGGGCATGCCGATGACGCCGGTCGAGGCGAAGCCTTTGTTGAGATAGACACCTCCGCGGATGGTGGCGGCGTCGAGGCGCATCGCATCGCCGGTGGCGGTGAGCTTTGCGCCCTCGCAGTTGAGCTGGCCGCCGATGTTTGCGCCGAGGAGGCGGATGGTTCCGGCGCACTCGAAGCCGTTGTTGAAGAAGAGGTCGGCGTCGATGGTGATGCGGACCAGGGTGAGGGCATCGCCGGTGGCGGTGATCCTGGCGGAGTCGAAGTTGAGCTGACCGCCGATCTGAGCGCCGAGCATGCGGATGCTGCCGGCGGACTGGAAGCCCTCGCTGAGGAAGGTGTGACTGCGGACCTTTACGCCGTCGAGGATGAGAGCGACGCCGGTGGTGGTGAGTTTTGCGGAGTCGCAGTTGAGTTGTCCGTCGATGCGGGCGTCGGGCATGCGGACGACTCCGGCGGACTGGAATCCATCGTTGAGAAGGAGCTCGCCGTGGATGGTTGCGCCGTCCATGGTGAGGGCGCTCTCGGTGGCGGTGAGCTGCGCGCCGCTACAGTTGACTGCGCCGCCGATTTCGGCGCTGGCCAGCCTGAGCTCGATGGAGGATTGGAGGCGGCGGAGCAGGGCCTCGCCCTGGATCCTGGCCTGATCGAGTGCGATGGAGCCGGTGGTGGCGGTGATGACGGCTCCGTCCATGCAGAAGGTACCGCCGATGTGGATGCTGATGAGATGCAGGCTTCCGGCGGATTGGAAGGCCGGGGTGAAGAGGAGATGGTCGCGGATGACGGCGTTGCCGAAGGTGTGTTCGATGCCGGTGGCGGTCAGGGTGGTGTTGCTGAGGACGAGTTGGCCGTCGATCTGCGCGGAGTCGAATGCGAGCTTGCCTGCGGCGACGACGTTGCGGATGTAGAGCGGGCCGTGCAGGGCGATGCGGGAGCCGTCGATGTCTTTGAGCAGAGTGGATTCGAGGAGGTAGAGGCTGCGGATCTCGGCGGAGGCGAGGTGCACAGGCTCAGAGAAGAGGCAGTAGCGGAACTCGATGCGGGCGGGGATGTGGCAGCTTTGCAGATCGAGGGGTTCGGTGAGGCGGGCGTTCCAGATGCGGATGCCGCGATGTTCGATGAGGGCGAGGGCGTCGGGGTCGGTGGCGAGCCAGCGGAGGAAGCGGGGGCGGAGCTCGGGGCCGAGCCAGGTGGGGTCGGGACGAGTGCCGGTGCGGGGCGGGTCGTCGTAGGTGCAGGAGTGGCGGAGGATCTGTTCTTCGATGGGGCGGAGGGTGGAGTCGAAGCGCTCCTGGGCGAGGGCGAGGAGTTTGTTTCCGCGAAGCTGATCGGCGAGTGGCATCGTCGTTCTCCTTGAGACAGGAACGTGACTCGAACAAGCTGGCCGGGGACGTGCCATTCTCTCATAGGGATGTGGGGGTGGGGGATAAATGCAGATGCAGGTTTTTCGGCTGCGCGCTTTGCGCTCCGCTCAGGATGACAGTTTGTTTGGGGTGGGGAAGAAAGAACAAGCAAATGCAAAATGCGGGTTGGCTGTTTACATCCCACCCTTCGCAAAGGCGCGAAGGATAGGGCACCCGAGCGTTTGCTCAGGATGACAGTTTTTGTGTCGAGGATTGGCTAGAGGCCTAGGTCGGTGAGGCTGGGGTGGTCGTCGGGGCGGCGGCCTTGTGGCCAGTGGAAGAGGCGGTCGGCGGGGGAGATGGGGAGGTCATTGATGCTGGCGTGGCGGACGGCCATGAGGCCGTTGGCGTCGAACTCCCAGTTCTCGTTGCCGTAGGAGCGGAACCATTGGCCGTTGGCGTCGTGGCACTCGTAGGCGAAGCGGACGGCGATGCGGTGGGTGTCGAAGGCCCAGAGCTCTTTGATGAGGCGGTAGTCGAGTTCGCGGGCCCACTTGCGGGTGAGGAAGGCGACGATCTGGTCGCGTCCGGTGACGAACTCGTGGCGGTTGCGCCAGCGGCTGTCGGGGGTGTAGGCGAGGGAGACGCGTTGGGGATCGCGGGTGTTCCAGCCGTCTTCGGCGGCGCGGACTTTGAGGAGGGCGACTTCGCGGGTGAAGGGTGGGATGAGCGGGGTCATGGTGCTCCTTCTGATGCTGAGGGTAGGGTATACGAGGCTGTTACGAAACTCTCCTGTTGGCAATCAACCTGCATGGGTCGCTGACGAGAAGACGACTTTTGAGGACTAATCCTCCACCGAATAGCCTGCTAGAGTGTGGGCATGCTCAGAAGACTGGTTTTCGTTGCTCTTCTTATAGGCGCCTACACGCTACACGCCCAAAGCCCTGCCGATTTGGCTGCCAACGAAGGAATCTGGGAAGGCTACGATGGCGAATGGCGGTATGCTTCGCGCCTGCTGGTCTCGATCGCAGAGGCGATCCCAGCCGATAAGTACGGTTGGCGGCCGGAGCCGGGAGTGCGCTCGGTGAGCGAAGTGCTGATGCACATCGTCCAATCGAACTACTACCTGCTCAGCGTAACCGGGCCGAAGATGCCACCCGAGCTTGAGTCCAACGATGTAGAGAAAAAGATCGTGTCCAAGCCGGAGGTGACGGCCTATCTGCGACGGTCTCTTGAGGCGGTGAAGACGGCGCGAGCCCAACTGAAGCCTGGCGATCTACAACGCAAAGTGAAGATCTATGGCGAAACCGTAGATGTAGACGGGATGTATCTGCGGATCATCTGTCACGATAACGAGCACATGGGCCAACTGATCGCCTATGCTCGCGTGAACGGCATCGTGCCACCCTGGTCAGCGGGTGTGGTGCTCCCGAAGTAAGTCGTCTGGTTCGGTACGAGCTGGGTTGGTGTCTGCCGACGATCCGTCCCACAAACGTGCTCGGCGCAGCCGAACTGATGGCGTGTTGCTGGTATGGTTTATGCATTCGAAAAAGCGAGGTGGCGTGATGGAGCGGAGAGAGTTTCT
Source organism: Granulicella arctica (assembly GCF_013410065.1). NCBI lineage: Bacteria > Pseudomonadati > Acidobacteriota > Terriglobia > Terriglobales > Acidobacteriaceae > Granulicella > Granulicella arctica. The sequence continues at coordinate 1,182,492 of NZ_JACCCW010000001.1, forward strand.
GGGATTGGCTGCGGGGGCAGCGCTGGGTCATGCGGCTGGGGTTTCGGGTGTGGCGCAGAGTGCGCGTCCGCATACGCCGATGGAGCTGGGTCTGCTGGTGAAGCCGTATGGCGCGGAGGAGGCGACGATCCGCAAGGTGAAGGAGCTGGGGTTCCGGAACTGCTTCTTCTCGCTGGATAAGTATCTTGGCGGGTTTACGCCGGAGATCGCGACGAGGATGAGCGATCTGCTGAACAAGTACGAGGTGCGGGTGACGACGGTGGAGGTGGTGAATCCGCAGCCGCTAGTGTGGGACTTTATGCGCGGGCCATCGACGATTGGGCTGGTGCCGCGGGCGACGCGGGCGGCGAGGATCGATGCGCTGCGGCAGGTGTCGGACTTTGGGAGGCTGCTGGGCGTGGATCTGGTGCAGACGCACTGCGGGTTTATCCCGGAGGACCCGGCCGATGCGCTGTATGCGGAGACGGTGGAGGCGATCAAGACGGTGGCGCGGCATTGCGCGGGGAACGGGCAGGGGTTTTTGATGGAGACGGGCCAGGAGACGCCGACGACGATGTCGCGGATGCTGCGCGATGCGGGTGAGCCGAACCTGGGGGTGGGGCTGGATACGGCGAATCTGATTCTGTATGGCAAGGCGAATCCGGTGGATGCGGTGGATATTCTGGGGCCGCATGTGAAGGCGATGCATGCGAAGGATGGCAAGTGGCCGACGGATCCGAGCAAGCTGGGTGAAGAGGTGGAGATCGGCAAGGGGCTGGTGAACTTCCGCGAGGTGCTGGGGAGGCTGCATCGGGTTGGGTACGCGGGTGTGGTGACGATTGAGCGGGAGACGGATGGTCCGCAGCAGATTGAGGATGTGAAGCGGGAGAAGGTTTATCTGGAGGGGATTTTGCGGGAGGTTTTGGGGTAAGGCACGTGCAAAGACAACCGCAGGTCCTTCGACTGCGCTGCTCGCAAAAGCGCGAGCAACTTCGCTCAGGATGACAGTTTTTTGTTTAGGGTTGAGATTGGTAAGAACAAGCAACGGCAAGTGCAACCGCAGGTCCTTCGACTGCGCTGCGCTTCGCTCAGGATGACAGGTTGGTGGCGGGTGTTGGTATTGATTTGAGTTTGAGGTAAAGGGGGAGAGCACGATGGATAGGCGACGGTTTATGGCGACGGGGAGTGCGGCTTCGGGGTTGTTGCTGTTGAAGGCGAAGACGGTGTTTGGGTATGAGGCGAACTCGGCGGTGCGGCTGGGGTTGTTGGGATGCGGCGGGCGCGGGACGGCGGTGGCGAGCTCGTTTGCGAAGAACACGAGTGCGCGGGTGGTGGCGCTGGCGGATATGTTTCCGAACCAGTTGGAGAAGGCGAAGACGCACTTCGATGAGCTGAAGGCGGGGCTGGGGCAGGAGGCGATTGATGCGCGGCTGATGTTCCGCGGGCCGGAGGCGTTCGAGGAGATTGCGCAGTCGAAGGATGTGGACATGGTGCAGATCTCGACGCCGCCGTGGTTCCATGTGGGACACCTGCGGGCTGTAGTGTCGGCGGGTAAGCATGCGTACTGCGAGAAGCCGACGGGCGTGGATGTGGCGCAGGCGCGGGAGGCGTTGGAGATTGCGCGGTCGGTGAACGGCAAGGTGAGTATCGATGTTGGCTTTCAGGTGCGGAATGCGCCGCCGATCGCGGCGGTGATCGAGCGGGTGAAGGGTGGGGCGTTGGGGAAGATTGCGTCGATCACGGCGAACTACAACGCTCCGGGATCGAAGCTGCATGTTCCGGCGGGGGCTCCGGGGGATGAGTTTCGGTTGCGGAACTGGCTGTGGGATCGGGCGTTGTCGGGAGACATTCTGGTGGAGCAGAACATCCACATCATCGACCTGTGCAACCTGGTGCTGGGCTCGCATCCGTTGAAGGCGACGGCGACGGGTGGACGCAATGTTGTGCAGCATGAGGGGAACTGCTGGGACAACTATCAGGTGGAGTTCACGTATCCGGAGGATGTGCGGGTGAGCTTCTCGTCGACGCAGTTTGGGGACTATGGGTTCAATGCAGGGCTGAGTGTGTTTGGAAGCGAGGGGCGCGCGGATGCTCCGTATGCGGGGCCGGTGCGGATACAGGGCAAAGAGGCGTGGGCGTGGCAGGAGCCGACGGGCGAGGCTGCGCCGACGGGCGGGTTCGCGGCGAACGGGGACTTCAAGGACAACCTGGGGCTGGCGGATCGGGAGAAGGATCGCGCGTTTATTGAGAGCATCACTTCGGGTAAGTTCCATAACCAGATTGCGGCGGGTGTGGAGACGGCGCGGAGCTGCATGCTGGGGCGGATGGCGGGGCTGACCGGGCGGACGGTGACCTGGGATGAGCTGCTGGCGGGTGGGGAGACGTATCCGCTGGGGATGGATCTGGGGCAGTTCAAGTAGGGTGCGGAGGCTATCGTTGATCGCTGTACGCTGTCTTCTGGTATCGAATGACGCGTCCTGCGGCTAACAATATCAGCCAGATAGCGGCGGTGAGAAAGACTATGTTGCTGATGCGCATCCATAGCAGTCCTCCCACTAGCGGCCTCTGAGTCAATGCGCGAATGCCGTAGCTCAGAGCGCCGCCGGCCGCCAGGCTTAAAGTGTGAAGCGCGGTCCATTCGGTTTGTTGCGAAAAGAACGTGACCAGAGCGAGGAAGACCGCGTCGATCAGCAGCAAGGCACCCACCGCAGCCCAACCCCACTTCGGAGGCGTGTTGAGAACGCTCATGCCGAGTACGAAGGCAATGGCTCCTGTTATCCATGGGCTTGGCACCCTGCTGCTTGCCGTGCGGGATCTTCGTAACGGAATCAAAGACGCAGACGCCATCAGCAAAACGCTCACGACTGCGGCGCTGAGAAGCTGTGCTTTGGATGCCACAAACTGGTTCTGCTTGAACCCGATGCCGAAGTTCGCGGCTGAACCGAGCACGAAGATAAGAGCGACGACAGAGTCACCAATCGGCCCCAGCCACGGCGTCTCAGCCTCGGCAGGAAAGAGCGCCTCCACGAGCGCGATGGAGACGCCCATGCTCCAGAAGGTATGGAGGTTGAACATGAACAAGGTCCACCAGCCTCCGATGCCCAGCGCCGGAAGATAGGCATGGTCAAGCAGGTGCATGTGCATCTTGAGGTAATCATGGTTGAAGAGCGATTGCGTCACCAGGCCTTCGGCGATGAACGTGTACGCTGCGCCGAGCATGAGCATCGTGGGCCAGCCGCGACCCGTTCGCCGCGCAGTCTCGCGAATCAGTACCGCCCCGCCACCGTATGCCGGTGCCAATACGATCAGTGCCGGCAGCAGCTTCAGCGGCAGGTCTCCGAGCAGGTACTCGGCGACGAGCGGAGTCACAAAGAGAAGCGTAAGTATGGCGGGGATGTTTCTTCTGGGCGCGGCCATGGTTCTCTCCTTGTTTTGCGTTGAATTTGAAGCGGCCTCACTCTGCGCATGGAGCGGCGCAGAGTGAGGCTCGCATCTATCAGCCGTGCCGCAGGCAGGCCTGAAGCGCCTGATTGAAAAAGGCCTGGCACTCGGGCTTTGGCATGCTTGCCCTGATCCTGGCTGCCATTTCGTCATCCGGCCAGTGGCTCTTGTCCTCGATCATCCGCTGGTAACCCTTGTTGATCTCCGGGTCTCCGTTGGTGAACTCGTCGGCGAGGCGCATCCAGCGTGCGACGAGGGCGCGGCCTTCGGCGCTGTCGGGTGGTGTCTGGCGGTCGAGCGCGTTTTGGATGTCAGCGAATAGAGACTGCCACCGCGCCCCGATTTCTGCCTGCAATTCAGGTGTCAAAGCTGCACGCCGCTCGCGAAGGGCCTCAGCGGCCTTCGGACTGTAGTACTTCTCTGTCCATTCAGTAGCTTCTTGCATTTGTATCTCCTTGAGGATGGTTTGGTAGAGCAGCCATTCGGGTTCCGCAGGGTTCTGTGCGCGCTGTTGTGCATGTTCGAGGGCGCGCAGGATGCGATCCAGTCCGTCGCGCCGCTGATGGAGTGCTGCCTGTTGCCGCGCGAAGGTGACCCTCAGCGGTTCTGCGTTACGACTGGCTGGGGTGTCGAGCAACGCGGCGATCTCCCGCAACGAAAGCCCCAGGTATCGCAGCACGAGAATTTGCTCGAGCCGGCCGAGATCTTCGCGGCAGTAGAGGCGGTAGCCTCGATCAGAACGATGTGCCGGCGATAGCAGCTTGAGGCGGTCGTAGTGGTGCAATGCCCGTACCGTAACGCCGGCAAGTTTTGCGAACTCCTGGATGCGGAAGGTTGTCATGGGTCTCACTTTGGATATCTTTGAGCATGACGTAAGGGGAGGGTCAAGCGTATTCGCAAAAAATCGTCATGAGCAGCCGGTTTATCGTCAGTGGTTGACAAAGGCCGGCTGTGGGACGGTCGATGTGTTTGGTCGCAGGCTTGATTTTGACCGGCATATTTAGAACAAGCAACGGCAAGAGCAACCGCAGGTCCTTCGGCTGCGGCTTCGCCTCCGCTCAGGATGACAGTTTTTGGGGTTGGGGAGGAACAAGCAACAGCAACGGCAAAGGCCGATGCAGGTCCTTCGACTCAGCGCTGCGCACTGCGCTCAGGATGACAGTGTTTGGTGGGTGCTAGGGTTTGGCCTCCTGGGGGATGGGGGTTTTGGTGAAGGAGCGGAGGATGCCTTCGAGGAAGGCGAAGAAGACGTCCACGGCGTAGCCGACGAGGAAGGCCATGGCGAGCGGGGGGACGGATGCCTGCTGGCCGATGGTGAGGTTGTTGAAGAGGCCGACGACGGCACCGCCGATGGCGGCGATGAGGAATCGGGCGGAGTTGGCGGCGGAGGGGGTGAAGGTGCGGCGGCCCATCTGATCTTCGAAGTTGCGGATGAGATAGGCGCAGGTGCCGAGCAGGGCGTAGAGGACGGGAAGGATGCAGGTGGTGATGGCTCCGAAGAGGACGGCGACATCGGTCATGAGGGACTGGGCGAAGTAGCGGACGTCCTGATAGGTGTCGGTGATGCGGTCGCGTGCGGCGATGGGATCGGGGACGTCGACGGGGAGCTCGAAGGCGAGCTTTCTGGCCGCAGGGGTGCCGATGTCTTCCTGGGGGAGTCTTTGGCGTGGGTAGACGAACCAGTTGAGTTTGCGGGCTCGGCCGTTGATGAGGCGGACGGTGGCGGCGTACTCCTGGAGGTCGGTGATGACGTCGGGGAGGCTGACGTCGTTGGGCAGGGTTGCGATCTGGCCGTTGGGGAGGGCGGGGCCGAGTTCGGCGCGGAGTTTGACGGCGAGGGCGTTGCAGCGGGTGATGTCGTCGTGGACCGCGGTGGAGATGGCGGAGGTGACAAAGGTGATGACGGAGACGGGGAGGATGACGGCGGCGAGGACGAGCGCCCAGACGAAGTAGTTGCGCACGGTAGGGCGGGTGTCGTGGAAGGCGCGGAGGCTGGCGGCGGTGACGGGTCTGAGAGCCGCGGCGAGGGCGGTGAGCGCGATGAGGAGGTCTGCGACGACCTGCTCGTCCCAGGCGTTGGGGAGGGCGGAGCGGGCTCGCAGAACAGAGGAGCGGGTGGCAGGGTCGATGGTGACGCCGGTTTCGGCGGCGTACTTGAGCAGGAGCTCTGCATCGACGAGGGCTTTTGCGAAGTAGGCGGGTGGTGCGGGGTGGCTGATGTGCTGAACGGTGTCTGAATCGATCATGATGGGCACACTCCTGTGCATGGGGGCCCGTGCAATCGTTGTGAGACGGCCATAGTACCCTTGAAACGCCGCGGTTGCACGTGAAACGTTTGAATCGATTCGCTTTCTGGTGGGAATTCCGTACACTCGGGTGGGCTGAGTTATGAACATCAAAGCTGTCGCGAAGAGAGCCGGGGTTTCTACGGCTACGGTATCCCGGACGATTAATGGCTCGGACAAGGTGAGTCCGAAGACGGCGGAGCGGGTGCGTCGCGCGATTGCGGCGCTGAATTTTTATCCGAATACGAATGCGCGGGCGCTGGGGTCGGGGCGGACGAATCTGTATGGGCTGATTATTTCGGACATCACGAATCCGTTCTTTCCGGAGCTGGTGAAGGCGTTCGAGGACATTGCGGTGGAGCACGGTAAAGAGGTGCTGGTCGCGAATACGAACTATGATCCGGCGCGGATGGAGACGTGTGTGAGCCGGATGTTGCAGCGGAAGGTGGACGGGCTGGCGATCATGACGTCGGAGATGGATGACCGGCTGCTGGAGGTGGTGAGCCGCAGGGATATTCCGCTGGTGTCGCTGGATACGGTGGCGCCTGCGCCGGGGTGGAGCAGTGTGCGGATGGATTACGCGGAGGGCATTCGCACCGGGCTGGAACATCTGGCGGGGCTGGGGCATACGCGGATCGGATTTTTGAGTGGGCCGAGCCGATGGAATTCGGCGCGGGTGCGTTTGCAGGCGTACATGGAGTTTATGGAGAGCCGCGGTCTTCCGGTAAAGGCAGGGATGGTGCAGGAGGGGAATCACCAGGTGGATGGCGGTAGGGATGCGATGCAGCGGATGCTGCAGTCGAGCGCGAATCCGACGGCGGTGATGGCTTCGAACGATCTGACAGCGATTGGGGCTCTGGGGACGCTGCATGATGCAGGGCTGCGGATTCCGGAGGATATCTCGCTGGTGGGATATGACGATATTGCGTTGAGCGCGTATACGCAGCCGGCGCTGACGACGCTACGGCTGTCGCGGAGGGAGATTGCGACGGTGGCGTTTCGGGCGCTGTTCAATGCGAAGCGGAGCGCGGAGACGGCGCCGATTGAAGGCGAAAACCATATTATCCGGCCGACGTTTGTGCAGCGCTTGTCGACGGGGCCGGTGGGGCGGTAGGCTTCTGTCTTTCGAGGTGATGATGCGATTGCGATGGCTGTGTGTGGCTCCGCTGCTGGCGGCGCAGATGATGTGGGCGGCGGTTCCGGGTACTGGCGATGGGAAGCAGTGGTCCAGGGCGAAGGCGAATGCCTGGTATGAGCAGCAGCCGTGGCTGGTGGGCGCGAACTATGTGCCGTCGGATGCGATCAACCAGTTGGAGATGTTTCAGGCGGCGACCTTCAACCCGGCGTTGAACGACAAAGAGCTGGGGATGGCGGAGTCGATTGGGATGAACACGATGCGGGTGTTTCTACAGGACCAGTTGTGGGAGCAGGACCCGGAGGGGTTCAAGCATCGGCTGGATGCGTTTCTGGCGATTGCGGCGAAGCATCATATTCGTCCGCTGCTGGTGCTGTTCGACTCATGCTGGGACCCGGAGCCGAGGCTGGGGCCGCAGCATCCGCCGATTCCGGGGGTGCACAACTCGGGATGGGTGCAGAGTCCGGGGGCGAAGGGGCTCGAAGACCCGGCGTATGAGCCGAAGCTTGAGGCGTATGTGAAGGGTGTGGTGGGTGCGTTCGCGAACGACGAGCGGATTCTTGGATGGGATGTGTGGAACGAACCGAACAACGATGGCGGTGGGAGCTACGACGCGAAAGAGCCGAAGGATAAGGCGAAGCGTGTGGCGGTGCTGCTGCCGAAGGTGTTTGCGTGGGCGCGGGCGGAGCATCCGGTGCAGCCGCTGACGAGCGGTGTGTGGGAGGGCGACTGGAGCGATCCGGCGAGGGAGAGTCCGATGACGAAGATTCAGCTTGCGGAGTCGGATGTGATTACGTTCCATAACTATGGATGGCCGGAGGGGTTTGAGGCGCGGATCAAGGAGCTGATGCCGCTGGGGCGGCCGATTATTTGTACGGAGTATATGGCGCGCGGAGCGGGGAGCACGTTCGATGGGAGCTTGCCGATCGCGAAGAAGTATCACGTGGGGGCGATCAACTGGGGGTTGGTGGCGGGGAAGACGCAGACGTATTTTCCGTGGGACTCGTGGGAGCGGCCTTATACGTTGACGCAGCCTGCTGTGTGGTTTCATGAGGTGTTTCGGCAGGACGATACGCCGTATCGGCAGCATGAGGTGGATTTGATTCGGGAGCTGACTGGAAGAGGTACGGGAAATGAGAGGACGGGACAGTAAGGATCGGCGTGTTGTTACTGTATTGGGCCAGGTTTCCGATCTCCATCCGGGAGACGGGATGGGTTATGTCGGCTTCCATACAGATGCGACATGAGTCGGCAAGGCATCCTTGATGTTGCCCACCCTGGCGTACTGTTGGGCCATGGAGACGCCGGGACGTCATATAGGCAAGCTGACGGGAGACAGCGTCCTCAAGATGCTTCGTAGTCCTGGTGCGCTGTTCGTCTCAGGGTTGACCTGCTTCGAGCGTGGTTCGCCCTACGTTATGGGGACTCGCAATCTTCAGGACTATCCTGTATCCACGGGCCATCGCATTGCCAAAGCGGGTGCAGCGAGTACGATTGGTCTTTCGCGGCGGATACAACCGATCCGCGACTCCACCTATTTTCGCAACCGGGAGTGAATTTGGGCCGGTTGAGTGAGTGAGTCCAGCCAGGGAGAGGACTGTAGCGCGTGGTGGCGACTTTGCGGCACACACTTCTGCGGCACACACTATGGTTGGATGATGCGTGTTGTGGTGTGAGGTGGATTTGATTCGGGAGCTGACTGGAAGAGGTGGTTTGGATGGGGAGTAAGGGCAAAAGCAACTGCAAAGACTAATGCAGGTCCTTAGGCTGCGCCCTTCGACAAGCTCAGGGCTTCGCTCAGGATGACAGAGTTTTTGTGGGGTGAAGAAAGAACAAGCAACGGCAAAAGCAACCGCAGGTCCTTCGACTCCGTGCTTCGCACTTCGCTCAGGATGACAGTTTGGTTGGTGGGTTTGGGATTAAGGACAAACAACAGCAAGAGCAACAGCCGATGCAAATACAGTTCCTTCGACTCGTTGCGCTCGCTCAGGATGACAGTTTTTGTGGGGTGATCGGAAGGGTGGGAAGATGGAAGGCGGAGATTGATCGCGTGATGCCTGTCCGTTTGCGATGCTTGCTGTGTGGTGTGGGCTGCCTGATGCTGGTTGCGGCGATGGGTCGGGCGCAGGCTCCGGTGGCGGATGTGGTGCCGGGGACGTTTGTCGATACGACGGCTAAGAGTGGGATTGCGTTCAAGGGCGTGGCGTATCACACGGCGAGGAAGTACCTGATCGAGACGATGGGGTCAGGTGTGGCGGTGTTTGATTACGACAACGATGGGCTGCTGGATATTTTTTTTGCGAATGGGGCTCCGCTGACGGATCCGATGCCGAAGGGGACGGTTCCGCAGAAGAAGAGCGCGGCGGATTGGAATCGTCTGTACCACCAGAAGAAGGATGGGACCTTTGAGGATGTGACGGAGAAGGCGGGGCTGACGGGTGTTGGCTACGGGATGGGCGTGGCGGTGGGGGACTACGACAACGACGGCTTCGAGGACCTGTATGTGACGGCGTATGGCGGCAACAAGCTGTATCACAACAACGGGAACGGCACGTTTACGGATGTGACGGAGCAGAGCGGCACGGGAGGTAGCGGGTGGTCGACGAGTGCGGCGTGGGTGGATCTGGATAACGACGGGCTGCTGGACCTGATCGTGTTGCGGTATGTGAAGTGGGACTTCGACGATGTGTTCTGCGGGGAGCATCGCGAGGGGTATCGGGCGTACTGCCATCCGGATATCTTTCCGGCGATACCGGCGCTGGTGTATCACAACGATGGGAACGGCCACTTTACCGAGGTCGCGAAGAAGATGGGGCTGGATGTGCCGGGCAAGGGGCTGGGCGTGGCGATTGCGGACTACGATCGCGACGGGAAGATCGATGTGGCGGTGGCGAACGATTCGATGCTGGAGTTTCTGTATCGCAACAAGGGCAATGGGACGTTCGAAGAGACGGGGCTGATGGCGGAGGTCGCGGTGGATGGCGATGGGCGCACGTATGCGGGGATGGGGATCGACTTTCAGGACTACAACAACGATGGACTGCCGGATCTGGTGATTACGAATCTGGCGAACCAGAAGTATGCGCTATACCGTAACACCGGCGATGGGAGCTTCAGCTATGACACGTATGTGTCAGGCGTAGCGAAGATGACGCTGCTGCATTCGGGGTGGGGGATTCGCTTTCTGGACTATGACAACGATGGGCTGAAGGATCTGCTGATCACGCAGGGACATGATCTGGATACGGTGGAGCTGAGCTATCCGCAGTTGCGCTACAGGGAGCCGATGCTGCTGGCGCGGAACACGGGCAAGGGTTTCGTGGATGTGTCGAAGGAGTCGGGCGCGGTGTTTCAGCAGCCGTGGGTGGGGCGCGGGATGGCGGTGGGGGATCTGGACAACGATGGGCGGGTGGATGCGGTGGTGAGTACGAACGATGGGACGGCGCATATCCTGCATAACGAGACGGTGACGAGCAATCATTGGCTGACGGTGAATCTAGTGGGGCATAAGAGCAATCGGGATGGGATCGGGGCGGAGATTAAGGTGACGACGTCGAAGGGGTCGCAGTGGTGGACGGTATCGACGGCGGGGAGCTATCTGTCGTCGAACGACAAGCGTCCGCACTTTGGACTGGGGGCGGATGCGGTGGCGAAGGAGGTGGAGATTCGGTGGCCGAGCGGGGTGGTGCAGAAGATGTTGGATGTGAAAGGGGATCGGGTGGTGACGGTGGATGAGGCGGCGGGTGTTGGGCGCTAGGGATGGAGGAAGGCTGGGGCACCCGAAGGTTTTACTTTGTATGAAATGTTCTTGGAATCTGTCCAAGAACTGAGGGATGTTCTGGCTCTTGGGCGATATGAGAGAGGAGCGACCTTCCCTCAGGGGCTAAAGCCCCTCCTCTTCTTGGCGATTTGCGGCACGGCTGAAGCCGTGCCCTTTCAAGACAACACTTCACCAGCAGTTCTTGGACAGGTTGTTTGTGGGGATGGGAGTCAAGCGTTAGGGGGCCAGGAGGTTGTCGATGAGGCGGGTGGTGCCTACTTTGGCGGCGATGGCGATGAGGGTGCCGGGTGTGGCTTCGGGGATGGGGAGGAGGGTGTTGGGGTCGACGATGGCGAGGTAGTCGAGGGTAATGTTGGGCTCGGCGGCGAGGGTGGAGTGGGCTTCGTCGAGGAGGGTTGCGGTGTTGCGCTGGCCTTCGGCGATGCGCGTGTAGATGAGCTGGAGGGTGCGGGAGAGGGTGAGGGCGCGGGTGCGCTCTTCGGCGGAGAGGTAGCGGTTGCGGGAGCTGAGGGCCAGGCCATCGGGGTCGCGGACGGTGGGGCAGGCGATGAGGTCGAGATCGAAGTTGAGGTCGCGGGTCATCTGGCGGAGGACGGCGAGCTGGGCGGCGTCCTTCTGGCCGAAGTAGGCGCGGTGGGGCTGGACGATGTGGAAGAGCTTGGCGACGACGGTGGCGACGCCGCAGAAGTGGCCGGGGCGGCTGGCTCCGTCGAGGCGGTCTTCGATGCCGTTGACGTGGATGGTGGTGACGGCTCCGTCGGGGTACATCTCCTCGGGTGTGGGGGCGAATAGGAGGTCGATGCCCTCGGCTTGGAGCATGGCGACGTCGGCCTCGAAGGTGCGGGGGTAGCGGCTGAGGTCTTCGGTGGGGGCGAACTGGAGCGGGTTGACGAAGATGGTGGCGGCGGTGACGGCGCACTCGCGGCTGGCGCGTTGGAGGAGGGAACGATGGCCCTCGTGGAGGGCTCCCATGGTGGGGACGAGGCCGAGTGTGGCGTCGGTGTTGCGGGACTGTGGAGATGATTGCGTCCCACCCTTCGCAGAGTCGCGAAGGATGGGGCACCCGGGCGTATGCTCGCTGGCAAAACTGTCTAATGGTGCGGTGTCGGTGTTGTTGAGGAGGACGTGGCGGTGCTGTCGCAGCTCTGCGATGGTGTGGGCGATGTGCATAGGGTTAGATGCTGGGGGCGTGTTCTTTGGTTAGGGGAGTGGATTCTTCGTTGCCTACGTGCAGGGTGGCGAGGAGGAGGCGGGCCTCGTGGGGCAGGTGGTAGCTTTCGGCCTCGGAGGGGAAGGTGCGGGCGGTGACGTCGCGTTTGTACTCGGTGAGGGCGTCGCGCATGACGGCTCCGAGGTCGGCGTAGCGGCGGACGAACTTGGCGGCGGGGGAGAAGGTGAGCGAGAGCATGTCGTGGAGGACGAGGATCTGGCCGTCGCAGTCGGGGCCGGCGCCGATGCCGATGGTGGGGATGTCGAGGGCGTCGGTGATGAGGCGTGCGGCTTCGCGGGGGATGCCTTCGAGGACGATGGCGCAACAACCGGCGGCTTCGAGGCTAAGGGCGTCTTCGCGGAGGGCGTCGATGGCGGCGATGGTCTTGCCCTGGACCTTGAAGCCTCCCATGCGATGGACGGACTGCGGGGTGAGGCCGAGGTGGCCGACGACGGGGATCTCGGCCTGGGTGAGTTGTTTGACGAGCTCGATGCGGGGACCTTCGATCTTGACGGCCTCGGCACCGGCTTCTTTGATGAAGCGGATGGCGTTGGCTACGCCGTCGGCGGGGGTGGCGTGGTAGCTGCCGAAGGGCATGTCGGCGACGAGGAGTGCGTGGCGGACGGCGCGGCGGACGCCTCGTGTGTAGAGGAGCATCTCGTCCATGGTGATGGCGAGGGTGTTGGGCTGGCCCTGCATGACCATGGCGAGGGAGTCGCCGACGAGGATGAGGTCGAGGCCGGCCTCGTCGATGATGCGGGCGCTGGCGTAGTCGTAGGCGGTGACGGCGGTGATGGGCTGGCCGAGGCGCTTTTTTTCCTGGAGGGAGGTGGTGGTGACTTTGGTGGGTGCTTTGGTAGAAACGGGGGGCGACTCGCGCTCTGCTTGGCGCGGCGTGAAGGTGGTGAGGCTCATCGGTATAACTCCAGTGCAGTTCCGCCGCTTGGCGCTCCTGTGGCGTGAGTTCGCAACGAAGAGCGGCTTTGGCTGGATACCGCCTTTACCTGGGACAAGGGTACGCGTGGGGGCGTTGGGGTGCAAGGGGCGGGGTTGGATGTGTGTAAGCGCAAGAGCAAAAGCAAATGCAGGTTCCTTCGACAAGCTCAGGACAGGCTTCGACTGCGGGCTACGCCCTTCGCTCAGGATGACAGTTTTTGGGGTTAGTTGGGAACTGCAACTGCAAATACAGGGGTCCTTCACTGCGTTCAGGATGACGATGTAAAGCAAACGCTTCCTGGAGGGCAGGTTCAAACAGGTTCTACGAGGTTAATGGCAGCAACATTGTGTCGTGGTATGGTGTTTTCAACTCCAGGGGAAAACTTCTATGCGGCGTTCGATCGTTTGCGGCCTGCTGATGGTTGTGTCTGTTTTTGCGGGGGAGTGCCGGTTGTCCGGCCAGGAGCCGCAGGCTTCGCCCGCTGCTTCTTCGGCTCCGGCTCCAGTTGCGCCTGCACAGACGCCGCCTGCCACGTCAGTGCCGCCGCAGTTCAACGGGGAGCCGGTGAAGGATGCGAATGGGGTGTACACGATTCGCAAGTCGTCTCGCATTGTGGTGCTGGATGTGGTGGTGACGGATGCGAAGGGGAATATCGTGCCGGACCTGAAGCGCGAGGACTTCAGCGTGACCGAGGCGAAGGAGCCGCAGGAGATTCAGAACTTCGAGCCGGTGGGGGCGCATGCGCTGAGCCCGGATGTGACGATTAACTCGACGGCGGAGCTGGACCAGTTGGCGCCGCGTGCGCCGGTGAACATTGTGCTGCTGGACGAGTTCAACACGCGGTTTGAGGACATGGCGTTTGCGCGCTACTCGCTGAAGAAGTTTCTGGAGAAGCAGCCGGACAAGCTGACGACGCCGACGATGCTGATTGCGGTGAATCTACAGAACTTTACGGTGCTGCATGACTATACGCAGGACAAGCAGGCGATTATTGATGCGCTGGACCATCACTTTGTGGCGTATCCGTGGCAGGTGCACCAGTACTCGTGGGTTGCGGAGCGGTATGGAACGGCGTTTGGGACGTTGATGCGGGTGGCGGAGGCGACGATCGGGCATCCGGGGCACAAGAACATGATCTGGATCGGGCGCGGGTTTCCGGCGTTTAACTTTGCCAATGCGCCGGTGGATGCGCAGCAGCGGGTGAACACGATTGTGCAGCGGTGCGTGAATATGCTGCGCGATGCGCGGATTACGCTGTATTCGATTGATCCGGCGGGGCTGATGGTCAATCCGGCAGAGTATGGCTCGGCGGCGGCGTTCAACGATCCTTTCGGCGGAAACTATGAGTTCAACAAGCTGGCGGCGGCGACGGGTGGGCGGGCTCTGTATGGGCGGAACGATGTGGATGCGGAGATTGGCACGAGCGCTCGCGACGGCTCGAGCACGTATACGCTGACGTATCGGCCTACCAATACGTCGATGGATCCGGAGAAGTTTCGGAAGATTCAGGTGACGGTGAACCGGCCGGGGCTGACGGCGACGACGCGCAAGGGCTATTACCTGCAATACCATGCGCCGCGGCCGGATCCGATGGCGAACCCGCAGACGGCTCAGGCGGACCCCCAGGCGGCGCAGGTGAACCGCCAGAATCCGCCGAAGCGGGTGCTGTTTGACCTGGGCGCGGCGGAGAGCAGCACGATGGTCTACGACGGTGTGCCGGTGACGCTGAAGCCGGTCGATGGCAAGCCGGACTCGTTTACGGTGCATGTGGAGGGTCGCGGACTGGCGTGGAGCTATGCGACGGCGACGGAGCCCCGGCAGACGGAGGTGATCGTGATGGCGTCGACCTTCGATAAGAAAAATAAGGAGCTGAAGCGGATCGCGCGGAACATTCGGGTGAAGGCCCCGGCCGATGTAGCGCCTACGGGTCCGTTGGATCGCAGTCTCGACCTGGTGTTCGATCTGGACCATGATGCGAAGGCGGTGCGGGCTCGGTTTGTGGTGAGGGTGTCGGCTACGGGGCGGATTGGAACGGCGGATACGGTGCTTGGGGCGGCGGCTGGAAGTTGAGACCGTTACGAAACTCTTCAGCGTCGACAAACCGGAAGATCAGATGACGAGAAGCGTGTTCAGTGGACGAATCGATCCACCGTGAGCGCGCAGCGTTTTGGATGAGTGACTTGGCCTGTTGTCGCACGTTGAGATTTAGCCTCTTCGTTGCGCATATTTTCGCGACCAGAAGCGCACGACCCAGCATTCAGGCATCTGGTACGGTCGAGTCGCTGCCTCCAATCGGCTCGGCGTGTGAAACTGGCGATCGCCGACGCTCTGGATGTGGAGATCGCTCATCTCCGTCCGCAACTGCCGCAGTCTGTCTAATTCCACAAAGACTTTATGCTGAAAGTTGGGTCTTTACCCCTGTATTCGAATGACGACTTTCTTTGTTGCTTTCCGGAGTTCCTGGTGAAATTGCGTGGCCTGTTTGTACTCTTGTTGTTCTGCTCAGTTCTTCAAGGTTGTAGCGCCGGCATTTCTGCCAGCTCCGGCAACCCAACCAGCACCTCCAGCGCGATATGGGTGGCCTCGTGGGCCGATGCGCCCAGCACAGCTACAGGCGGATCACAGTCGGAGCTGACGATTCGCGAGATCGTGAAACCCACTGTCGGCAGCCGAGGTACGGTCCGGCTGCACTTCTCCAACTACTTTGGAACGACTCCGATCACGTTGGGCGCCGTGCACATCGGTAAGCAAACCACAGGTGCTGGCGTCACGGACGATACTCCAGTGTCCTTCAGCGGAGCCGGTGCGGTGACCATCCCCGCAGGAGGCACGGTCACCTCTGACACTGTGTCTCTGAATTTCTCCTATGGCGACATACTGAGCATCACCGAATATGTGAGCGGATCATGGTCGAGCCTTACGGCGCATGCTCAGGGTGTTAACGTGGTCACCAACTATGTGACGGCCGCGAACGCAGGAAACAAAACCGAGGACACAGCAGGTACGAGCTTCGTCTATACCACCTTCAATACCTTCCTGTTGGACCGCGTGGACGTGTATGGAGACTACAAGGAGACGATCGCCGCCTTCGGCAGCTCGACCACGGATGGCTACCATTCCGGGCTCGATCAACACATGACGTATCCTGAGCAACTCGCCGCAGCGCTGCAGGCCGCGGGACATGACGACATCGCCGTTGCGAATGTGGGTATCTACGGTACGACTGTTCTGGGTTCAGATGCCACTGCTGGGGTGAACCGCTTCTCTCGTGACGTCTTGTCCCTTCCGAATGTGACGACCGTTATCGACTATCTGGGCGCGAACGATCTCCGGACCGACTGCACCACGGCAGCCAATCTGATTGCGGGAAAGCAAAACCTGATCGCTCAGGCGCACGCTGCGAGCCTGAAGATATACGAAGGCATCACCGCGCCTTCCACCTTCTGCGGGGCCCAAAATCCAGACGGATTCGGCACGCGCTTTCCGCAAGGCTCTGGTGAGGAGGCGGAACGGTTCCTGCTCAATGCATGGCAAGTGTCGACTCAATCTTCTGTCGTGGATGGAGTGACCGTTCAACCGCCCACGAGTGATGGCGTCATCGACTTCAATGCGGCGATTGTCGATCCCACCAGTCTTAGTTACATGTTGCCTGCCTTTGACTCAGGGGATGACATACACCCAAATGCAGCCGGCTATGGCGCTATGGCAAAGGCAATTCCCTTGACATTCTTCTAGTGCCAAATCGCCGATGCAGTGCGCCATCGGCAGGATTCTGATCGGGGTTTGTTGCGGTCAGGCTGGGATGTTGGTGTGGGTGCGGAGGGGTGCGATCTGGTTGAGGAGCTGGGTGGCGAGGGCGGATTTGGTTTGGAGGGGGAGGGTTCGTTCTTCGTGTGGGGTGATCCAGGTGCCGGCGTTGTGGGGGGAGTCGAAGCCGATGGCGGGGTTGGAGACGTCGTTGAGGAAGAGGGCGTCGGCTCCTTTGGCGGCTAGCTTGGCGCGGGCGTTGGGGAGGGCGGCTTCGGGGTCGGTTTCGGCGGCGAAGGCGATGAGGAGGGTGCCGGGGCGGCGGTGCTGGGCGACGTCGCGGGCGATGTCGGGGGTGGGCTCGAGGGTGAGGGTGAGGGGGCCGTTGCGCTTGAGCTTTTGAGCGGCGATGGTGGTGGGGCGGAAGTCGGCTACGGCGGCGGTCTTGATGACGATGGTGGCTTCGGGAAGATGGGCGAGGACGGCGTCGTGCATCTGTTCGGCGGTGGTGACGGGGATGGCTTCGCAGTGTGGCGGCGTGGGGAGCGTGGCGGCGGTGACGAGGATGACGCGGGCTCCGCGAGCGGCGGCGGCGGCGGCGAGGGCGTAGCCCATGCGTCCGCTGGAGCGGTTGCCGACGAAGCGGACGGGGTCGATGGGCTCGCGGGTGCCGCCTGCGGTGATGAGGATGGTCTCGGCTTTGAGATCCTGGGTGGTTTCGCGGAGGGAGTCGAGGACTGCGTCTACGATGGCCGGTGTTTCGACGAGGCGGCCGCTACCGACCATGCCGCAGGCGAGGTATCCGCTGCCGGGTTCGACGATGCGGACGCCGCGGGCGCGGAGGATTTCGAGGTTGGCCTGGGTGGCGGGGTGGTTCCACATGTTGACGTTCATGGCCGGGGCGACGATGACGGGGGCGGTGGTGGCGAGGTAGAGGGTGGAGAGGAAGTCGTCGGCGAGGCCGTGGGCGAAGCGGGCGATAATGTGGGCGGTGGCCGGGGCGACGACGAGGGCGCGGGTGGTCTGGGCCTCGTCGATGTGGTCGATGGCGGAGTTGAGGTTGGCTTCGCTCGAGTTGTCGCTGCCTTCGTTGGCCCAGAGGCTGGTGATGACGCGGTGGCCGGTGATGGCGGCGAAGGTGAGGGGCTGGATGAACTGCTCGGCGGCGCGGGTCATGACGACGTGGGGGTCGAGTCCGGCGGTCTGGAGGGCGCGGACGAGCTCGACGGCTTTGTAGGCGGCTACGCCTCCGGTGACGCCGACGGTGATCTTGCGGTTCTCTTGCATACTTGCCTCGGTTATAGGATATGCCTTGTGGGTTTTGCAGTCTTTTTTTGAGGGCGGCTAGGGCAAAAGCAAGGGCAAATGCAACCGCAGGTCCTTCGACTTCGCGCTTTGCGCTCCGCTCAGGATGACAGTTTTTGTGGTGGGGTGAAGTTTAAAAACAAGCAACGGCAAGGGCAAGCAACAGCAAGGGCAACCGCAGATCCTTCGACTGCGGCGCAAATACGCGCCTTCGCTCAGGATGACAGTTTGTTTGTAGCGTTAGGATTTTCGGGCGGGTTTGGGCAGCGGGTATCATCGGGGAATGATTGCGCATCTTCGCGGGCGGCTTTTTTCGAAGTCGCCGAACCAGGCTGTGGTGGAGTGCGGTGGGGTTGGGTATGACGTCACGATCAGCGTGACGACGTTCTCGGCGCTGCCGGTTGAGGGGGCGGAGGTGTCGCTCTTTGTGCATACGCATGTGCGCGAGGAGATGATCGCGCTGTTCGGGTTTGCGGAGACGCAGGAGAAGCGGCTGTTTGAGAAGCTGCTGACGATTACGGGGATCGGGCCGAAGCTGGCGATCACGGTGCTGAGCGGGATTGCGGCGGAGCGGCTGGTGATGGCGATTCGGGGGCAGGATCATGCGACGCTGACGCGGATTCCGGGGATCGGGAAGAAGACGGCGGAGCGGGTGGTGCTGGAGCTGAAGGACAAGCTGGATGATATGGCGACGGCTCCGGTGGTGGGTGGGGCGCACTTGGGCGCGGCGGGCGACGATGCTCTGTCGGCGCTGGTGAACCTGGGGTATGTGAGGCCGGTGGCAGAGCGGGCGATCGCTGCGGCGGTGGAGAAGCAGCCGGATGTCGCGGAGGATTTCGATCGGCTGTTCCGGGCGGCGATGGCGGCGATTCGGTAGGGTGGAGATTCCTTCATCCCACCCTTCGCAGGAGCGCGAAGGATGGGGCACCCGGACGTTTGCTCTCGGAGCACCCTCAGCTTCATTCACTCTCTATGAAATGGGCCTTCGAAGCTGTTTGAAACTGAGGAAGGAAGTAGGGGGTGTGCTGGTACAACGATTCCCTCAGGGGCTAAAGCCCCGCTTCTCTCCACTTTTTACGGCACGGCTGAAGCCGTGCCCTTTCAAAGCTCTCTGCTTCGATAGCAGTTTTTGATAGGTTAGGGCTTGCCGGTGGCGTAGCCGGGGACTTCGGGTGTGAATTTCTTGAAGAGGAACTCGCGGAGGAGGTTGTCGGCGGCGTGTCCACCGATGGCGATGAAGCCGTTGCGCAGGGTGAGGCCGAGGCCGCGGTCGTCTCCCTGATGGTAGGCGTTTGAGAGGGCGCCAGCGGTGAAACCACCGAGGATGCGGGAGTAGTTGGGCTGGGTGCTGCCGTCGTCTCCACGGGTGACGAACGCCCGGGTGATGGCGTAGATGGCACGCGAGCGTTTGCTGCCGGAGCCCATGTAGAAGTAGCGGGGATCCTGGTGGAAGAGGGAGGGGTAGATGGCGCTCGAGAACATGCGGTTGCTGACCTCGTCGGCGTAGTCGGCACCGTAGCGCTTTCCGTAGCCCTGGGCACCCTGGCCGTAGGCGGGGAAGGTGTTCCGCCACTGCTCGACGCCTGCGGCGACTCCGGTGGCGACGAAGACGACGGGGTCGGCGATGGAGTGGGCGGCGAGGCCGAACTTCTGCCCGGAGGTGAGGGGCGCGGCGCTCCAGATGTAGCTGCTGTAGAAGTTGGGAAAGACTCCGAGGACGCGCTGTTTTTCTTCGATGTGGACCTGTTCCTGGGCGATCTCGACCTGGGTGACGGTGACCTGGACGCTGATGTTGGCGGGCGCGAGAGGCAGGGCGATGCGGGGAAGCTCGCGGCGTTCGCCGGGGCGGAGGGTGATCTGGGCGGAGACGAAGGTCTCGAGGCCGGGCGCGGTGATGGTGAGCCTGAAGCGGCCGGGTGGGAGGCCGGAGAAGATGAAGTTGCCTGCGGGGTCGGAGACGGTGGTGCGCTCGCCGGGGTGAGCCTCTTCGACCAGGGTGATTCTGGCGTCGGGGACGAGGCCCTCGTGGATGTCGAGGACAGAGCCTGCGATGCTGGCCGATGCTTGCGGGCTGGGTGCTTCGGGAAGGGCAGCTTGCTGCTGGGCGATGGAGATTGCCGGGAGGGAGCCGAGGAGAATGCAGAGGGCGAGGGTGTGGAGATTCCGGCGGGGCGTTGATCTGTCTTGCTTCTCCAGCGTTGACTCAGTGAGGTGATCTGGGGCGCTGTGCTGGATTGCCGGGGGCTTCATAGATCGAGCATACGGGGTGAAGATGAATTTAAACTGATGATGGGGGATGCCGGAGGTGCTTAGAAGCTGTTTAAAGCTGAGGCACCATGGAGCGTTGTGCTGGTGCAAAGATTCCCTCAGGGGCTAAAGCCCCGCTTCTTTGCCACTCTTTGCGGCACGGCTAAAGGCGTGCCCTTTCAAAGCTCTCTTCTTCGATAGCAGTCCTTAACATGTTCTCAGGGGTTGGCGGTGCCCTGGTGTTTGGTGTTGGTGGTGATTTTGCGGAAGACGAACTCTTCGAGGAGGTTGTTGACGACGTCTCCGACTACGCCGAGAAAGCCGTTCTCGATGGTGAGGCCCGCGCCGTTGCGATCGGTGGCGGGGTAGTAGATGTTGGAGATGGCGCCTGCGGCGAACTCTCCGCCGACGCCGGAGTAGTTGGGCTGCCAGCGGCCGTTGTCTCCCTTGCAGATGACGGCGGCGGCTATGGCGTAGGCGGCGCGCGAGCGGATGGTGCCGGTGCCTTTGTAGAAGTAGCGCGGGTCCTGATGGAAGAGTGTGGGGAGGACGGCTCCTCCGAGCAGGTTGTCGATGGCTCCGTCTGCGAAGGCTGCTCCGTAGCGTTTGCCGTATCCCTGCGCTCCCCGGCCGTAGCCGCTGAAGTCGTTCTGCCACTGCTCGACGCCGGCGACTGCGCCGCTGACGACGAAGCTGGAGGGATCGATCATGGTCTTCCAGGCGAGCTCGAACTTCTGCTTCGAGCTGAGGGGCGGGGCGCGCCAGTCGTAGGCGACGAAGAAGTTGGGGAGGACGCCGAGCAGGCGCTGCTGCTCTTCCTCGTGCATCTCCTCCTGGGCTACGTCGTGCTGGGAGACGGTGACCTGGACGTCGGTGTTGGTGGCCACGGGCAGTTTGATCGGCGGAAGCTCGAGCTGTTCGCCCGGATGCAGGGTTGCCGACCGGATGGCTGGAGCGAACCCGGCTGCGGTGATGGCGAGTTTGAACTCACCTGCGGGCGCTGCGGTGAAGCTGAAGGTGCCGGTGTTATCCGAGAGGGTTGTTCTGGGCGGGGTGGTGGTGCCGGTGAGGGTGATGCGTGCGTCGATGATGACGGCTCCGTCGATGTCGGTGATGGTGCCGCTGAGGTGACCTGTGGAGTGTGGCTCCTCTGGAAGCTGGACGGGAAGCTGGACGGTGGTGATGGGGGTTTGCGTTGCGGCGGACGCGGTCTGCTGAGCGATGGCGCGGGCGGTCTGCGAAGAGAGCAGAGCCCATGCCATAAGAGAGGCCATGCTGAGCCGACTGCGCTGTTTCGTCACGTTTCGTCCAGAGATGGAGATAGAGGGAACCTTTGAGGTTAGACGTTGCGATGATTGAAAACGCTGTGGCTCAGGCGCGGCGGCGGTAGCGGATGCTGAACTCGTAGCCGGGGTTGGGGGGGAAGAGCTTTGCGGCGAGGCGTAGGCGTTCGGCGAGGGGCTGCGGAGCGAGCAGGGGGTACTCGCGCTCGCGGAGCTCGGAGTAGTTGAAGTCGACCGAGAGGGAGAGCTGGTAGATGGCGACGGCATCGGAGAAGGCAGACTCGAGGTAGTCGGACTTGGACTTTTCGTCGATGTGGAGTTTGGGGTCGGCGGTGCCGATGCGGGCCTGGATGAGGGACTGTCCGCGGCTCTCCCAGGCGTCCTGGCTGGTCTCGCCGCGGACGTCCTTGAGGGCCTGGTCCCAGACGAGCTTGTTGAAGGCTTCGGGGACGCCGACGGCTTCGACGAAGGCGTGGCCGACGTTGATGAAGAACTCGAAGGCGAGGGCGAAGCGGTCGTTGAGGAGGCGGGTGGAGATGAAGACGCCGTCGTCGGAGCCGAGGGGGACGTTGCGATGACAGATGGCCTGGTCGATGAGCTCGGAGGCGTAGGCGGTGGCGATCATGGTCTCTTCGCCGCTGCCGCGGTGCTCGCGCTCGGGGGTGGACGGGGCGGCGCTCATGGCGAGCGGGATGAAGTAGTACGCCTTGCGGCTGAGGGCTCCGGCGATGGCTGTGGGGACGGCCTGGACCATGCGCTCGAGCTCGCCGGGAGCCATGTTGTTCTGCCCATAGGCGGCGTAGCGGATGCCGTTGGGCGCGTGCTGGAGCGGTGCTGCCTGTGCGACTTTGACGGCCTGCATCAGGCTGCCGTGCTGGTTGTTACCCTGTCCGTTATCTCCGCTTTGAACGCCGTCTGCCATAAGGCGTTATTCTATCTCTATGGCGCTCGACTCCTCTATTGCATCCCGGCCAGCAGCGCGTACGGTGGGCGCTGGCTATCTGTTTGGTGTTCCGGTGGGAGACCTGGGCTGGTTCGCTACGCTGCTGATGAGCCTCGCGTCCGGGTTCGGCTCGTTCTTTGCGGCGACCTTCTGCGGGATCGTTGGGCTGCTGGTGTACAGCATGGCGACGCATCACACGCCGGACTATACGATCAGCTATCGGCTGATTGGGCTGCCGGTGGGGTTGCTGGTGCTGGTGTGCGCGTCGGTGTACCTGGGATCGCTGTGGATGCGGCGGATGCTGCGCAAGGCATAGGGGAACTTCGATGGCGGGGACGAGGCGGAGAAGGCTGCCGGAGAAGCAGGTTCAACTGATCGTCAAGGCTCTGGCTGATCCGCGCCGGTACGAGATTCTGAAAAATCTTGGCAAGTGTGCTGAGCCGATGGCGTGCGGTGCTGTGCTGGCGTGCGCGGAGGTGAGTGCGGCGACGCTCTCGCACCATATGAAGGAGCTGGAGATTGCGGGGCTGGTGGAGCCGGTGCGTGAGGGGAAGTTCGTCAGCTATACGCTGCAACGGGATGTGCTGGAGTCGTTTCTGGATCAGGTGCGTGGGGATTTGGTTTAAAAGCAAAGTGCCAATGCAGGTCCTTCGACTGCGTGCTACGCACTCCGCTCAGGATGACAGGTTTTTGGGGGTGTGACAAAAAGTAGATGAGTTTGTGAGTCCTTCTCGAACTGCGTCTCATCCATTCGATAGTTGTCTAAATGTCTATTGACGACGAGATTGAAGGAGAGATGCGATGGCGAAGTTGACGGGTAAGGTAGCGGTTGTTACGGGAGCGTCGAAGGGTATTGGCGCGGGCATAGCGAAGGGTCTGGCTGCGGAGGGCGCGTCGGTTGTTGTGAACTATGCGACGAGCCGCGAAGGCGCGGACAAGGTCGTCGCGGAGATTACGGCCAAGGGCGGTAAGGCGATTGCGGTCCAGGGCAGCGTAGCGCAGGCGGCGGATGTGACGCGGATCTTCGAGGAGACGAAGAAGGCGTTCGGACGGCTGGATATTCTGGTGAACAATGCGGGCGTGTACAAGTTCGGCACGATCGAAGAGGTGACGGAAGAGGACTTCCATTGGATGTACAACACGAATGTGCTTGGGCTGCTGCTGTCGACGCGCGAGGCGGTGAAGTACTTCGGGCCTGAGGGTGGAAGTGTGATCAATATCGGCTCGGCTGTGTCGTCGATCAACCTGCCGGGAACGGCGATCTACGGGGGGACCAAACATGCGGTGGATGGCGTGACACGTGTGCTCTCGAAGGAGCTGGGCGCGAAGAAGATCCGGGTGAACTCGATCAATCCCGGGTTGGTGGAGACGGAGGGGACGGTAAGCTTCGGAGTGATCGGCAGCGACATGGAGAAGACTTTCGTGGCGCAGACGCCGCTGGGCCGGACGGGGCAGCCTGAAGATATCGCGAAGCTGGCGGTGTTCCTTGCGTCTGAGGATGCGGGATGGGTTACCGGCGAGCTGCTGGTGGCTTCGGGCGGTCAGCGGTAAAGCAAAACCAGCAAAGCGTCTTTGCGCTTTTATCCCTACTGGGGCCGTGATGAGCGGCCCCGGTTTTGTGTTCGGAGCGAGGGCATGATGTTTTGCTTACGGCGTGTCATCATGATGCATGTCTATCTTCTGGTCGCTTCTCACGCTCGCTGGCGTCCATCTTCTGGCGGTAGCCAGTCCAGGGCCAGCATTTGTGTCCATCGTTCAGACATCAACATGCAACCCTCGCCGTATCACCATCCTTCACGTCCTCGGTCTTGGCGCTGCCATCTTCGTTTGGGCGACCGCCGCAGTCTTCGGCATGGAGGCTCTCCTGGTGCGGGTCGCATGGCTCTACCGCGCTCTTGAGATTGGCGGGGGGCTCTATCTCATGTACATCGGCATTCAATCGTTTCTCCATGCACGAAAACCGTTAGCTACTGCTGCGAATGATGCACTCCCCGCGCACCTCACCCCGCTCCAGGCCTTTCGCCGCGGATTCACCACGAATTTTGCCAATCCTAAGGTGATGGTTTTCTTTGCTAGTATCTTTAGCGCAATTCTCAAACCGGGTGAGCCGTTATGGGTTCGTTTCGCGGCCATTGTGATTGTCTTCTTAAACGAAACTCTCTGGGATGGAGGCCTCGGCTTGTTGCTCTCCACTGCCCACGCCCAACGTGTTTACACCCGCGCCAAGACCGCTATCGACCGCACCGCCGGAGCCGTTATGTCGCTCTTCGGTTTGCGCCTTATTTGGGGCGCAGTCGGCACAACGCGTGTCCGGATAAGTTGAAACGGTTTAGGCGTTTGTCTAAAACGCAGAGACCATTTGCGACCTGGGTTGCCAGTTCTTTACGACTTCGCTCAATCGGTCTAAAGCCGCTGGGAACTTTTGTTCGGCGGCGACGAAGCCAATTCGGAAATGGGACGGAGCATCGAAGCAATCCCCGGGAACGAGCAGGACTCCCTGTTCCGCGGCAGCTTCGCAGAAGGGTCTGGCGTCTTCGGCGCTCACCAGCCAGGGAAATGCCGTCGGTCCACCTTGAGGGCGGATCCATCCGAGCGTTTCGCGATGCTCGGCCATGAAGCGTTCCAGGTGTTGCAGGTTCTGATCCGCGACCTCCTGGGTCTTTCCGAGTACCACGTCGCGTTTGCGCATTGCGATTTCGGCAAGCATCTCTGCAGTCGGATTGTTCGAGATGGAGAAGTATGCGCGGGCATTCCAGTAGTGTTTCCGGCGTTCCGGGTCACGCTCGATGATCCATCCTGTACGAAGGGCGGGCAGAGCGAATGCCTTGGAGAAATCGTGGATCACGGTTGCGCGGGGCAGTCTCGATGCGGATTTTGTCGCTGGTCCGTGATAGATCGGGTGATACACCTCGTCGTGTTGCTCTCAATTAGGACATTTCAAATATGAATTACTGAAACCTGTTTAGGGCGGCTGAGGAAGCCCTGTTCATGCTCTTAGAGCCAGGCGCTGAGGAGGCGGCCTGCGGAGCCGAGGAGACAGAGGTTGTCGGTGCGGTTGCTGAAGTAGAGGGCGTTGAGTTCGGTGGAGCCGAGGTCTTCGAGGTTATGGAAGCTGGGTAGCTCGGCTGCTACTTCGCCTGGGGTGAAGGCGAGTTGGAAGGGTTCGCCGGCGAGCTGGACGCGGGCGGCGAGGGAGTCGTGGGCGAGCTGCTCGAGGGGTGGAAGGACGTGGCGGGGCTGGCCGTAGTCGAAGATAATTCCGGTGCCGCGAGGCTGGGCGGCGATGAAGGCGACGGTCGCGCGGAAGGCCGGGAGGGTGAGGTAGGGGACGACGCCGAGCCAGGCGAAGACGGTGGGGAGGTGCGGATCGTGGCCAGCGGCGAGGAGCTGCTCGGGGAGGGATTCGGTCTCGAAGTCGACCGGCGCGTAGGTGAGGTTGAATGGGTGGGGGAGCTGGCTGGTGGCGAGGAGGTCGCGCTTCCACTGCTGGGTGGCGGGGTGGTCGACCTCGAAGACGCGGAGCTGCGGGTAGGGGTTGCGGTGAGCGAAGGTGTCGAGGCCAGCGCCGAGCAGGACGTACTGGGTGACGCCGCGGGCGACTGCGGCGGCGAGCTGGTCCTCTGCGTAACGGCTGCGGGCGACGAGGTAGGCGCGGAGGGCTGCGGAGAAGGGCTTCTCGAGCTTGGTGACGGTTTTTTGGACCTCGGGAAGGTACTCGGTGCCGAGGATGGGGACGGCGATGGGGTCGTCGAGGATGAGGGGGTGGGCGTCGTAGAGCTGGTGCGCGGCGCGGCGCATGGCGACGCGAAGGGCGGTGCGGGATGGGCGGGCGTCTTGCATCGTGTCTAGTGTAGCGGCTGGCTTGTGGTTGGTAGATGTGTCTCCCGTTCTTCGCGGGCGGCGGCGAGGTAGCATAGCGCGTGAGGGGATTTATGCAGATTGGCATTGATAGCTTTGCGGCGGCTACGAAGGATTCGGCAACAGGGATTGCGATCAGCCCAACGGAGCGGCTGCGGAATCTGGTGGAGGAGATTGTGCGGGCCGATGAGGCTGGAGTGGATGTGTTCGGCATCGGGGAGCATCATCGGAGTGAGTTTCTGGACTCGGCACCGACGGTGATTCTGGCGGCGGCGGCGGCGCGGACGAAGCGCATCCGGCTGACGAGCGCGGTGACGGTGCTGAGCGCGGCGGACCCGGTGCGGGTGTTCCAGGAGTTCGCGACGCTGGACCTGATCTCCGAAGGGCGGGCGGAGATTGTGGCGGGGCGGGGTTCGTTTATCGAGGCGTATCCGCTGTTCGGGCTGGCGTTGCAGGACTACGACTCCCTGTTTGCGGAGAAGCTGGAGCTGCTGCTGACGCTGCGGGATAACGTGCAGGTGCACTGGTCGGGGAAGCATCGGGCTCCGCTGACGGGGCAGGGGGTGTATCCGCGGCCGTTGCAGGAGAAGTTGCCGGTATGGGTGGGTGTGGGAGGGACGCCTGCGTCGTTTGCGCGAGCGGGGACGCTGGGGCTGCCGCTGATGGTGGCGATCATTGGCGGGGAGCCGCATCGGTTTCGTCCGCTGATCGACCTGTACCGCGAGTCAGGACGGCGGGCGGGTCATGCTCCGGAGACGCTGAAGGTGGGGATTCACTCGCTGGGGTTTCCGGGGGAGTCGGATGAGCAGGCGGCGGATGAGTACTACCCAGGGTACAAGCGGATGTTTACGGAGATCGGCAAGGAGCGGGGCTGGCCGCCGGTGACGCGGGGTCAGTACGATGCGCTGCGTGGACCGACGGGAGCGTTGCTGGTGGGCGACGTGGAGACGGTGGTGGCGAAGGTGTTGCACGTACACGAGTCGCTGGGCGGCATCGATCGGATGACCTTCCAGATGACGAGTCCGGAGATTCCGCATGCGGCGATGCTGCGGGCGATCGACGTGCTGGGGACGCAGGTGGCTCCGCAGGTGCGGGAGGCTCTCGCTACGAAACTTAGTTGAGGAGAGGCTTGATGAGGGACGCAATGCTCGCACTAACACTTCCAGAATGCGGAGGTGTGCGTTGCGGATTCCTGCTTGTTTCAATCTCACGGAGTTTTTGGTGCAGGTTTGTTCCTTCGTTAACACGTTACTCAAAAGACGAGATTGGCGTTTATGGGGACTAATCCGACGGTGAAACAGGTCTGATCAGCAAGCCATGGTCAATGAGTGCATTGGGCTGTTCTCGTTAGTTTAGTTACGTCTACACCAATGCAAATGGGAAGCCACAGGAAATCCAGCTCACCCCTTGCACTTCTACAATAGAAAAATGTACAACTCTTGTAGAAGTTTAAGGGGAATGAATGACGGACCAACATATTGACCTTCCGCAGGGCACGCTGGACCTGCTCATTCTGAGGACGCTGGCGCTCGGATCGCAGCACGGCTGGGCGATCTCCGAACGGGTGCAACAGGTGTCCAGCGACGTGCTCCGGATCCAGCAGGGTTCTCTGTATCCGGCGCTCCACCGGCTTGAACGGCGAGGCTGGATCAAGGCCGAGTGGGGGATGTCAGAAAACAACCGCCGCGCCAAGTACTACGAACTCACCCGTAGCGGCAAAAAGCAGCTCGAAGTGGAAACGGACAGTTGGCGAAAGCTGGCCGCAGCCGTCGCCCAAATTCTAGAGAGTGTGTGAGGGTCGCGCCATGCTACAGGATCTGCGTCTTCGTCTCCGTGCCTTATTTCAGAAGAATGCCATGGACTTGGAGTTGAACGAGGAACTTCGCTTCCATTTCGACAATGAGGTTGAAAAGTATAAGCGCGCGGGTATGCGTGAGGACGCGGCCAGGAGGCGCGCCCGCCTGGTCTTTGGCGGCCACCAGCAGGTCAAAGAAGACTGCCAGGACGCGCGCGGGATCAGCTTTCTCGAAACAACAACCCAGGATGTTCGATATAGCCTTCGTGCGATGCGCAAAAATCCTGGCTTCTTCAGCATTGCCGCGCTCACACTTGCTCTCGGTATTGGCGCAAGCATCGCTGTCTTCAGCCTCGTCAATACGATCCTGCTGAAGCCGTTGCCCTATCCGAATGCAAACCGGGTTGTGATGCTCTGGCGCGAAGGCCCCCTGGCCGGAGTTGGCGATATGCCCTGGGCGCCAGGGGAATACAGCGTTCTGGCGAGAGCGGCGACCGCATTTCAAAACCTGGGAGCCTTTAAGAAAGACTCCTTCAATCTCACAGGGGCAAGTAGTCCGGAACTTCTCGAGGGTGTGCGGGCATCCGCCGGGTTGTTCCCGGCGTTGGGGGTGTCACCATTGCTGGGACGCACTTTTACGGCCGAGGAAGACCAGCCAGGCTATGACCATGTAACCGTTCTGAGCAACCGACTGTGGCAGAGTCGATTTGGCGGAGATACCGGCATTGTGGGCAAGATTATTGATCTGAATGGTTATCCCTACACCGTGATAGGAGTGATGCCGAAGAGCTTTACGTTTCCAAATCAGGATGGAATCCCTCCGATCCTGGACCTTCCCAAAGAGACGCAGCTTTGGGTGCCGTTGGCGCTGCCCGTTGCCCCCAAAGGCGCCAATGAGCTTGGAGTCATCGGGCAACTGAAGTCGAACGGCACTCTCGGTATGGTCGTGCAGGATATGAATGTCACCGAGAGAAGCCTGGAGGAGCATATACCGCAGGAAAAAGGCTGGTCCTCACGCGTGGTCCTGCTAACCCAACAAACAGTGACCGATGCGCGCCGCCCGTTGCTGTTGTTGCTGGGAGCAGTGAGTGTGGTGCTGTTGATTGCCTGCGCCAATGTTGCCGGATTGACGCTGAACCGCTCCCTTGGCCGCCGCCGCGAACTTACTTTGCGCGGTGCGCTGGGTGCCGGGCGCAGCCGATTGGTTCGGCAGTTGATGACCGAATCACTCCTGTTGGCCTTTGTTGGCGGCATCATGGGGATTCTCTTCGGCGAGGCGAGCTTGTATCTGGTAAAGCACTTCGGTCCGGACAGCATCCCTCACCTGCATGAGACCGGACTCGACTTGCGGTTGATCGGATTCGCACTGGGCATAACGCTCATCACCGGTCTGCTCTTCGGGCTAGCCCCGGCCGTCGGAGCTACACGTATGAATATGGTCGAGGCTCTGAAGGAAGGAGGTCAGCGCTCCGTTGGGAGCGCAACCGCACCGCGGATTCGCAATGCGCTTCTGATTGCTCAGGTTGCCATGGCGCTGGTGCTGGTTGTCGCCTCCGGACTGCTGGTTCGGACCTTCTACTCCATGCTCCGTTCGGACGCCGGGTTTGATGTAGCGCGGATTGTTACGTTCGAGCTGCCTTTGCCAACTTCTAAATACGCTGATACTGGTCGCATGGCGCAGCTCTATCAGCAGGTTCTGCTGCGGCTTCAGTCTGTGCCGGGCGTCCGGAGCGCTGGGTTCGCTTCCGTCGTTCCCATGGGGGGCGCACCCGACGGCACGGTCATCCGCATGCCGGAGCATCCCACTACGAAACGTTCCGAACAGCCCTATGCGAATTACTCCTTTGCCTCGCCAGGCTACTTTGCGACGATGGGAACACCGTTGCTTCGCGGACGCGACTTCAGTGATGCGGATACCCTCAATTCAGTGCCTGTAGTCATCATTAGCAGCAGCATGGCGAAGAAATACTTTCACGGCGAAGATCCGGTCGGGAAACAGGTAGGTGTTGCCACAACGAAGATTCCAGTGCGAACAATCATCGGTGTGGTTGCGAATATAAAGCACGCATCGCTGCGAGAAGAACCTGATCCCGAGATGTTTGTGCCCTATACGCAGAATGAGATCAAGGTATGGCCATCGATGCAGACGATGCAGTTCGCGGTGCGTAGCAGGACGGATCAAACCGCAATTGCAGAGAGCGTGCGCCAGGCGGTCCACGCCGTTGATCCTGACCTGCCGGTCGCCAAGTTTGCGACACTCGCTACTCTGGTCGACAGGTCTATGACCGCCGACCGGTTCTCAATGCTTCTGGTCGGCTCCTTTGGAGTGCTGGCGCTCATTCTCGCTTCCATCGGCATGTATGGCGTGATCTCCTATTCGGTCATGCAGCGCACTCCGGAGATTGGCGTCCGAATCGCGCTCGGTGCGCAACGCACGCAGATTTTTGTCATGATCCTGCGGCAGGCAAGTCGTCTTGCCGTCTCCGGAATCGCAATCGGCCTGATTGCGGCTCTAGGCGCAACCCGCCTGATGACGCGCTTCCTCTATGGAGTTCAGCCTGCGGACCCGATTACATTTGCTGTAGTGTCTCTTCTTCTGGCGTCGGTGGCTTTCCTGGCCTGTTACGTCCCGGCTCGAAAGGCAATGAAGGTCGATCCGATGATTGCCCTGCGTTACGAGTAGTCTGCTGGAAATCCATTCTGATTGCCGGCATCTGCACAGAGATATATTTCGAGTGCGGATCATCTCATTAGTCGTCTTCGCGGCAGCGATCCATGTGGGTTGGTTGCCGGGAGGAGAGTTTCGTGACAGCTTCGGAAGGAGCTGGGGACGACCGGGCTTTAGGCGGTCATCCAGCTTAGGGTTTGGGAGAGATACTGCTTGATGTCTTTGCGGGCGACGATGGCGTCGAGGAAACCGTGCTGGAGGAGGAACTCGGAGCGCTGGAAGCCTTCGGGGAGCTTCTGGCGGATGGTCTGCTCGATGACGCGGGCTCCGGCGAAGCCGATGAGTGCGCCGGGTTCGGCGATATTGAGGTCGCCGAGCATGGCGAAGCTGGCGGTGACGCCACCGGTGGTGGGGTCGGTCATGACGGAGATGTAGGGGATCTTTGCGTCGTCGAGTTTGGCGAGGCCGGCGGAGATCTTGGCGAGCTGCATGAGGGAGGCGAGGCCCTCCATCATGCGGGCCCCGCCGGAGGCGGCGACGATGATGAGGGGATGGCGCGTGGCGAGCGAGCGATCGACGGCGCGGGCGATGGTTTCGCCGACTACTGCGCCCATGCTGCCGCCGATGAAGCTGAACTCCATGACGCTGAGGACGACGGAGTGCGGGCCGAGCTGGCCGATGGCGTTGACGATGGCGTCGTTGAGGCCGGTCTTCTTCTGGGCTTCGGCGAGGCGGCGCTTGTAGGGCTTGAGGTCGGTGAACTGGAGGGGGTCGGTGGAGACGAGGTCGAGGTCGACGAGCTCGTAGCCGGGCTCGAGGAGGTTCTCGATGCGGCTGCGGGCGTCAAGGCGAAAGTGGTAGCCGCATTTGGGGCAGACCTGGAGGTTGGCCTCCATCTCGGCCTTCCAGATAACCTGGCCGCAGGAGCCGCACTTGATCCAGAGACCTTCGGTGCGGACTGTTTTTTCGGCGTCGTTGACGATCGCGTGGTGCTCGCGCTTGAACCAGGTCATGCGGTGTGTACCCTTCCCGTGTGCATGACCATTGTACTAGGGGGTGCGTTACGTCTCGCTGGCTAAGGGTCTAAGCCTCGCGCTTTATCGGTCATTCCGCACTCTCTCTATTGGCTGCAAGAAACTTTCTCATCTCCTCAGCGATAACGTTGACATGGGTCTCCAGCGCAAAATGCCCGGTATCGATGAGCTGAACGACAGCATTCGGATTATCGCGCCGAAACGCCTCAGCTCCGGCAGGGATGAAGTACGGATCGTGTTTCCCCCAGATGGCGAGCAACGGAGGTTTTGCTTTTCTGAAGTACTCCTGGAACGCCGGGTAGAGCTTCACGTTATTCGCGTAATCGAGGAAGAGGTCCAATTGGATGTCCTGGTTCCCAGGGCGTGCCATCAAGGCGGCGTCCAGCGTGTACCCCTCCGGGGCAATCTTTTCAGGATCGGCGATACCGGTTCCGTACTCTCTGCGCAGGCCCTCCGGAGTTAGAGCCGGGCGAATCGCTTCACGATTCTCTGTGGTGGGGCTGCTCCAATAGCGGCGGATCGGCGCCCACGCGTCTCCTAGTCCTTCTTCATACGCATTGCCGTTCTGCGACACAATTGCTGTCACGCGTTCGGGATGAGCCATCGCCAACCGAAAGCCGGTAGGCGCTCCGTAATCGAACACATACAACGCGTACTGTTTCAATTTCAAAGTCTCGGTGAACTTCCCCATTGTCGTGGCGAGGGAGTCGAAGCTGTAGACGTATCCGCGTTGCTCAGGAACCTCGGTAAATCCAAATCCAGGCAGATCGGGGGCAATGACGCGATACCGGTCGGCCAACCGCGGAATCAGCTCCCTGTACTGGAACGAGGAGGTCGGGAACCCATGCAGCAGGAGGACAACTGGACCATCCTGCGGGCCTGCTTCACGATAGAACACGCTGACGCCATCCGCGTCTATGCGGTTCACCGACGTCTGTGGCCAGTCATAGTTTCCGCCCTCGCCGTCTTCGATGATTGCGTTTTGGCTGTACTTTGTCGGCATAGACCACCTTCTGTGGTTGGATCGAGATCAGCCCGATGTTATCCCAGCTGTCTTAGAGGGGTCGCTATATCAAACGTTAAAAATCGTACGGTAGGCCCTTTTGCGCAATGCTAGACTCGTCGCTCTTCCATCTCGGCATGCGCCACGATAGCTTCCGCGAATGCGACTTGAACGAAACCGCTTCACGCCGAGACCCAAGATTCAGCCCGTCAGTCACTTTTGCGATTGGGGATGATCCTGCTTGACCCCAATCAGGTTCCGCACCGCATCAAAGGCTGCTACCTGTTCGCTTAGCTTGTACAACCACGAAGGCGCGTTGCTAGGGCCAGTATTGGTGACGACCTTTATCTGACCTCCAATACTTAGTGTGGTGACGGAGCGTCCGCCGTCAGACGCGCGCATGACATATTCATCACAGAGGCCTCCGAAACCCAGTTTTCGGGCATTCTCAATGAGAGCTTTGGCTTGTGCTGCGTCTACACTCGCGGAAGCATCGCCGACTGAACTCACCCTCTCCTCCCCATGCCACACTACCCTGCCATCCCCATAAACGCGAACAGTATAGACAGGCACTCTGCCATAGGAGGGTAGCTGATGCACTTCTATGAAGTCATCTCCATAAATGGTTACGTTCTCCGCGAACAAGGATTTTTCAGGGCAGCCTTTGTCACCGAAGCCTGGCTTCGGTATCTGACCTAAAGCAGAGAGAGCAGTCATCGCGACGCTCACAATCATCAAAGCCTTAGCTTTCATTCACGCATCTCCTTAGTACTCCCACGATAGGGGCAAGCTTCTGGAGTGATTGACGCACCGAAGTGTCACTCAGTAACGAAAAACGCGTTTCTCTGAAGTGGGCTGTGTTCAGCCTTGAGCCGTTAGCGTACGATTTTCGATGTTTGGTGTAGTGACCCCTTAGAGCTTAGGGTGCTCCCTCCAACGAGAAGACCGGATTCGGCAACGACATGTGTTGAACAGACTTTAGGCGAGGGTCAATTCGAGGCTGGTGACGCTGGCGGCGGGAAAGGTGTGGGTTAGACGGCCTCCGCTGGGGGTGCCGGTGGCGGCGGCGGTGGGGTGGACAGCGTTGGGGTGGTCGAAGTCATTGTGGTCGTGGATGTTCTGGCCTACGAGGACGGTGCCTTTGACGGAGGCGATGGTCATGCCGTGGAGGGCGATCTCGGTGGTGAGGGGCTGGTCGAGGTGCGGGTTGACGACGGTGAGGGTGACGGTCTTGTCTTTGATGGAGGCCGAGCCGCTGAGACCGGCGAGCCGAGGAACTGGAGCGGTGCTGCCGACTGCGCTGGCTCCGCCGACGGGCGAGAGTGTGGCGAGGGTGTTGGTGATAGACGGTGCGGCGAACTCGACGCGGAGGCTCTGTGCGTTGCGGTGCGGCAGGTACATCTGGAAGACGTGGAAGGCGGGGGTGACGGTGAACTTGTCCTCGCGGGCGAGCATGAGGGAGTGGATGCAGTTGATGGACTGGGCGACGTTGGCCATGGCCATCTTGTCGGCGTGGCGCTGGAAGATGTCGAGCGTGATGCCGGTGAGGAGGGCATCGCGCATGGTGGATTGCTGGGAGAGGTTATATTGTGGCCCGGACGGGACTCCCTTAAGTTCAGTGGACTTGCCGTACCAGGCTCCCCACTCGTCGACGACGAGCTTGACCTTGTGCTGGGTGTCGACCTCACCGAGCGCCGCCCAGTGGTCGGTGATGACGTTCTCCATGAAGCTGCTGCGGGTGAGCAGGTCGTAGTAGTGGGCGTCGTCGAACTGGAGCGCGTCGCCATGGGCGAAGAGTTTGGCGTCGCCGGAGGTGTAGTAGTGGACGGAGAGGCCGTAGGGGAGATGGCCCGCGGTGATGGAGCGCATGATGCCGCGAGTCCAGGCGACGTCGTCTCCGTTGGGGCCGCAGGCGATGAGCTTGAGGTCCTTACGGTTGCTGGGCTCGGCCCCGGCCGGTGGCTCTGAGCCATAGCGCGGATACCAGGTGGTGAAGCGGCGCCAGGCTTCGCCGTACTCCTCGGCGGTCTGGTTGCCGCCGCAGCCCCAGCTCTCGTTGCCGACGCCCCAGAACTGGACGTCGAAGGGCTGCTTGTCGCCGTTGGCGGCGCGCTCGTTGGCGAGAGTATTGCCGGAGTCGGCGGGGGCGTTGCAGTACTCGACCCACTGGTAGAAATCGCGTGCAGGAAGGGCGCGGAGGTTGGCCGCGAGGTAGGGCTGGCAGCCGATGGCGCGGCAGGTCTCCATGAACTCGTGGGTGCCGTAGCGGTTGGTGTCTTCCTGATCCCAGAAGGCGGAACGCTGTGGACGTTTGGCAGCGGGACCGATGCCGTCGCGCCAGTCGTAGCTCTCGGCGAAGCAGCCGCCGGGCCAGCGCAGGACGGGGGCTTGAACGGCTTTCATCGCGTCGATGAACGCCTTGCGGATGCCGTTGACGTTGGGGATCTTGGACTTTTCGCCGACCCAGACGCCGTCATAGATGACGCCGCCGAGATGCTCGATGAAGTGGGAGTAGATCTCCGGCGCGATGGTGCCGATGGGCTCAGAGGGAAGGATGTCGATGCGGGCGTCGACCTGGGTAGCTGCCTGAGCGAGTAACCGTTTTCCAGAGAGGGCAAGTGAGGTGGCGGCGAGGGATGTGGTCTCGAGGAAGTGGCGGCGGCTGGACGGCATTGAGACGGTCTCCTGAAAGGCAGGACTAGAGTATAGATTTCACGGAAAGATGCAAAGCGAGGAGATCGTTTTGAACAGCCTGGTGCGAGATCGAAATTCGCTGGGTACTTAATGGCCGGAGTGGTAGGGATGTCCGGCGAGGATGGTAAGCGCGCGGTAGACCTGTTCGGCGAGGACGATGCGAGCGAGCTGATGGGGCAGCGTGATGCGGCCAAAGGAGAAGAGCAGTCTCGCGCGGTTACTGGCCTCGGCTGACCAGCCGTCTGCCGGGCCGATGGCGAGGACAATCCGTTGGGTGCCAGTGTCGCGGAGAGAGCCAAGACGGGAGGCGAACTCCTCCGACGAGAGCTGCTGGCCTCGGCTATCGAGCAGGACCATGTAGGCCGGGGTGCGGCCGGGTTGTCGATCGAACGCGTCGAAAAAAGCGGTCTCGGAGTCGAAGAGCTGGGACTCGCAGGGGATGTAGCGAGCGGAGCGCTCCAGGTACTCCGCGATGAGACGGTCGGTGGGTTCGGTTTTGGAGCGCGCACGGCGTGGGACGATGGCGGAGAGGGTGATCTTCATGCTGGAGGCGCTACTACATGGCTTCCGGTGTTTATCGAGATTTTATCTGCTTCTATCCAATTATTCATAGATTGCAACGAAAAAGGGGAGAAACGGTGGTGGGGTGGATGAATTAAAGCAGCGACTTGAGTGAACATCGTTTTGGCCCTCTAAATGCTTAGCTCTCAATATACCGATAACCGGCTCATCGCCGACCCGGCTTTCACCGGCCGCTCCGATGAACCACTTTGTTGATCTTTGTCTATGGAGAGTCTCTCATTATGAAGTATTTCCGCCTTCTAGGTCTTATAGCAGCACTTCTCTTCAGCAGTGGTATAGCGTTTGGCCAGGCGACGAGTGGCGACTTTGTTGGCACGGTCACGGACGCTACCTCCGCAGTCATCCCGAATGCGACCGTGGTGGCGAAGAATGAGAGCACTGGGGTCATCTATACGGCCAAGGTCTCCGCGAGCGGCGAAGTGCGCATCACCAACTTACCTCCAGGTGCGTATGACATTACCGTGACGGCAAGTGGATTTTCGCCGTTTACGCTGAAGGGTTTGGCGATCGACCTGAACAAGACGAGCAGCTCGACATTCAAGCTGTTGGCGGCGAGCGCAAACTCGGTTGTGGAGGTGTCGGCGGTGGCCTCGATAACGCTGGATACGACCTCGACGAATCTGACGCAGACCTTTGAGACGCAGGAGGTGCAACAGTTGCCGAGCGCAACGGTGGGCCTTGGAGTACTCAACCTTGCGTTGCTCAGTCCGAACGTGGCTTCGAGCGGCGGTATCGGGATTGGCGTTGGGCCTTCAGTGGGTGGACAGCGTCCGCGCAACAACAATTTCACGATCGAGGGTATCGACAACAACGATAAAAGCGTGACGGGCCCGCTTGTGTACGTGCCGAACAACGCAGTGGGTGAGTTCTCAGTCATTACAAATCAGTTTTCGCCTGAGTTCGGTCACTCCTCCGGCGGTCAATTCAACACAAACATCGTGAGCGGAACTAACCACTTTCATGGACAGGGATACGAGTACTTTCAGAACAAAGAATTGAATGCGACGAATCTTCCCGCGGGTCAAACGCTTGCCAAGCCCCGCTTCGATTTCAACCGCTATGGTGGCGAACTGGGCGGTCCAGTCCTTAAGAACAAAGTGTTCTTCTTTGGCAACTTCGAGCGGCAGACGACAGGACAGAGCACCCAGTCTTTGCTATGCACGCCTACGGCGGCAGGTCTGACGACGTTGCAAGGGTTGCCGAATCTGAGCGCGACTAATGTGGCGGAGTACGTCAAGTACATGCCGGCATCCCCCAGCCAGGTAACCGATGCGAACGACGGTGCGTGCTTTAACCAGGCAAGCGGAGCGCAATCAGTTGCTGTATACCCGGGCACGGGACTATCTTCGGGAACACCGTACCCCGGCGGCAACGATCTGGGGCCCGTCTATGGTTCTGGTACAGCCGTGCAGATTCCTCTTGGCAATTATGCCGTGAACGCGCCCAACTTCATCAATTTCGACGCGTTGACGACGAGCGGCGATGTGACGCTCTCGCCAAAGGACAATCTCCGGTTGCGCTATCTATATAACACGCAGGGCTCCGCAGACACGAACGCCTCATTGCCAGCGTTCTACCTGACGCAGCCTTTCCGGTATCACCTCATCGCGATCAGCGAATATCATACGTTTTCGCCTAACCTGACGAACGAGGCGCGTATCGGCTTCAACCGGTACGCAAATGCGACCCCCGCAGGGAACTTCCAGTTTCCGGGACTGGACTCTTTCCCGAATCTTACCTTTTACGATCAGGGTGGCCTCAACGTAGGTCCGGACGGCAATGCACCGCAGTCAACGA
Source organism: Granulicella arctica (assembly GCF_013410065.1). NCBI lineage: Bacteria > Pseudomonadati > Acidobacteriota > Terriglobia > Terriglobales > Acidobacteriaceae > Granulicella > Granulicella arctica. The sequence continues at coordinate 1,220,216 of NZ_JACCCW010000001.1, forward strand.
TTCAGAATATGTACCAGTTTACGAACAACATCATCTATACGCATCATGGACATACGATCAAGGTTGGCTTCGATGGTCGTAAGTTCATCTCGCCGCAGACCTTTACGCAGCGCGTCCGTGGCGATTATGAATGGGACTACCTGACAGAGTACTTGCATGACCTGGCGCCGACCAACTTCGGCGAGCGCTCGACGGGTAACTTCATCTACTACGGCGACCAGACGGCGCTCTACGGGTATGCGAACGACACGTGGCGTGCTACGTCGAAGCTGACGTTGAACTATGGTCTGCGGTACGAGTTCACCTCGGTGCCGGTCGGCGAGCGGGCACAAAGCCTGAATAGTCTGGCCAGCGTTGCCGGCCTGATCAATTTCACCGCTCCTCAACCGCAGTACAAGAACTTTGCGCCACGATTTGGCGTGAACTACTCGCCTGACGAGAAGACTTCGATCCGCGCGGGCTTCGGCATGTCGTATGACGTGCTGTTCGACAACCTTGGCCTGCTGTCCTTTCCGCCACAATACTCGTCGACGAACGATGTGGGTGACGGAAAGACAGGCATCAAAAACCCTGGCGATCCTGACTTTTTGAAGGACGGCGGTCTGCCGGCGGGCACGGGCACGCTGAACACCTTCACGAACGACCTGGCTGGGCAGAAGGCGGCGACCTCGGCATATCTACCGAACCAGCAACTGCCATACGCGGAGACGTGGTCTCTGGGGGTACAGCGGGTGATCGGCTCAAACTACACTGCAGAGATCCGGTATCTTGGGACACGTGGCATCCATCTGCCTACACAGGACCAGATAAATGTGCAGCCACGTGTAACAGCAGCAAATCAGCTGACGACTTCGCTCAGCGGTGGAACGTCGGTTGCGACGTCACCCAATGCGAATACGCTGTCGGCGATCCAAGCGCTGTCAAATATCCTGCCTGCCTATGAGGCGGCCGGATTCACCGGCAAGATCACGTCGTATCAGCCCTACTCCCAGTCAAACTATAACGGCCTTGCCGGGACGCTACAGCGACGGTTTCAGAATGGGCTCTCCGTCAACGCAGCATACACGTGGAGCAAAACGCTTGACGATGCAACGGCCGAGGTGTTCGCGACGGTACTCTCGCCACGTCGTCCTCAGAACTCGCAGAACGTTGCGGCGGATTACGGCCGTTCGGCGCTCGACCGGACTCATCGTTTGACGATCGCCGCAGTCTACGATCTTCCTTACTTCAAGCACTCGAACTACCTGCTGAAGAACCTGGCAGGTAACTGGGTCTTCTCGCCGATTTATACCTACGAGTCGCCAGAGTACGCGACGACACTTTCAGGGGTGAACTCGAACCTTAACGGCGATTCAGGCTCGGCAATCGATCGTACGATCATCAACCCGAACGGTGTGAAAGGGACGAGTTCCAGCGTGAAAGCGGTATACAGCACGACGCTAGCGGGTAACTGCACGGCACCGGCGACGACCTGCTCTGGCAATCTGGTGGGGTATGTAGCAGTAACACCGAACGCATACTACATCCAGGCTGGCGCAGGTACGCTGCCGACCGCTTCTCGGAATACGCTGCCGATTCGTCCGATCGACGACGTGGACCTGGCGGCGACCAAACGGTTGAACATCACCGAACGGATTGCATTTGAGTTCCAAGCGCAGGCATTCAATGTGCTGAACCATCCGCAGTATATTCCGGGCTCGCTGAATAACGTGAACACTAACAGTTTCACAAGCTCGTATGCATTCCAGACGGCGGGCAACCCTGCATTCAACCATCCAGAGCTGATCTTCAAGAGCAATGCGCGCACGCTGCAATTGGCCGGAAAGTTGACATTCTAGGCTCTGTTTGTAGTGGTTTCAGGAAGAAAGGCCCCCCAGTTCGGAGGGCCTTTCTCTTTGTATCTGTGGCTGTATAGCTAAGTTACTTCGATTTCTTCGCCGTAGCTTTCTTCGCTATAGTTTTCTTCACGGCCTTCGTCGTTTTCTTTACCGCAGGCTTGATGGTCTTTATGGCCTTTGCCGAGGTTTTCTTCACGGGAGCTTTCTTTGCAACCGCTTTCTTTGCCGGTTTGGTTGCGCGGCTGGCGGCGATCTTTGCTTTGATCTCGGCGTTCAGCTCTTCGATGCTGAGGCTGGTTGCGGTCTTGCGCAGGCGTTCGAGGCCGTAGAAGGCGCGCTTCTCGGCGGAGAAGACGTGGACGATGAAGTCGACGTAGTCCATGAGGATCCACTCGCCGTTGCGGCGGCCCTCGACGGAGTTCGGATAGACGCCGAACTCGCGCTTCAGGCGGATCTCGATCTCGTCCGTGATGGCGACGTTCTGCCGGTCGTTGGTGCCGTTGCAGATGAGGAAGTAGTCGGTGAGGCCGCTCTCGGCCGGGTCGAGCGCGAGGATCCGAATGTCCTCGGCCTTCTTGTCTTCGCAGGCTGCTGCGGCAGCGGCGAGGAGCTGGTTGCTTTCAATCGATGCCATGGTGCTCCTTCAATCCTTTATGGTAGCGGGTCGCGGCGAGCGATGCCAGCAATTTGCGGAGTTTGCTTTGTGATGTTCTCAGCGTTCAGAGAACGGCCGCTACTGCGCACGCAGTGCGATCATCGGATCGACCCGGGTTGCCCTGCGTGCTGGTAGAAAGCTGGCAATTGCTGAAGCCAGTAAGAAGACAAGGGAGATCAGCATGAGGACGGATGCATTTCTCATACTGCTCTGTGTCCACTGGAAGACGAAGTCGCTCAGCCCAACGCTCAGGGCAATCCCGATGCACAGGCCAATGCCAGTCGACCATACAGTTGATGCTAAGGCGAGGATGAGGACGCTGGATCGTTGCGCTCCAAGCGCCAGACGGATGCCAATCTCACGGGTTCGTTGCTCAACCGTGTAAGCGACGACACTGAAGAGACCTATGGCGGCCAGCGAGAGGGCGACAGTGGAGAAGATGCTGAAGAGGATAGAGATAAAACGGTCGAAGGACCAGATGAACTCGGAAAGGAAATCCTCGTAGGCGTAGATTTCACTCACAGCCTGATTCGCGTTGAAGGAACGGATGCTAGTTGCCAGAGCGTGGATGGACTGGCGCGGGTCGGCAGCCGTCCGAACCAGGATTCCGGTCGAATCGAAGAGTACGATCGTCGAGGGAATATAGACCTGAGGAAGCGAAGGTCTGTGAAGCCCATCGTTGCGAATGTCATCGGCGACACCAATGATCTGAAAGGGCTGGTCGGCGTTGGGTGCGGAGAGTGCCGTGGGAGGCAACTGGGAGAGTTGCTTTGGTGTGATGAGCCGTCCGATGGGATCGATATTCGGAAGATATTGGTTGACGAAGGTCTTGCTGACGATGGCGACGTGTGCTCCATGAAGGACATCATCATGTGACAGGAAACGTCCCCGTAGCAAGGGGATTCGCATCACGGAGAGGTACTCCTCGCTGACCAGGCGCACTCCCGCACGGGTGCTGTCCGTCGTCGGTGTGCCTACAATGCCGATGGGCTGCATCCAATTGCCACGCGGAGCCGTTCCACCGATGTAGAGGGACACTCCTGTGACGCCAGGAGTTGCTTTCAGTTTTTCTGTGAGGGCATCGTAGTAGCTGACACGGGATTCCCAGGTTGCCGTGTTGGGCTGGTGCTCAGGAAGATTGAGATCCATCAGAAGTAGGTTATGAGGATCGAAGCCCAGATGAGCGTTGTGCGCTTCAAGAAAGGTGCGCATGGCTGCGCCTGCGCCGGCAAGCAACAGCACGGTGAGCGCGATCTGACCGATGATAAGCGCGGTCCGGATTCGAGATCCTTTGGAAGTAGCTGTCCGTGTGTCGCCTGTCTGGGCGATGTGGCTATGACGCGGGTTGGAGAACTGTAGCGCTGGGAATAGACCAGCGGCGATGCCCGTAGCTACGGAGACAGCGACGCTGAAAAATAACACCGGCATGTTGAGGGCGATCACAACCTCATGCGGGATAGAGTATTCGGGCAGGAGGCCAGTGATGAGATGAATGGCCAAGTAGGCAATCGCGATTCCGAGCGCGCCTCCAGCGATGGAGATAAGGACCGACTCCGTGAGGAGTTGACGAACGATGCGGAAGCGCGAAGCTCCGAGTGCGGAGCGCATCGTTAGCTCCTGTTGTCGTGCCGTACCGCGAGCGAGCATCAGGATCGAGACATTGCCACATCCGATGAGCAGAAGCAGGGCTACCGCGGCGAAGAGCAGAAAGAGCGTCCCTTTGAACTCGCCGAGCAGAGAATCGTTGAGGCTCTCGACCTTAATCCTGAAGCCATCGTGCGGCAGCAGATTTGGATTGTCTCGCCCGAACTGTTGAACGAGACTTTCCATCTCTCCGCTGATGGTCGCAAGTGAGGCCTCAGGGCGGAGACGGATGAGAGTCTGCATCCGCTCCTTTGGGTCGACAGATCCCGGCAAGGGGACATAGACCTCAGCGTCTGTCCACGTGAACCGAGGGCCGACGACGCCAATTACGGTGTATTGCTGATGATCGAGTTCGAGTGTCTTGCCAAGCACCGCAGGGCTTGAAGCGAAATGGCTCTTCCAGAAGAGATAGCTGATGACGGCCACGGGAGGGGGAGCAGATCCTTCTGGTGCTTCGTTCGACGTAAAGGTACGGCCAAGCAGCGGCGGAGCACCCAAAAAGTCGAATCCATTCCCGGTCATTTGAAGAACCTTCGTGGTCTGTGGAAGTTCGGCGTCCGTCGAAGTCATGTCGACATTGCGTTCTGCGATCACAGCTTCGACGGACTTTGCTTTGCGCACTTCATCGACCTGGGCCATGGTGAAGGAGATACCTCCCTGAGCGTGCCCGGCCTTGTCATAAAGGTTGACGAAGGCCATACTGTTGGCCTCTCGATAAGGGTAGGGGTCAATCAGGACGCCATAAAGGACACTATAGACAGCGGCTGTTGCACCGATCCCAAGAGCCATCGAGAGAATTGCCGTCACGGCGTAGACACGATGTTTGTTGAGCTGACGAAGTGCGAAGGAGAGATCATTCAGAAGAGTGCGCATTGGAACCTGCCTTTTCTGGATCGATTACGCGTTGATGGAAGCCTAATACATTTCGTACGCCCCGTGCTCCGAATCAATCGTCAGGGGTTCCTCTTTACGAATGCGCCAGTTTGACTTGTCATTCCTAAATCACGGGCTATCTGGAAGTTATCCTTAGGGCTGCGCGACGGAGATGGCCGCTGTTTCTGCGCAGCTAGCGGTAGAGGCGATGGGCCTCGATGTAGGTGGAGACTGATGCGGGGATGAGGTCGAGGCAGGGGTCGCCGTGTTGGAGGCGATGGCGCAGCTCGGTGGCGGAGACGTCTTCGTGGACGGAGTCGAGTGGGTGGATGCGGGTGCGTTGTGCTGGGGTGAAAGCTGAGAGGTCGAGGGTGTAGCCGGGGCGGCTGACGACGATCCACTCGGTGAGCTCGAGGAGGCGGTGGGGCTGATGCCAGCGGGGCAGGTCGAGGAAGCTGTCGAGGCCGACGAGGTTGAAGAGAGTGGCGGTGGGGAGCTGTTCGCGCAGGGCGGTGAGGACGTGGACGGTGTAGTTGGGGGAGCCGTCTGCGCGGGGGGCGTCGAGGGTGGAGGGCTCGAAGCGTGGGTCGGTGGCGCAGGCGAGTGTTGTCATGGCGAGGCGGTCGTCGAAGGTCGCGGTGGAGCCGCTGAGCTTGAGCGGCTGCAGGCCGGTGGGGGCGAAGAGGATCGAATCGAGGGCGAGGTGGTCGGCGGCGGCGGCGGCGATGGCGAGATGGCCACGGTGGATCGGGTCGAAGGTGCCGCCGAAGAAAGCAACGCGCATAGGTGATTGTAAGACGCGGGCGTTGCTCAGAAACTGTCTAAAACTTCGGTAAGGTTGTCTGCAAATCGTCCTGCCTGGAACAAGCAACGACGAAATACAGGGGTCCTTCACTACGTTCAGGATGACGACGTAAAAAATCTAACCGTAGAAACTCCCTGAATGGAAGTTTTTAAACAGATCTTCAGATCTTAAGGAAGATGCGCTTGCGATAGAGCGGAACGATGATCGCGATGTTGAGCAGCACGATGGCGATGGCGTAGGTCAGTGATGCGTGGATCGGCGAGAGCCATGAGGCGAAGAGTTGCTGGCCAGCTTGATGGAGGGTCAGCGAGCCGCCGGAGATGTGGAGGCGGTCGCTGAGCGTCGTGATGACGCTGGAGAGCGCGAAGGCGAGAATGGCGTTGGTCCCGAGGACCAGTGCGGGCGGCGTCCACCAGCGGGAGCGGTACAGGTCAACGACAACATAGAAGAACGAGAACAGGAGCAGGCTGATGCCGCTGCTGAAGAGCGCGAAGGTGCTGGTCCAGATGCGTTTGTTCAGTGGCAGCAGGGGGCTTAGGAACCAACCAGCCAGCAGCAGCGCGAGGCCGGCCAGTGCGAGGGCAATCGCCTTCTTTTCCCCCGACTGCTGCGTGCGCATCCATTCGCCGGTGAGCACGCCGATCAGGAGGTTGGTCAGTGCGGGCAGGGTCGATAGGAAACCCTCCGAATCGTAGGTCACGCCCATGCCCGGGGTGAGACCCCAGGGCCACATGTGTCTGGTTCCGATGAGGGTGCGGTCGATATAGGCGGGCAGGTTGCCGTAGCTGTCGAGCCTGCCCGCACCGAGGCCCGGAACAGGAACCCAGCGGAGCAGCGCCCAGTAGAGCGCGAGGAGTCCGATGATGAGCGTCGCGAAGAGGATGACGCGTGGTGTAGCTGGCGATGCCGACTCCTGCTGCTTAGGTTTGCTTGCGAACAGATACAGAAGGCCGGCGCAGAGATAACAGACGGCGATCCTTTGGAGGATTCCGGGCAGGCGCAGGGTGTGCCAGTTGTAGTCGGGGAAGCCGTTGACGGCGAGGCCGAGGAGGAAGAGGATAACGGCTCGCACAAGGACGTGCCCGGCGAGTCGGCGGCGATCTTCGCCGCGTGCGATGCGGGAGCTGAAGGACAGGGTGATCGCGACGCCGACGATAAAGAGGAAGGAGGGGAAGATCATGTCCGTCGCCGTGGCTCCCATCCACTCGGCGTGGCGAAGCTGAGGGTAGACGGCGCTGTAGGTTCCGGGGTCGGTAACGAGAATCATCCCGGCGATTGTCAGCCCGCGAAAGACATCGAGCGAGACGAGTCTGGTGGAGGGAGTATGCGGAGATGTTGGCGCGCTAGGCATCCTGCGTAGGATACGCCGAATGCGGAGCAAGTATAGTGGGCATGTCGGAATGTTTATGACGACCGAGAAGCCACCCGTCGCCGCGAATGCCCGGTCCGCCTACTATGTTGCCCTCGATGGTCTGCGTGCCCTGGCCGTCATCATGGTGTTCTTCCAGCACTATGGAGCGGGCAGAGCCTTCGTTTTCGGCTGGGGCTGGACGGGCGTCGACATCTTCTTTGTGCTCTCGGGCTTTCTCATCACGGGAATCCTCTACGACAGCCAGCACAGGCCGCATCGCTATCGAGACTTCTATATCCGGCGCACGCTGCGCATCTTTCCCCTCTACTATGCCGTGTGGATCGCGATTCTTCTTCTCACTCCTGTCGCCCAATGGCAGTGGAGTTGGCGATGGGCGCTCTGGCCCATGTATGTCGGCAACTATGCGCGCTTTCTCTTCCTACATATTCCGGGCAATCCCTACCGGTTTGACTGGATCACCTTCGGGCCTGTGGTTAACGCGTGGTTCGGAGGCCCGATGCATCTCTACATCGGACATTTCTGGTCGTTGTGCGTCGAAGAGCAGTTTTATCTGATATGGCCGTTTGTGGTGTACCAGGTTCGACGGCGCGAGACGTTGATGAAGATCTGTATCGGCGTGATCTTCGTCCTGCCGCTTGTTCGATGGTTGCTGAGCGTGGTTCTTCCGGCGCCACTGCTCCACATGGAGCTCTTCTACAGGAGCCTTCCGACACGTATCGATGCACTGCTTATCGGAGGTCTCATTGCGCTTTGCCTGCGCGGCCCGGAGCAGGTGCTTGTTCGGCGCATTAGGCGTCCATTGCTTGCAGTGTCAGCGGCGCTCTTTGTGGGGCTGTATCTGGTGTCGATCAAACTGCTGCGGCTTCCGCTCGAAGGGTCGGCGTCCAACTGGATCGGCATTCTTGGGTTTACGCTGATCGATGCATTCGCGGCGGCGTTAATCCTGGAGTGCATCCATCCCGGCAGTCTGCTTGGCCGCATCATGAGCTTCAAGCCGCTCCGCGCTCTCGGCATTGTCAGCTATGGCTTTTATGTCTACCACGACCTGCTGCACGACTTCTATTCCTACTTCGCAAACCGGTACTTCCCGAAGCATGCGTATCCCGTAACGCTGTTCGTCGCGTTCTCGTGCACCGTGATTCTTTCGACGATCAGCTACCGTGTTTTGGAGAGGCCCATGCTTCGGCTCAAGGATCGATTTACCGGTCAGGTGCACACCGCTCCTCGGGTCTAGCGGCGACGAGGAGGTCTCTACCCTCGGCCGCGAGAGGACGGTGCGGGCGGGGGGTAGTGCGGCTTGAGCTTGGTGGGGGTGACCGGTTCGGGTTCAAGCTGGATGGGCCGGTGCGCGGTGACGAGATCGGCGATGGCAAACTTCAGCGGCTCCACGCCTTCGCCGGTGACGGCGGAGATGGTGAAGAAGGGTAGCTTGCGGCGCTTGGCCATGGCGGTCAGCTTCTTCAGCTTGTCGGGGTTGGCTACGTCGGCCTTGGCAGCTACCAGGATCGTGGGCTTGGCGGCGAGCGCCGGGTGGAAGGACTTCAGCTCGGCGGTGATGACCTTGAAGTCTTCAACCGGGTCAGGACGGCCTGAGCCGTCGGAGACATCGACGAGGTGGACGACGACGCTGGTGCGCTCGATGTGCTTCAGGAACTGGATGCCGAGGCCGTGGCCGAGGTGCGCGCCTTCGATGAGGCCGGGCAGGTCGGCGACGGTGAAGGACTGCACATGAGGCCAGTCGCCGATCTGGACGACGCCGAGGTTCGGCTCGAGCGTGGTGAAGGCGTAGTTGGCGACCTTGGGCTTGGCGGCGGAGATGCGCGAGATGAGCGTGGACTTGCCGACGTTGGGGTAGCCGACCAGGCCTGCGTCGGCCAGCAGACGCAGCTCGAGGCGGTAGTTGCGCTCTTCTCCGGCGCGGCCGAGCTCATGCTCTCGGGGAGCCTGATGGGTCGATGTAGCGAAGTGCTGGTTGCCGCGTCCGCCGCGTCCGCCGCGGGCGATGACGATGGTCTCGCCAGCGCGGGTGAAGTCGTGGATGAGCTCGCCGGTGGTGTCGTCGTAGAGCAGCGTGCCGATGGGGACTTTAAGATTGGTATGCTCGCCTGCCTGTCCGGAGCAGTTGGAGCCGAGGCCGTGGCCACCGCGCTCCGCTTTGTGCTCGGGGTTGAAGCGGAAGTGGACGAGGGTGTTGTGGCTCAGCGAGGACGACATGAGGATGTCGCCGCCGTGGCCGCCGTCGCCGCCCGAGGGACCGCCGCGGGGAACGAACTTCTCGCGCCGGAAGGCCATGCAGCCATTGCCGCCGTCGCCGGCCTTGATGCGAATTCTTGCTTCATCGATAAACATTGCAATATTCAGTGTACCGGAACTACGGTAAACTACCCGCACACATACACCTAGCTTGAGGCGCGTGGACCATTCCGCATGATACGAATGGCAGCGACGCGATGGATACGAAACCGTAATCCTCTATTGATATAGCTATGAGAAGGTCAACCTATGCAAGCAACACGGACCCCCAGCCAGAAGCAAGGCGGGCCGTGCATTTAATTGAGTGTGAGTAAAAATAGTCCTCGTTTTTGACACTATGACCATTGTTTCTATGAGCTATGGCGACTTAGGCTGCAAACTCCAGCGATACAAGAGGCTTTGGGAGCGAGCATCGCCGAAGCCATGGGAATTTTAGGAACACCGATCGGCCGGGGCGGAGCGTATCCATACGTCTGCCAACGGACCGGGACAAACGTTTTCAGGAGACCAGAATGTTGAAATTGAAGGTAGCAGTTGCTCTTGTAGTAGCAGGTCTGACAGTAGCCCCGATGTTTGGGCAATCCTCGACGCAGGGTGCGATCGGCGGAACTGTGTTCGATACGACCGGTGCCGTGATCGGCCAGGCCAGTGTCACGATCCATAATGATGCGACGAACGCCGAGATCCATCTGACGGCAGATGCGAGCGGCTACTACAAGGCGCCGTTGTTGGAGCCGGGCACGTATACGGTGACGGTAAACAGCTCCGGGTTCAGCGAATCCAAAACGACTAAGGTAGGTGTGCAGGTGGGTCAACTGACCGAGATCTCTCCGAAGCTGGCAACCGGCGAATCGAGCTCGGTCGTGGAGGTGACGGCGTCGGCTCCGATTCTGAACTTCGACTCCCCGGATTTTTCGTCGAACCTGAATCAGCGGGCGCTCGAGAATGTACCGGTGAACAATCTTCGCTGGTCGAGTCTGGCGTTGACGACTCCCGGTGTGGTGTCGGACTCGAACGGCTTCGGTCTGGTCAGCGTTCGCGGCATCAGCCCAATTTTGAATAACGTGCTGATCGACGGTGCGGATGATAATCAGGCCTATTACTCGGAGGAGCGCGGGCGCACACGTGAGGCGTACTCGACGCCGCCCGAGGCGATCCGCGAGTTCCAGGTGAACACGGGCGTGTTTCCGGCGGAGTTTGGCCGCGCCGCCGGCGGTGTGATCAACTCGGTGACCAAGAGCGGCGGAAACTCGCTGCATGGGCAGGCGTACTTCTACGACCGCGAGAGCAGCTGGGGCGCGTTCAATCCGTATACGACGAATACGATCGAGTCGCAGTCTTCGACCGGCGCCTACACGTTTACGCCGGTGCCGTACAAGCCGAAGGATTCGCGCAGGATCTGGGGCTTTACCGCAGGCGGAGCACTGATCAAGGACAAGCTGTTCTGGCAGTACACCTACGACCAGCATCACCGTGACTTTCCCGGTACAGCGAAGGCTAACTCGCCGTCGGCGTTCTTCAGCCAGCCTGATGCCAGCCTGGCCGGCCTCAACGGATCACCGACCTGCAACCTGACTACCGGATACCTGACTGGCAGCGCCAAGTCGACCGCCTCGAACTACTTTGCGAACTATACCCTGGATAGCTATGCCTGCACCCTGGCGGCTCGCGAGGGACTTACGAGCTATGCGGCCGGCGCGACGGCATACGGCAATGGCCTTGTGACGCTTCTCTCCGATCTGGGCAGCGTACCGCGCACAGGCGATCAGGAAGTGAACATGCCGAAGCTGGACTACCAGATCAACGACAAGAACCATGTCAGCCTTCTCTATAACCGGCTACGCTGGGATTCGCCGGGCGGCGTGCAGACGCAGGCGACGAACAACTATGCTGTCGATACCTTCGGCATGGACTTCGTAAAGTTGGACTACGGCGTGGCAAAGTTGACGACGCTCGTGAACTCGAATATCAGCAACGAGCTTCTGTATCAGTATGGCCGCGAGCTGAACGACGAATCGCAGCAGCCGTACAGCGCGTTCACCAAGCAGTACCTGACGGGGTCCGGCGGCAATGTTCCGGAGGTGGCGCTGGCGACCTCGACCGGGTTCTACCTCGGCTCGCCGTACTACTCTTACCGCAAGGCGCTGCCGGATGAGCGCAAGTGGCAGGTGGGCGATACGCTCTATGTGAACCGTGGCAACCACAGCTTCAAGTTCGGGCTGGACTCGGTCCATAACTACGACCTGATCAATAACACCTACGAGAGCAACGGCTACATTACGTATGGCTATATCGGCAACTTCCTCGCCGACCTGGCGAGTGAGGGCAAGACGACTGATAGCTGCAACAGCACGGCGCTGGCGGCGGGGACCTCGACGCAAACAGCGGTGGGTAAGTCTCCCTGCTACAGCACGTTCGCGCAGGGCTTCGGACCTCCTGTGTTTGCGGTCTCGACGTTCGATTACGGTGTGTTCGCGCAGGATAACTGGAAGGTCACTCCGCGGTTGACACTCCAGTTGGGCGTGCGCTACGACAAGGAGAACCTGCCGGGCAACTCTGCGAACGCAACCTTGACCGCGACCTCCGGAACCTTTAATCCGTATCCCGGACTGACGAATGCGCCAAGCGATAATAACAACATCGGGCCTCGCATCGGCTTTGCATATGACGTCTATGGAAGCGGCAAGACGGTACTGCGTGGTGGCTACGGCATGTACTACGGTCGTATCACCAACGGTGTGCTGCTGAACGTGCTGCTCAACACAGGCAGCCCGCTCGGACAGTTCACGGCATCGCTGAAGCCGGCTTCTTCGAGCGCTCCTGTCTTTCCGAACGTCATCCCACCGGTGACGCCACCGACGCCGAGCTCTTACTATCTTGCTTCCAACTTGCAGAACCCGATGGTTCACGAGTTCGACTTGCTGGTCCAGCAAGAGCTTGGCAGAGGGACGGTGCTTTCGGTGAGCTACCTCGGTGCGCTTGGCCGTGAGCTGACGAACTTCATCGATCAGAACCTTAACCCGACTACAACGCCGACCACAATCACCATCTCCGACACGAGTGGTAAGGGTCCTCTGAAGAACGGCGCGACCTACGTGGTTCCGCAGTACACCTCGTATGGCAACACGGCTTTGTTCAATACGGTTGCCACGAAGTTCACCAGCATCACTGAGGTGGCCAGCAACATCAACTCGAACTACAACGCGCTGGTCGGTGAGATTCAGAACCGGTCTTTGAAGAACCTACAGTTCGATGTGAACTATGTATGGTCGCATGCGCTCGACTTCAACCAGAATGCAACGACGAACACGACGACCAACAACCAGTACGACCCGTATGGTGGCCAGAAAGCCGACTATGGTAATTCGAACTACAACGTTCCGAACCGTATTGCGGGGTATGTGCTGTACAACCTGCCCAACACGAAGAGCACCAACTTTGTGAAGTATCTGGCCAACGACTGGGCTCTGAACAGCGCGTTTCAGTTGCAGAACGGACTGCCTTACTCGGCGACGCTCAGCGGTTATGCTTCTTATGGAGCGCTGAACAGCAGCTGGAATGGAGCGGGGGGGCTTTCTTCGAATATCATTCCGGAGATTGGACGCAACACCTACAAGTACCCGAGGGACATTGTGCAGGACCTGCGAGTGCAGAAGCAGATCTCCTTTACGGAGCGCTACCACGCCGAGCTGCGGCTCGATCTGTTCAACCTGTACAACCACCAGAACGTAACCAACGTGCAGAACCTGGCATATGCGCTACAGTCGGGGACTGCGACGGTCAACCCGAACACGAGCACGGCGACGTTCCAGTCGGGAACCGGAAGCACGGCCCTGTTTGGCACACCGACCAACTCCAACTCGAGCGGCTTCCTCTACACGCCGCGGCAGGTGCAGATCGGCTTCAAGTTCCTGTTCTAGGAGTCGGGTCTAAATCCGAGGGCGGTGGCTTCGGCTGCCGTCCTTTTTCTTTGCCGAAGAGCTTTTAGAAGAAGACGCTTTCCAATATGGGAAAGTGTTACCCTGCGGATATCACCTTTCTTCTTGCGGCAATATCCTGTCCGGATCGTTATGGGCAGCGATGGGCCTGATCGTTGCCTCTCTCCTGCGTTCCGCTGCGCTGTGCGTGTTGCGACGGAGAGACCATGCCGGTCGGGCGTGCCCGAGGGCTTTTTCGCACGGCAATCCGAAGGCTCGTTCCGCTCATGCTGCTGGCTCTCTCAGGGGCCGCGTGCCTGCGTGTGTCTGCGCAGTCGTCGGTCGATGGAGCCATCAGCGGCCATGTCGTTGCGGGCGAGGGCGAGGTTATTGCTGGAGCGGAGGTCCTGCTCGAGGGCGAAGGGGGCGTGCAGCGTACCGTGGTTTCGGGCAAGAAGGGCGAGTTCCTCCTCATTGGCCTTCCGCCGGGCGTGTACCGGCTGAGTGCGCGTGCCCCCGGCTATACCGGCTTCGTCGAGCTGGAGGCCGTGGTGGAGCTGGGCCGGATGACAGAGGTGCAGGTGGGCGATGTGGTCGCCGCGCCACACGGCAAGCATCGAAAGAAGCTGTTGCAGAAGCAGACGAATCTCCTCCAGCGCGACCCGGATGCGACGGTCGTCCATCCGTCTGAGCTGGACGGTCTTCCGGTGGAGGGGCGCGATTGGCAGGAGCTTGCGCTTGAGTCGCCTACAACCCATGCGGATCCCGACGCCGACGGGCAGAGCCTGTTGACATTGCGCGGGCTACCGGCGACGCAGAACAGCAGCCAGATCGACGGCGTCAGCCATGACCAGAGCTTCGGGTCGGTGCCGGTGGGGACGGGCGCAGGCGCGGGCCGCGAAACGGAGGACGATGCGGAGCAGGGAGGCTCGGTTCTCTCTGGCGGCAGCAGTGGCGAGGGCATCGGACAGGGTCGCCATGCGGGAGCGGCGTATACCTTTTCGCAGGCGGCGGTGCGGGAGTTCCGGCTGAGCGAGCAGGGCTACTCGGCGTTGTATGGCCATGCGGCGGGCGGCGTGGTCACGGCGATCTCACGGAGCGGGACGGATGAGCTGCACGGGACGGGGTTTCTGACCATCCGTGAGAGCGCGTGGGGCGCGGCCAATCCGTTTTCGGTGCAGACGACGTATACCGATGGCGTCATCGCGTCGAGTATCGTGAAGCCGCAGGATCTGCGCCAACAGTTTGGCGGTACGTTGGGCGGCGCGGTGCTGCCCGGACGGCTTTTTTACTTTGCGGCGTATGACCAGCAGCGGCGCGGGTTTCCGGCTGTGTCGTCGCCTGCGGATGCGGCGTTCTATGCGCTGACGGCGACCCAGACGGCTCTGTTGGGGACACGTGGCGTCACACGCAGCAAGATGAACGCGGCGCTCAATTATCTGTCGAGCTTGACCGGACAGGTGCCGCGGCGGCAAGACCAGGCGGTCGTCTTCGGCAAGCTGGACTGGCATGTGAACGGGAAGAACACCATCGGCGGGCAGTACAACCATGCGGTGTGGAGCTCGCCCGCTGGTGCGACGACGGCGGCGGTGGTGGCGCGTGGCATGGCGAGTCTGGGGAACAACGATGGCAGCGTGGACGAAGCTACGGCGCGGTGGACGACACTTCTCAGTCTGCACTTCAGCAACGAGCTGCGCGTGCAGTACGGGCGCGACTTTCAGTCTGAGCCGGCGCAGGCACCGCTGCCGCAGGAGCCGGCAATCGGGCCGGGCGGATACGCGCCTGAGATCAGCATCGCGCCGCAGGGCCTGCTCTTCGGCACGCCCGCCTCGCTGGGGCGCAAGGCGTATCCCGACGAGCGACGGCTCCAGTTGGTGGACACCTTCGCGTGGATGAAGGGGCGGCACCTGGTGCGCGTAGGCGGCGACTTCAGCTTGGTGCACGATCTCATCGACACGCTCAACAATCAGGAGGGGACCTTCAGCTACGACAGCGGCGTTACGGGCGGTCACGCGGGCGGGCTCGTCGACTGGATCACCGACTACACCTTCAACGTGCACGCCTATCCGAACGGTGGTTGTCCGTCGATCACGGCAAGGGTGCATGACTTCTGCTTTCGCTCGTTCAGCCAGAGCTTCGGCGAACAGAGCACGAGCTTCGACACGCACGAGTCAGCGGTCTTCGTGCAGGACGACTGGCGCATGAGGCCGGGGCTGACGCTGAACCTCGGCGTGCGGTACGAGTATCAGCAACTGCCGCCTCCGCAGACGCCGAACGCCGCGCTCGATGCGGTCTTCGGGACCATCGGCTCGACGAGCGTCTACCCGGAGGATGGCAACAACTTCGGGCCGCGTGTCGGCGTATCGTGGCAACCGTTCGGACGTCGCGGCTGGGTCGTCCATGCAGGCTACGGGCTTTATTTTGGCAGGCTGCCGGGGACGACGATCTGGAGCGCGCTGCAAGGCTCGGCGCTGGCCTCTTCGACGACGCATGTGCGGATCGTATCGAGCACCGAGACGCTTTGCCCACAGGTGGCGAACCAGGGCTTCGGCTATGCGTGCGCCTACGTGTCTGCGCCTCCTGCGGCGGTTGCGGCGACCACCTCGGCGACGATCTTCGATCACCACTTCCGTCTGCCCGAGGTGCAGCAGGGCAGCATCTCCGTGGAGCATGAGGTTGGTGCAGGCATCGTCGGGAGCCTGAGCTATCGGATGAACAGCGACCGGGAGCTTCCGAACTCACGGGACATCAACATCGCGCCATCGACAGCGACGCGCATCTTTCAACTCAGTGGAGGCACAGGTGCGCTGGGGGTGAAGGATGGCGAGCAGTTCGTCGTGCCGGTGTATACGTCGCGTGTGAGCACCAGCTTCGGTCCGGTGACGGACATCGTCTCGAACGGCAACGGAACGTATCACGCGCTGGTGCTGGAGGCACGGCGCACCACGCGCTCGGGCCTTGACCTGCGCGTGAACTGGACCTGGGCGAAGGCGATCGACTACGGACAGATGGCCAGCGGCGTGCCCCGTACGAATGCGCAGTTCGACCCCTTTCAGGTCGGGTACGACAAGGGGCTGTCGAGCCTGAACTATCCGCATCGAGTGATGGCCAGCGTAGCGTGGCGGCCCATTGTCGCGGCGGAGAGCCACTGGTTGCGCGTTGCTGCGAACGGCTGGGAGGCTGCGCCGGTCTTTACCGAGAGCAGCGGTCGCCCCTACAGCTACGACATCTTCGGCGGCACGCGGCTGAGCGGTGGATACGAGAGCATCAACGGCTCAGGCGGAGCGGCGTACTTACCTACCGTGGGGCGCAACACGCTGCGACTGCCGGATACGATGCACGTCAACCTGCGGCTTAGCCGCTCCGTGCAGGTAACGGAACGCGTGCGTCTCAAAGGCGTGGCGGAGGTCTTCAACGTCGTCAATCGAGTGAACTATTCCGGCGTGCAGCAGCGTGCGTTTCTGGTTGGAACAGAAGTTAGCGGTGTCACGCCGCTGGTGTTTCAGGATGCGGCAACCGTCGCGGCAGAGGGCCTAAATGTCAATCCCTTTGGTACGTTTACCGCAGCGGGGACGAGCGAGGCACGCGAGCGCCAGGTACAGCTCGGGGTGCGGCTGGAGTTTTGAAGATCTGCTTGACGAGTAAGCTTGTAGCAGGCAGCATCGAACTCTGCTGTTACCCCGGGGAGTAGGCTCATGGACCTGATCGGCGTCATTGCACATCATGGATACGCGGTCACAGGCGTCACACTCTTCCTCGCGGCGATAGGGATTCCGCTACCGATGGCGATCACGCTGCTGGCCGCCGGTGCGGCAGCCCATGGCGATCTGCGGATCGGCGGCGTACTCGCCGTTGCCGTGTTAGCTGCACTGGCCGGAGACATCTTGCTCTACTTCGGCGGCCGATACACAGGCTGGTGGCTGCTGGCGTGGATGTGCCGCGTCTCTGTGAACCCGGAGGCGTGCATCTTCGGCTCGGCAGATTACTTCTATCGGCGCGGCCCGAAGACGCTGCTCTTCGCGAAGTACGTTCCTGGACTAGGCGCGATGGCGGCTCCACTGGCGGGTAGCCTGAACATGCGATTTGCGCGATTCCTGCGGCTGGATGTGAGCGGCACGTTGCTCTACTGCGCCTCGTGGCTAGCCGTCGGATATGTCTTCAGCCGGTTCATCCGCGACATCGCCGGATGGATCGAGCGGGCCGGGCATGCAGTGCTCTTCGTCGTCCTCGTGCTGATCCTTGGATACGCAGCGACGGTCATGATCTTTACGCTGCGTGCGCGGCGGTACAAAGAGATCGAAAAGATCTCGGCAGAGAGCCTGCGGGAACGAATGCAGACGCTCGCCTCGGAGAGTTCGGATCGGCTGATCATCATCGCCGATGTACGGAGCCATGGCTACTACGATCCCGGCATGCAGCGCATCAAAAACTCGATCCGCGTGGAACCGCATCGTCTGAAGGAAGAGCTGCTCGCGTTGCGCGAGTTCATGACGCCGGAGTGCGACGTGTACGTCTACTGTAGCTGTATTCGCGACACCACCAGCGTGCGCGTCGCACACATGCTGCAACAGGAGAACTGTCACGTGCAGGTGATCGACGGCGGCCTCAAGGCGTGGATCAAGGCCGGCGGTGCGATGGAGGTGGTGCCCGAGTCGGACGTGCACCACCTGCCGCACTTCGACTGACGCTGGCTACGGCTTCAGATGGCTGAGGTTGTTGAGCACAGTCGTCTCAAGCTCGATGCGCGAACCCGAGTATGAGTGGTCCGTGGCAATGTGCAGCGACGTCACCTGCGTGTCGCCGATCTTATGCAGGTTCTCGACGAGCGCATCGCTCCCAGCGGCTAGTCCATCATCCGACGTGATCACAAAGACCGGCCGCGACGCGAGCTTTGGCGCGAGATCGGGAATATTCCACTTGCTCGCGTTGGCCAGCAGGTCGCGTGCCAGGCTCTCCGGCGTGCAGCCTGCGAGCGGCGCTACGCCCTCGGCTGCCAGCGATCGGCCGATGAAAGGGACCGCCGTCTCCTGCTTGCCCGCCAGTACCATAGGAAGCACCATGCCGCCCATGTTCGCCGCGGAGATCATCCCGATGGCTTTGATTCCAGCATCCTCTGCACCAACGTTTGCGGCGATCATGCCGCCCATGCTGTGGCCGATCAGCACGATATAGTTGGGGTCGGCGCGGAACTTCTTGGCGTTGGCGGGATCGCGCAGAAAGGAGATTGCGGCGTGTGTGTCCTCGATCGCGTGCGTAAATGAGAAGTCTCCGGGCGAGCCCCATGCGCCACGATAGTTGAAGTAGAGGACATCCCATCCTGCGCGGCGGATCGACTGCGCCAGATCGAGGTTGCGCTCGTTCCCCGGAAACCCATGCAATAGCAGCACGACCGGATGCGGGCCGGCTCCGGCAGCAACATAGACGATCGCATTCAGCAGCGCACCGTGGCTGGGGAGTTGAAACGACTCCATCGCAGCGGGGTTTGCCTTGTCGGGCGCGGGATCGGTGGTGATCGCCGGAGAGAGTTGCTGGGCAGACATCGAAGCGCAAGGCAAGGAGGCGCAGAGGAGAGCGGCGACTGCAAGATTCCGAAGTAAGGGCATGTGGAGATTGTAGAGAAGATCACTGAGAAAGCCGATGAAAAATGAGAGCGTCCTCAGCGGATAGAACGGCTGATGTTGTGTACGCCTGAAATTTCTTTACACGCGAATTTGCCGCTGCTACGCTCTGCGGATAGAGCAGTGTCCATGGGAGTGACTATGAGAAGCCCGGTTATGAAGAGTCGATATAGAGCAATGTTGGTGCTTTGTCTTCTGCTGGCAAGCTCTGCCTTTGCGCAGCGGAAGCCGTTTCCGAAGCAGGTCTTCACCGCGAAGACTGTCGCGATCCTCAACCACACTCACAACGATGCGGTAGAAGAAGGAGCTCTGGAGAGTTTGAAGCGATGGGGAAAGTTTACCGTCGTCGATGACCCGGACACGGCGGACATTGTGCTGAGCTTCGATAAGAAGGGCGAGCACGAGGGCAAGAGCTCCGAGACGGACAAAAACAACAACGACGGCAAACCGCCCGAGCAGAGCTATAACTACGGCGTCTCCTTCGGCTCTTCGATCACGATGAAGGCCACGATCAAAGGTGGCGATGCGCCGTTCTACACGGCTACAACCAGCGACTCGAAGAAGAAGGCTGGCACGTCCTGCATTCTCAATCTTCAGAACGCCTACAACGAGGATCATTAGTCGTACGTCTTGCTCTACGGAAACCGTAGAATAGAGCAGGCGATGGCATTTACCGAACAATACGATGTGGTGGTGGTCGGCGCCGGGCACGCGGGCTGCGAGGCTGCGATGGCTGCGGCGCGCATGGGGCTGCGTACGGCGATCTTCACGCTGAACCTCGACCTGATCGCGCAGATGAGCTGCAACCCGGCCATCGGCGGCATCGCCAAGGGCCATCTCGTACGCGAGGTCGACGCGCTGGGCGGTGTGATGGGCGAGGTCGCCGATGCGACCGGCATCCAGTTCCGCCTGCTGAACACCTCGCGCGGACCGGCGGTGTGGTCGCCGCGTGCGCAGTGCGACAAGGCGCTCTATCGCGTGAAGATGCGCGAGGTGCTGGAGAGCCAGCCGAACCTCTTCATCAAGCAGGCTGAGGTCGTGGATCTGGTGATTGAGGGCAGCGAGTTAGCGGGTCAGCGAGTCAACGGGCTCAGGCTGCGTGATGGACGTACGATCCATGCGGCTTCGACTGTCGTCACCACGGGCACGTTTCTCAACGGCCTTATCCATTGCGGCGAGCAGCAGTATACGGCGGGCCGCTCGGGTGAGCCCGCGAGCGTGCTGCTCGGCGAGGCGCTGAAGCGTCTCGGCCTGCGTGAGTGCCGCCTCAAGACCGGAACGCCGCCGCGCCTCGACGGCCGCAGCATCGACTGGGCGCAGTTCGAAGAGCAGCCTGGCGATGCGGACCCGACGCCCTTCAGCTTCCGCTCCAGCTTTTCGCGCGGAGGCACGCCGCCGCTGCGCCAGATCCTCTGCCACATTGCGCGCACAACGCCCGAAACGCTAAAGCTGATTCGAGCCAACGTGCACCGCTCGCCCATGTATACCGGGCAGATCGAGGCCATCGGTCCGCGCTACTGTCCGTCCATCGAAGACAAGATCGTCCGCTTTCCCGACAAGACCCAGCACCAGTTCTTCCTGGAGCCCGAGGGCCTGAACACGCACGAGGTCTACGTGAACGGCATGAGCACCAGCCTGCCGATGGAGATTCAGGCGGCGATGGTCGCGTCGATCCCCGGCCTCGACAAGGCCGAGATGCTGCGCCCTGGCTATGCCATCGAGTACGATGCCATCGACCCGACGGAGCTCGACCGCACGCTCGCCGTGAAGCGTTATGCAGGGCTCTATCTGGCGGGCCAGATCAACGGAACCAGCGGCTATGAAGAGGCCGCCTGCCAGGGCCTGATGGCTGGCATCAACGCCGCGCTCGCCGTCAAAGGCGAACCCGGTTTTACGCTCGACCGCACCGAGGCCTACACCGGCATCCTCATCGACGACCTCATCAGCAAGGGCACCAACGAGCCATATCGCATGTTCACCTCGCGCGCGGAGTTCCGCCTGCACCTGCGCATCGACAACGCCGACCGCCGCCTGACGCCGCACGGCCGCCGCCTCGGCCTGATCGACGATGCTGCATGGGCAGAGTACGAGGCCAAGCAAGCGCGTGCACAGGCCTTCGAGACTCTGCTCGGCTCGGCGCGCGTGCACGTGGCGGAGCTTCCGGTATCGCTCACCGAGCAACTCGACGGCGACGCCACCAACATTACCGGCCAGACCTACGCGCACTTCCTCAAGCGCCCCGAGGTTCCGATCGAACAGCTTGCAACCGGCCTGCGCGGACGGCTCGCAGAACAGCCCGCGATCTTCGGTGAGTGGGTCGCCGGTATCGATGCCGCTGGCGGCGACCGTCTCCCGGCCTGGGTGCGCAACGAGATGAAGACCGTCGAGACGGAGATCAAGTACGCCGGGTATCTCGACCAGCAGCGCCGCTCCATGGCCAAGCTGCGCAAGGCCGAGGGCAAAACCATCCCCACGTGGTTCGACTACAGCGCCGTCAGCGGACTCTCCCGCGAGATGCAAGAGACGCTCAAGCGCGTGCGCCCGCAGACGCTCGGCCAGGCCAGCCGCATCGCCGGAGTCACACCCGCAGCGGTCAGCCTGCTGCATGTTTACATTGAGATTCAGGGAAAGCGGCAGATCGCCTGATCTTCGTTGTGTCCAGTTGGATCGTTTGTAAAGTGCCCCAGAATTTTTGAAGTTTCCGAAAAGACGACTTTCGGGGAACCGCCGGGAATATGATTCCAGACATGAAAACTCAAGGTACGGTGAACCTGCAAACGGCGGAACGAACGCGCCTCGCCAAATTCGGGATGATCTCCGCCTGTTGCGTGGCGTTGCTTGCGGTGTGCGGAGCGGGTCAAGCGAGTAAGCCGGTCACGTCCAGCCAGCAACTGTGGAACATTGGCTCGAAGAGTCTCTTCCTTTCCTGCACCGGAACCCGTCACGGCCCCGCAGTTATCCTCGAATCCGGTCGTGGCCGTACCAGCTCCGACTGGAGTAAGGTCCAGCCTGACATCGCGACCTTCACCCAGGTTTGTAGTTACGACCGGGATGGGTTGGGCCAAAGTCGCCCTCAGCGCACCGCCCCCGAGGATGCAGCGCAGTTCGTTGACGACCTCCACCGGCTGCTCAGTGTCGCCGACGTGCAACCGCCTTACGTTCTGGTTGGCCACTCTTTAGGTGGACTGCTCGTCCGTCTCTACCAGATGAAGTATCCAGAGACCGTCAAAGGTCTTGTGCTCATCGACCCCGTTCACGGAGAGACATGGCGTGTCCTTCAGGTCGATCCCCATGAATTGGACGGACAGACCCCTGAGCAGATTCGCCGCACCGGCCAGCTTCCTCCCACAGAGCGCCTTGAATGGCATACTGACATTCCTCTCATCGTGTTGGGTCACGGCAAGTCCATCGATTTCCCGCCACCGCTCGCCGCGAAGAGCGCTCAGATCGAAGCTAACTTTCTGGCGGCAGATAAGGACCTCGCCTCCCGCTCTTCCCACGGACAATTCCGACTCGCCGAGCGGAGCGGCCACTTTATTCAAATCGCCCAACCCGAGCTCGTCAGCAAGTCGATCCGCGAAGTCTGGGATGCTGCCATGGAAGCGCATCGATAAGGCGTGCCAAGGGAGCACCTCGCGATCCCGCAAAACGGGGTTTTCGGAAACAACAGTGAAAAGTCGGACGGGTATTGTGCAAACGCTCCATTCGGCGTCTCATGGTGGAAGTGCAGGAGAATGGGAATGGCGTCAGGACTGAAGGCTGGACTCAAGACAGGGCTCGCCGTGCTGGGGATCGCATGCGTCGCCGGAGCGTTGCTGATAGGAGCGAAGAAGATGGTCTATGGAGCAGAGACACGCAGCACGCCACTCCCGGCGCCTACATTGGATGAGCAGAGTCCCTCAGCGCACCACGAGACGGCGGTCTTTGCGGGCGGCTGCTTCTGGGGTGTCCAGACGGTCTTCCAGCGGGTGAAGGGCGTCACCGCGACGACCGCCGGGTATTCGGGCGGTACAGCGGCGACGGCGAACTATGGCGATGTCTCGAGCGAGCGGACGGACCATGCCGAAGCGGTCAAGGTCGTCTTCGATCCGTCGAAGATCAGCTATGGCACGCTGCTGCGCGTCTTCTTCTCGGTCGTGCACGATCCCACGCAGCTCAACCGCCAGGGGCCTGATGTGGGAACCTCCTACCGGTCGGCGATCTTCTATACCTCGCCCGAGCAGCAGAAGATTGCGGCGGCCTACATCGCACAGCTTGATGGAGAGCATGCGTTTCCAAAGAAGATTGTCACCGAGCTCGTCCCGCTGAAGGCGTTCTACAACGGCGAAGACTACCACCAGGACTACGCGGAGAAGAACCCGAACAACCCCTACATCCAGGTCTGCGATGTTCCGAAGACGGCAGCGTTGAAGAAGCAGTTTCCGGAGCTGTTTCAGGACTACAAATCGAAGTAAGACGCTACTGCGTAGCGTCTTACTTGAGCTTTCGCGTTGCTGTTAGCTGGTTTAAACAGCAGCGAGCTTGGAGCCAAGCTCATCAACATCAGCGACGAACCACACCAAGTTCCCTTGATTTGTTTCGCGCACAAAGTCTCGAAGCGCGCGGCTATCTTCAAGAGCTATGCTGATATCGCCGACGATCGCGCATCTCAAGTGATAGTTCACAAACTTTTGGAAGACTTCGCCCGCCACGCGCGTGCTTAGTGTCAAAAAATCTGGGCCAAGCCGCTCCGACGGAATGGCAAGAAGATCGGCCTGTTGCGACCACGCTGCGCTTAGGAAGTCGTTGGCGTCCTGGAGGCTTTGGAGACGAGGGCCTTCGCACCCAAACATCAGTACGCGCGTCTCCCCAATTTTAATAACCCGGTCCATGGCTCGTGCCTTCCTTGTCTGAAGCGGGATTTAGACAATCAGCCTGATCTGCAAATGAACGCGAGCCACAAATCAAATTGTGACGCTACCTGCTATTGTGTGACTTCGCCTTCCGGCTCGTCGGTGGGGTCGTCGATCTCTGCCTGGAAGCCTTCCAGCAGCCGCGCCAGAAAGACTTCGGGATCGGACTTCTTATTTTGAAGCTGGTCGGCGAGGGCGATGTGCCGGGCGAGATCGGCGAGCACGATGCCCCATGCGAATGGGTCCTCCCACGCGCCCGTCTGGATGCTGACATGCTGGCCCTTCTCGGCGATCCAGACCCGCATGACTTCGAAGGAAGCCTTGTCGCGCTGCGCTGCGGGCGGAATGCCCAGAACTTTTTCTGCTCCCATGGTGTTGCTCCTGTTGCCTGTGAGTCGTGATCGTCACAAGCTATTCGATTGCGCGTTATTCATCACCCATCATCTTGCGAAGGTCTTCAGCGGACGGAATACCGGGTACTTTGGCCAGGCTCGAGGGCTCGGCAATGATCTTTTCTATCTGGGCAAGCCGCTTTGTCTCTAAATCGAGCATCTTTGCGATCACACGCTTTTCCTTATACGCGTAGATCAGCATATCGGTAAGCTCCTGTGCGGATAACCCAACGAGCTTACTTCTCACTTCGTTCTCGTCGAACTCGGGTAAATATTTGTCGAGGTTGTCGCCCATCTGTGAATATCCCGTTTTTATGTGGAAATAGCGTCAAAAGGTTCATTTTAAAGGATCAAACGCAGGTTGCTTCGACCCATGCAAGCGCAGAGAATAAGTCATTATGGCATCATTTGCTCAACTCAATGCGCTGGAAGGTCTACCCGCATCCGTTCACATCGAGATTGCCGTTCTTGGGGCGATGCTTCTCGATGGGATTGCTGTCACCGACGCGACAGCGAAGTTAAGAGCGGATGATTTTTCGCTCGATTCGCACCAGCGTGTCTATCGCTGCATCATCGATCTGATGGCGGGGGGGCGCGGAGTAGATTCCCTTACGGTGCAGGAGGAGTTGAGCAGGCGTCGCGAGTTGGATTCGATCGGCGGCCCGGCTTATCTGGCATTCCTGACCGAAGGAATTCCGCGGAACTTCAACATCGAAAGCTATGTCCGGATTGTGAAGGACAAGAGCTTGCTGCGTCAGTTGATGAGCATCTTCTCCGATGGCATGGGACGGGCTTCCGATCAGTCGCAGGACGCCATTCATGTTTTGAGTGATGTGGAAGCGAAGCTCGCCGAGGTTGCGGATAGCGCCATCACCGGCGGCTTCTCCGACATTGCAACTATTGTGAGCGAATCCTTCGGCTCCATCGACGCGCTCTACGAGCAGGGCCGCGAGGTCACCGGCCTCGGCACGCACTACATCGAGTTCGACCGCATGACCAGCGGCCTCCAGGAGTCCGAGCTCATCATCATCGCGGCTCGTCCCTCGATGGGAAAGACCGCCTGGGCGATCAACATCGCGGAGAACGCTGCCGTGCGTGGCGGCAAGGTGGTCGCCGTCTTCTCGCTTGAAATGTCGAAGGCCAGCCTCCTGCGCCGTATGCTCGCGTCGCAGGCCATGGTCAACTCGAAGGCGATCCAGACCGGCATGCTGATGCGCGACGACCGCGGCAAGCTCGTCAGCGCGCTCGAGCGGCTGATGGAGTCGAAGATGTTCATCGACGACACCCCTGGCATCACCCTCGCCGAGATGCGCGCCAAGGCTCGCCGCCTCAAGCAGCAGCACGGCCAGCTCGATCTCATCGTCATCGACTACCTCCAGCTCATGACCGGCTCCGTCGGCGCGAACCAGAAGGGCTTCGAGAACCGCACCCAGGAGGTCTCCGCCATCTCGCGCGGCCTCAAGGCGCTGGCCAAGGAGATGCGGGTCCCGGTCGTTGCCCTGTCGCAGCTCTCGCGTGCCAGTGAACAGCGCGGCGGCGACAAGAAGCCTCTGCTGTCGGACCTCCGCGAATCGGGCTCGATCGAGCAGGACGCCGACGTCGTCTGCTTCATCCATCGCGAGGAGTACTACGACCGCGAGAACGAAGACCTCAAGGGCAAGGCCGAGATCATCATCGCCAAGCAGCGTAACGGTCCTACCGGCAGCGTGCACCTCGCCTACCTTGCGGACTATACCCGCTTCGAGAATCTCTCCAGCGGCGGCGAAGGCGGCGGCTACTAACGCGTAAAACTTTCTGCAAAGCTACTGACACAATGCTGTCAGTAGCCCTTGTCTATGCTTCATCCTGTAGCCGAAAAACTTCAGGAGAGCGACCATGAGCGAGACAACGACGACAGCCCCCCAGACCCCCATCCACTGGTTCGAGATTCCCTGCAATGATATCGATCGGGCCACCACCTTCTACGAGACGCTGTTGGAGACGACGTTGACCCGTCATAACCTCGGCGAGCCCATGGCGATCTTCGCCTACTCGAACGGCGGCACCGGCGGCTGCATCACGCAGCACTCGAAGCAGAAGCCCGGACCACAAGGCACTATGGTCTACCTCGCCTGCAACGGTGTGCTCGATGAGACCATCGCGCGCGTCTCGAAGGCCGGCGGCCTTGTGCTGTTGCCTAAGACGGAGATCCCCGGCGGCTTCGGCTCCTTCGCCTGCTTTCGCGATACCGAAGGCAATCACGTTGGACTGCACTCGGTCTAGCATCAGAGGAACGAGGTAGTTCGTATGCGTCGTGCCGATCGTCTCTTTCGCATCGTCCAGTTTCTGCGCCTCGGCCGTCTGCTGACGGCGCAGAGCCTGGCCGAAAAGCTGCAAGTCTCCGTGCGCACCGTCTATCGGGACGTGCGCGACCTGCAGCTCTCCGGTATGCCGATTGAGGGCGAGGCCGGCGTAGGCTACACGCTGCGCCGCGACTTCGACCTGCCGCCGCTGATGTTCACACGCAGCGAACTCATCGCACTTGTGCTCGGAGCGCGTCTCGTGCGGGCATGGGGCGGCGAGGAGAACGTAACTGCTGCCACACAGGCCCTCCAACGTATCGAGGCCGCCGTCCCTGCCGAACTGCGCGACAGCTTCGACTCCATCCTGCTTTACGCGCCCGAGATGCAGTTGAAGCAGAGCCTCCGCAAACGCCTGGACTCGCTACATGCAGCGTGCGTCGCACGACAGGCTATCGCCTTCGACTACCAGCGAGAGGATGGCGAGCAGAGCCATCGCACTGCCCGTCCGCTTGCGCTCGCTTTTTGGAGCGGCGTCTGGACGCTGGCCGCATGGTGCGAGCTGCGCAAGACCTTCCGCGCCTTTCGGATCGATCGCATGGACGAGGTCGTCGTGCTGGAGCGCGTCTTCATTCCAAAACGTGGAGAGATGCTGGAAGACTTCCTCAAAGAGGTCCGCAGTAAAGCTCCTAGCTCGCCTTCTTCTCAGACTTAGACGTGTCGGTTGGCAGCAGCAGATCGTTCAAAGCGGCGCCTGCATTGGCTGGGATTGCCACATGCTCTGCCGTAGCCTTCGAGAGGTTTGGAGGCCATAACGGATCGGTAGCCGCAATCGGCTCCAGCGCTATAGGGGCAATCTTTGTGCCGATGTTTGCGTTCATCGTGTCGATGAATTTGTTCGCGACGACAGCGTAGCCGGTGTTCGTGGGGTGGATGCCGTCCAGCGAAAAGAAGCCGCCGAGGAAGGCGCTCGTTCCGGTATAGCCGTTTACGGTGAGCCCATTGGCCGCGACCTGCGCGAAGAGCGCATGGATGTCGACCAACGTGGCGCCGGTGGTGCTCGCGGAGGCCGCAATCACCTGGTTGAACGCTGCAACCCGCTGCTGGACGGTGACGGCTTCGGCAGCGGTCAGGACGCCGATGTCGTCCAGCGGAGCCTTCTGCGTCCCGGCAAGAATCGCGGTGATCTGTGTCGTCCCCTCAGGCGTAATGTAGTCGCCTGGCACGATGCCGAAGAGGCTGCTCAATCTGGCTTTCGATAGCCCGGTCGCCTGCGCGTACATCGCTAGAATCGTTGCGGCGGGTGTCAGGTAAGGGATCTGTGTCACGTCGGGAATATTGCCGATTACGAGATGCGCGTTGGTCTGGCCGGTCAGCTTGGCCATCAGGGCCTTGTACTGCGTGGCGAAGTCCTCGACGCTCGTCATGTTGGCGGCGGAGCCGGTCAGGTTCGCGATCAACGCATCGTTGTTGCCGATCCAGAGAAAGATCGTCGTCGGCTCCGCCTTCACCGCGAAGCTGGCCTGCGAGTCCGCGTCGCCGTGATCGAGTCCCGGCGAGCCCAGCACAAGCCGATTGAGCTGCTCCTGCTCCGACGTCGGGTCGAGGACCGGAACCGTGTTAGCGACATCGTTAACATAGGCTCCGGGAACCGCGAGATCCGTTATCTGCACGGCGTAGTTTTCGCGGCCCGTGGTGGCTCCTGGGGCTGTGGCGATCACCGGTGGCGGCCCCGGAGAGACTAACTGGAGCACATTGGGCGCGCCGGGATAGGCGATGAGTGGCTGGATGATGTTGAACTTCGCCTGCTTCGCAACCAGTGGAGCCCATCCGTGGACCTGTTGGATATCGAGCAGCGACGAGCTCTGATACCCAGCCGTTAGCGAGTCGCCAAGAAAGACGGTATTGGCGAAGTTCCCCGCATTTGCGGTCTGTGCGGAGGTTGACCCGGTCGAAGCGGAAGAGGTTGGGCTACTGCTGGAGCAGGCGGCAATGGCAAGGCTGAGAGCTGGAAGACCGCGTCCCAAACGTTTCAGTGAACGCTTATTCATTTTCATGGCGGAACTCTCCACCTCGTACCTGCGCCGACCGCTAAGTGCAACGTGCGGCGCTACTTTTATTGGACGCGAGCTTACACCCAGTAGTTGCGCAAAGGGAAGTGGCGATCTGTGCTCTGGACGATACCATGGGGTCAGGGACGAAATCAGCGTGACAAGTTGGATTGAGGTATCGGAGCA
The DNA here is from genome assembly GCF_013410065.1 of Granulicella arctica. Classification (NCBI taxonomy): domain Bacteria; kingdom Pseudomonadati; phylum Acidobacteriota; class Terriglobia; order Terriglobales; family Acidobacteriaceae; genus Granulicella; species Granulicella arctica. Next base: position 1,248,991 of record NZ_JACCCW010000001.1, read on the forward strand.
GCGGCTGACGGAGAACTTCCGCGTCGCACAAGAGATTCTGGCGCGGGAGACGGCGTCGTCAACGGCGTTGCTGGCAGTCATCAAGGCAAACGCCTACGGGCATGGAGCAGGTCTCTGCGCCCCGGTGCTGGCGCGGGCAGGAGCCGAGTGGCTCGGTGTTACCGACGCAGCGGAGGGCGCGACGGTTCGTACGGCGATGGAGGTTGCGGGCATCGCAAAAGCCCAGCAGCCACGCATTCTGGTGATGAGCGGGCATCTGCCTGTGGATGTACCGGTGATCGTGCAGCACAGCCTGACGCCGGTGGTGTGGCGGCAACAGCAGATGGCCGCACTCGCAGAGGCTGCCGGCGCGGAGCCCTGCGCGGTGCACCTCGAGATCGACTCCGGCATGTCGCGGCAGGGCGTGGCGCTTGGCGGATTGCGCGAGCTGCTGCGATGGCTCGCGAACGAGCCGCGAATTCGTCTCGACGGCGTGATGACGCACTTCGCCTCCGCCGAGGTAGCCGGATCGGAGCAGACGCTCGCGCAGCGCAAGCAGTTTGAGGCGGCCGTGCAACTGGTCGCCGAGGCAGGGCTTCGGCCCACGTGGATTCATGCGGGAAACACCTCGATGATCGACAATGGCGCCGATGGAGACATCCTGGCTTGGCTCCACGGACTAGCGGCGAGTGTTGGCGCACGGGCGATGGTGCGCGAGGGGCTCGGCCTCTACGGCTACGCTCTGCCGCTGGAAGGGTTGGCGGTGGTCGCTGAACGGGCCGCGCGGCTGCGGGCAGTGGTTCGCCCGGTGATGACGTGGAAGACGCGGGTTATTGGTATCAGCGAGGTCGAGGCCGGGGCGCGGGTGGGTTACAACGGGACGTTTACGGCGGAGAAGACGATGCGGCTGGCGCTGCTGCCGGTCGGGTATGCCGATGGGCTGCGCCGGGAGCTTGGATGTTCCACGTGGAACAGGGGCGGCTGGGTGATGTTCCACGTGGAACGTGCTCCGATTGTGGGACGGGTGTCGATGAACCTGACGACAGTCGATGTGACGGAGATTGAAGGCGTTGCTGTCGGTGATGAGGTGGTGCTGCTGGGCGAAGGGAGCACGGCGGAGGATCATGCGGCGCTGGCGGGGACGATCTCGTATGAGATTTTGTGCGGAATGCGGGCTCCGGTGGTGCTGGTGTGAGGCGGCGATTTGCGCCGGTAACGGGCGGACGATAGCATCAGAAACGGACTACACGAAACGAGAGGGAACCTCATGGAATCGAACACTACGGCGCGTCGTACGGAAGATATCGCGCTCGATCTGCTCAAGTTTGTCGCCACAACGGCGAATGTCGGCGCGAAGGCTGCCGGATCGGCTGTCGGCTTTGGCGTGCCGTCGTCGGCGAAGCCGGAGGATCAGGTAGCGCATCTGTTGGAGCTGTATGCCCGCTGCCGCGAGGCAGTCGAGAAGTAGTGGCGGACGGAACGGCTCTGCGGGTTGCGGTCGTCGGGGCGGGAGCCTTCGGGCGCAACCATCTTCGTGTCTATCGACAGCTTCAGGAGGCCGGTGAGCCGGTTGAGCTGGTGGCGGTCGTGGACCGGGATGAGGCGGTGGTTGCGGCTGCCTCGGCGCAGTACGGAATTCCTGGGTTTTCTTCGGTTGACGAGCTAATTTGTGCGAATATCGGACTGGATGCTGCTTCGGTTTGCGTGCCTACGGTGCATCATCGGGCGGCGGCGGAGCCTTTGCTGGCTGCCGGTGTCGATGTGCTGATCGAGAAGCCGCTGGCGGCGAATCTGGCCGATGCGGATGCGATTCTGGCGTTGGCTCGGGAGCATGGCCGGATCGTACAGGCGGGGCATCTGGAGCGGTTCAACCCGGCGGTGACGGCGGTGCGGGGGCTGTTGCATCGGCCGATGTTCTTCGAGTCGCATCGGCTGAGCATCTTTACGCCGCGCTCGCTGGATGTGGATGTGGTGCTGGACCTGATGATCCACGATCTCGATATTGTGTTGAGTCTGGTGGATTCGCCGGTGCGTGAGGTGCGGGCAGTTGGCTTGCCGGTGCTCTCGCGCAAGGTGGATATCGCGAATGTGCGGGTGGAGTTCGAGAACGGCTGCGTGGCGAACTTTACGGCGAGCCGCGTGAGCACGGAGCGGGTGCGGAAGCTGCGGTTCTTCCAGCCGCATCAGTATCTGTCGCTGGATTTTGCGCGGCAGGATCTGCTGATGATCGATGTAACGGCTGCGGCGGGGATGACGGCCGAGCAGCTTGCGGCGCTGGAGCAGATGGCGAAGCAGCATCCTACGGAGGGGCTGTCGCTGCGTAAGGTTCCTGTGGTGGAGGGTGAGCCGCTGCGGCTGGAGATTGCATCGTTCTTGCATGCGGTGCGGACGCGGACGAGGCCGGTGGTTTCAGGCGAGGATGGGCGTGCTGCGCTGGCGCTGGCGCTCGAGATCAACGAGGCGATTGCGGTGCATACGGCTCGGACTGGGTTGTAGGGGCTGTTCTAAGAGCACAAACCCTGGCTATACGGATTTTTTTATAGGAGAAGTCATGGACGAGCTTGCTCTTCTTACTGAGGCCGATGAACGTGGCAGAGTCTACACGGCATCGGTGCGTGAGCGGCGTGTCTATCCCGATGCGGCTGCGTTGACTGGGCTGGGTGCGTTTGATGAGCCGCTGCCACAGAAGGCTCAGCCGGAGGGAGAGGCGCTTCGGCTTCTGGATGAGGTGGGATCGCCGGCGACGACGGCATCCAATGGTCCTCGCTACTTTGGCTTTGTGATTGGTGCGTCGCTGCCGGCTGCGGCGGCTGCCGAACGAATGATGCTGGCGTGGGACCAGTGCGCGTCGTCGTTTGCCAACTCCCCGGTCGCTGCGACGGTGGAGCTGGTGGCTGCGCGGTGGGTTCTGGAGATTCTCGATCTGCCTCGGGAGAGCGCTGTTGGTTTTGGGACGAGCGCGACGGCCTGCGGGCTGACGTGCCTCGCTGCGGCACGACGCTCGCTGCTTGCGCGGCTGGGATGGGACTTCGATGGGGATGGATTAATCGGTGCTCCGGAGATCCGGGTCGTCATGTCGGAGACCGCGCACATCACGGTGAAGAAGGCGCTACGTGTGCTCGGTTTTGGTATGAATCGGGTGGTGATCGCGCCCACGGATGAGCATGGGCGGATCGATCCGGATCGGTTGCCGCTGTTGGATGACAGGACGATTCTTTGCTTGCAGGCTGGCGAGGTAAATACGGGAGAGTTCGATCCGTTTGATGTGCTCATTCCGCGTGCGAAGGCTGCCGGGGCATGGGTGCATGTCGATGGCGCCTTCGGGATATGGGCGCGGGCATCTTCTGCCGCAGAGCTGACGAAGGGTGTTGACGGCGCGGACAGTTGGACGACAGACGGGCACAAATGGCTCAACACGCCGTATGACGGGGCGATGGCGATCTGCCGCGATGCCGAGGCGCTGTCGCTTGCGATGAACAGCGACGCGGTGTACTTCACTGCCGCAAAAGACGCCCAGAAGAATCTGACGATGGAGTTTTCGAGACGTGCGCGTGGGATTCCGATCTGGGCGGCGCTCCGGACGCTTGGGAGGGAGGGCGTGGCCGGTATGGTCGATCGCCACTGTGCGCAGGCTCGTCGTATTGCCGATGGATTGCGGGATGCAGAGTATGAGGTCGTCAACCGGGTCGTGCTCAATCAGGTGCTGGTTCGGGCCGGGTCGGATGAGGAGACGGTTGCAGTCCTTAAAGCGGCGCAGGACTCGGGTGAGGTATGGTTCGGGCCTACGGTATGGCAGGGGCGTCCGGCTTTTCGTATCAGCGTGTCTTCGTGGCGGACTACGGAGGGGGATGTTGATACGTTGATTGCTTTATTGCAGAGGCTGAAGAAGGGGTTGGCGTAGGTGGGCTAGAGAAGAACAGGCAACAGCAAAAACAACCGCAGGTCCTTCGACTTCGGCTTCGCCTCCGCTCAGGATGACAGTGTTTGTGGTTGGATTGGATTCGGTAAGAACAAGCAACGGCAAGAACGACCGCAGGTTCCTTCGACAAGCTCAGGACAGGCTACGACTGTGTGCTGCGCACTGCGCTCAGGATGACAGTTTGGTGGTGGGGGTGACATGAAAACAAACAATGGCAACCGCAGGAGCAACAGCGCGTGCAAGTTCGTGCGACTTGTCTTGATCTTTTTGTTTGCTGTCTCTTTCTTGCCTACAGGTTGTGTGGCTGCTCCGGTGGCTGGGTACAGGGTGGTGGCTACGTATCCTCACTCGGCGGATAGCTATACGGAGGGGCTGTTTTATCTGGATGGGCTGTTCTATGAGGGGACGGGGCTGAATGGGAGGTCGGCTGTGATGGCGATTCAGCCGGAGACGGGTAAGGTGTTGCAACAGGTGGATCTACCGAAGCAGTACTTTGGCGAGGGGGTCGTGGATTGGGGGCCGAATCTGTATGAGTGGACGTGGCAGTCGCATGTTTGCTTTGTGTACGACCGCTTTTCGCTGCGTCCGGTGAAGCAGTTCACGTACTCCGGTGAGGGGTGGGGGATGACGCGGACCGATAAGGAGTTGATTACGAGCGATGGGTCGGATACGCTGCGGTTTCGCGATCCGGCGAGTTTTCGTGAGGTGCGGCACATTGTGGTGAAGGATGGGCGTGTCGCGATCGACGAGTTGAATGAGCTGGAATATGTGAAGGGGGAGATCTATGCGAATGTGTGGCACACGGATCGGATTGCGCGGATCTCGCCGCGGGATGGGCATGTGATTGGGTGGGTCGATCTGAGTGGGTTGCTGCCGGACGATCAGCGGATGGATGGGGAGTCGGTGCTGAATGGGATTGCGTATGATGCGGAGCGGGATCGGCTGTTTGTGACGGGGAAGCGGTGGCCGAAGGTGTTTGAGATTAAGGTGGTGGAGCGGGTTCGTTAGGAGTGCGGTTGGGTTGAAAAACATGCAAATGCAAGTGCCAATGCAGGTCCTTCGATTGCGTGCTGCGCACTTCGCTCAGGATGACAGTTTGTTTGTGGTGGATGGAGTTCTCAAAACAAGCAACAGCAAAAGCCAATACAGGGGTCCTTCGCTGCGCTCAGGATGAAGGCCTAAGACAAGCTATAAAAAGAGAAGCGACGGGGCTAGTTCATCTGCTGGATGGGGACGCCGTCGGGGATCTTTAGGTCGAACTGTTCGTCGTCTAGTTTCTGGTTCAGGACGAGTTTGGTGATGTTGAGGTTGAGGCCGTAGTGGTCGAGGGGGCGCTCGATCTGGATCTTCATCGGGTACTGGATGCCGTCGATGGTCTGGTAGTTGTCGTAGGAGGCGCGGGTGACGATCTGGCCGGATTCGTCGTAGGTCTCCTGCTTGTAGGGGAGGAGGTTCTTGCGGTCGATGTGGATGACGCGGAGGGTGTGGACCTCCTTGCCCTGGGGTTTGCCGAGGATGGCGAGCTGATACTCGGGCTCTTCGACGAGGTCATCCTTTTTGTGGGAGATGGCGCTGTTGTCGACGATGTGGGTGTCGAGGGTGACGGAGACGAGCTGGTCGTCGCCTACGCCGTGGACGAGGACCGCATCGAAGATGACATTGGGGCGGAGGTTTTCGAGGCCGTTTTTGGAGGGGGTGGTCACCTGGTTGGAGCCGACGACGGCCTTGTGATGGTAGGCGTCATAGAGCTTGAAGGTTTTGCCGTCGCTGACCATGTCCATGGCGAGGGAGCTGACGACGGGGACCTTGAGGTAGATGCGGATGTCCTCGGGCTTGCGGATGAAGAGATAGCCGCCCAGGGCGATGGACTCTTTGATCTCGCCCTGGAGGGAGCCGCCTGAGATGCCGGAGATCTCAATGTTGGCGTTCATGGTCTGGATGGCGCTGTAGCGGGCGTCGATCTGTTTGACGAGCTGGTCGAGGTCCGACGTCATCACGATGGTGGCGACGCGGGTCTTCGGGACGATACGGGTATGGCCCAGACATCCGGATAGAAATGGCGTCATCCCCAGAAGCAGGGTGGAGAACGCTCGTTTTAGATTTCTTCGCACAATCTGCAAGTATATCTGCCTTCACTCAGTCCGATTTTCGGACAGGACTGGATCACTACGGTGTAGACCATTGGATGATCTGAGATGTAGGTACGCTTCCGGGAGTTTATTTGTTGCGAGTTTATTCGTTGCCGAATTTGAATTTAACGATTGCTTCGGGCTCGTTCGGCCTCGCGGTAGGCTGCGACCTGCTGCTGGTGCTGCTTGAGGTCTACGGAGAAGCGGGTGTGGCCGGCGGCGTCGCTGACGAAGTAGAGGTAGTCGGTTCTGGCGGGGTGGAGTGCGGCCTGGAGTGCGGCGAGACCGGGGTTGCAGATGGGGCCGGGGGGTAGTCCGGGGTGCTTGTAGGTGTTGTAGGGCGAGAGGGATTGCAGGTCGGAGAGGTAGATGGTGCCACGATACCGGCCGTCGAGCAGGGCAGCGTAGATAACGGCCGGATCGGTCTCGAGGGGCATGCCGAGGGCTATCCGGTTGACGAAGACTCCTGCAACGAGGGGGCGTTCGGTGTCCTGGCTGACCTCTTTTTCAATCAGGGAGGCCGTGATGACGGTGTCGGCGGCGTGATCGCCGAGTCCGAGGTGGATGGCGGCCTGACGGAAGCGATGGACCATGGCGGTCAACATCTGCTCCGGGGTGGTGTGGCGGGAGAAGCGGTAGGTTGCGGGGAAGAGGTAGCCTTCGAGGGAGGTGGCGTGGGGGCTCCACTGGGCGATGAGCTCGGTGTGCTGGTGCTCGGCGGCTAGGAAGTCGCTGGCGGAGCCGAGTCCGGCGGACTGTACGGCCTGGGCGATGTCGAAGATGTTGTAGCCCTCGGGGATGGTGAGGCCGAGGGTGTAGGTGTCGCCGCGGGCGATGCTGGCGTAGACCTGGGTGAGGGGCGCGGGGTGGTCGAAGCGATATTCTCCGGCGTGGAGGGTGCCGCCTTTGATGAGGCGGAGGAGCTCGAAGCCGTAGCGGCTGCGAATGATGCCGGTTTGCTGCATTTGGCTGGCGATGGCGGGGGTTCCGGTGCCGGTGGGGATGTCGACAAAGGTCTCGGTGGAGGGGCCGTAGGGAGCGTAGAGGATGTATCCAGCCAGCAGGGCGGCGGCCAGCACGAGGAGGAGGAGACTGCCGAGGAACTTCATTGCTTCGCTGCTCTTTCTTTGCGTGGCACAGCTTTATTTTACGGTGTCGTTTCAAGTGGTTCGAGCAGGAAAGGTGGCTTCGCAGAAGAGCTCTTGCGGGCTTGTGCCGGGTTGCCTTGGAATACGGGGGCCGGATTTCCGTATAATCATGTTTTCATCCTCACGTGCTGCCGCGCGTATGTCTTTTGCGGCTCGCTTGCGGTAAATCGGAAGGCCCCATGCCCGAAAAGATCAAGAAGAAACTCGAAGAAGAGATCAAACTGCTTGAGCACGAGCTCACGACTGAGCTGCCGGCAGAGATCAAGAAGGCCGTTGCACTTGGAGATTTGAGCGAGAACGCCGAGTATCACATGGCGAAGCAGCGCCAGGTCTTCGTGAATGCTCGGCTGGGCCAGTTGAAGAAGCGTATGGGCGAGCTTGCCCTGGTGAACCTGGTCAATATTCCCCATGACAAGGTCGGCTTTGGCGCGACGGTCGTGGTCTTCGATTCGAGCAAGAACGAAGAGATTCAGTACAAGCTGGTGACGAGCGAAGAGTCGGATGTGTCGCAGGGACTGATCTCGACGACATCGCCGATTGGACGTGCGCTGCTGGGTAAGCGCGTGGGCGACGTAACTGTCGTCGTGACGCCGAACGGCAAGCGCGAGCTGGAAGTGCTGAAGCTCACGACTATCCATGACACCACGGAAGAGTAACGCTGCATTGATCGCACTGTCTGAACAGTGTGATTAACTTGCAGGCATTGAGGACGATTCGGTTTGACCTGGACTAGCGCATTCGGCAAAGGCAGCGGCTGGCTGCTACAGAAGATCGTGGATGGTCTTGCCCTGACCAAGATCTCTCCGAACGCGCTGACGTTTATCGGTCTGCTGATCAATATTGTGGCGGCGATCTTCTTCGGTTTTGCGCGGGGAGATCATGCGGTTCGCTATTTCCTGTATGCCGGTCTGGTGATTATCGGTGCGGGCATCTTCGACATGGTGGACGGCCGGCTGGCGCGCCAGACGCAGCAGGTGTCGGTGTTTGGGGCGTTCTTCGATTCGGTGATCGACCGCTACTCCGATGTGGCGCTGTTCTTTGGGCTGCTGGTGTACTACGCTCGCGGCAACCGGTTTTTTTATGTGGTGCTGGTGGCGTTTGTCATGACGGCGAGCCTGATGGTCAGCTACACGCGTGCTCGCGCAGAGGCGCTGATCGGAAGCTGCAAGGTGGGCTTTATGGAGCGTCCGGAGCGCATCGTTCTGGTGATTCTGGGGGCGCTTTGCAATCGCTGGGGCGTGATGGCACCGGCGTTGTGGGTGCTGGCGGCGTTCTCTACGATTACGGTCATCCACCGTATTCGCTATACCTATCTGGAGACTGAGCGGCGTAAGCTGCTTCCTCAGCGATAAATTATCTTCCACTAACTTTCTTGAGCAACGACTGGCTGAGCCGAAGAGTATCTGGCAAGCTGGGTAGGTGAGACGTGTGATTTTAAGTGCGGGATTGCGAACAGCATTGAGGCGGTTCCGGTGGTATGGCCTGGGTGCGGTGTTTGTGCTGGGCGTTATAGGCTGCGATTCAACGATCAAGACACAGAAGCCTGTTTTTATTGCTCCGCAGAATTTTGTGCCGTACGCCGTCCAGTTGAAACAAGCTCAGATTGTGAGTGCGGACATGCTGTACACCGTTTACAGCCAGCACCTGATCGTGGGTGCACTGCCTGACCAGCGTTTCCTGGGCAAGCTGCTGCATGTAACGGGTGTGTTCAACGGGGTCAATCGGAATCTTTCGGGTAAGACGTATCTGGAGCTGCGGACGCATAGCGACTCTGCGTTTGCCTATGCGGAGATGGCGGCGGGCGATCCACTGGTTGTAGCGTTGCCTGCGGCGGGGACGAAGCTGCGTTTGTTGTGCCGGGGTGCCGGTGCGGTGGCGGGCAGTCCGATGTTGACGGAGTGCCGTAGCGAATGAGGCTGGTGCGGCAGATGGAGCCGCTCCAGTAAACTTGCAGGATGCATGCTTCTCCTACTCTTCTGATCCACGGCGGCGCCTGGGATATGCCGGACGACGGCATCGCCGCTCATGAACATGGTATTGCCAACGCGCTTGCGGCGGGGTACGCGCTGCTCGAACGGGGTGGGAGCGCAGTGGATGCGGTGGAGGCCGCGGTTGCGGTGATGGAAGACGATGAGATCTTCGACGCGGGGCGAGGGTCGTTTCTGACGCGAGATGGGAAGGTGCAGCTCGATGCGCTGCTGATGGATGGGGCTACTCTGCGGGCTGGTGGGGTGGCGTGTGTGGAGCGGCTGCGGAATCCGATCCGTGCGGCTCGGCTGGTGCTGGATGAGTCGCCGCATGTGTACTTTGTCGGCGCGGGCGCGGAGCGGTTTGCGCGGCAGCATGGCATGGCGCTGTGCGACAACATGGACCTGGTGATCCCGCGGGAGCAGGAGCGGCTGTACAAGGCGCAGGCGGCGGAGTTGGCTGGGCTGGGCGATACGACGTTTTCGGGACCGCTGGCTTCGCATGATACGGTGGGCGCGGTGGCGCGGGATGTGCATGGCAATCTGGCGGCTGCGACGAGCACGGGCGGGACATTGAACAAGGCTCCGGGGCGTGTGGGCGATTCTTCGCTGATTGGATGCGGGTGCTATGCGGACAATCTTTCGGCTGCGGTTTCGCTGACGGGATGGGGCGAGCCGATCATGAAGCTGGTGCTGGGCAAGTGGGCGGTGGACCGTGTGGCGGCGGGGGCGTCGCCTGAGGAGGCGGCACGGGCGGCGATTGCGTATCTGTTTGACCGGCTGGGTGGGCATGGCGGAATTATCTTGCTGGGGCCGGATGGCCGGATTGGATTGGCGCACAATACGCCGCGCATGGCGTGGGGTTTGCAGACGCAGGATGGTGCGCGGCTGGGCGTGACCTGTAACTAGCTATGACTCCTGGGGCCTCACTGTTTGCGGAACCGCCGGATCATCGGCTGGAGGATTTGCACGAGCGGTTGCTTGCGTACTACGGCAGGCCGGTGGAGCGTGAGCGCTGGGATCCGCTGACGCAGTTTATCTACTCGCTGCTGTCATCGCGGACGAAGACGGAGGCGTCGCATGAGGTGCTGCGCAATCTGCGGGCGGTGTTTGGCACGTGGGAGAATTTGCGGGATGCGCCGGTCGCGGAGATTGAAGAGGCGATTCGGGCGGCGACGTTTCCGGAGCGGAAGGCGGTGCAGTTGAAGACGGCGCTTGAGCAGATTACGGCGCGCTATGGGACGTTGACACTCGATTTTTTGGCGAGCTACAAGACGGAGAAGATTCGGGAGTGGCTCGAACGGTTCGATGGTGTGGGGGTGAAGACGAGCGGCGCGGTGGTCAACTTCAGTACGCTGCGGCGGCGGGCGATGTGCATCGACAGCCATCATCTGCGGATTGTGCAGCGGCTTGGTTTTGTGCCGAAGAGCGCGAATGCTCGCGAGACGGAGACGCGGCTGATGGAGATGGCTCCGACGGCGTGGGGGCCGGAGATGCTGGACGAGCATCACTCGCTGGTGAAGCTGCATGGGCAGCGATTGTGTTTGAAGAACGAGATGCGGTGTGAGCGGTGTCCGCTGCTGGATGTGTGTGCTGCGGGTGGTGCTCGGCGGTAGAGGCTGTTATGAAACTCTTTGATCGATGGAAGATCGGAGCTGGGCCCATCTGTGAGTTGGTGGCGAACCGGGAACCAAGTGACGAGCTGGGCGTTTATCGTTCTGAAGTGTCATACGGTCGAGTGCAGAGTACTCGTCCTGAAGTGGGCAAGTTTTGAGAATCTTGCGATCACTCAAGGCCGCATCCCGACAGGCAATAAGATTGCATCCTGACCAAACCTTCGGTAGTTTTGAAGCGCGTGCAGGTACATCCAAGTTTGAGATGGAGCAGCCTTATGGCGAAGCTGGCGGTAGTCTTTCAGTCTGGCAAAGGACACACGAAAACGCTCGCGGACTCGATACTCAAGGGCATCAACAGCGTCGAGGGCGTGAGTGGCAGCCTTTTTGAGATCCGTGGACAGGATATTCAGGAGGGACGTTTCGCGAATGAAGGACTCATGAGCGCACTCGACAACTGCGACGGAATCGTCCTCGGTTGTGCAACGTACATGGGAAGCGCATCCGCCATTTTCAAGGCTTTTCTCGAATCGGCCTTCCAGCCGCGTTGGTTCGAGCAGCGTTGGAAGGACAAGATTGCCGCAGGCTTCACCAATTCTGCGTCTCAAAATGGCGACAAGCTTACAACGTTGTTTCAACTTTCCATCTTCGCGATGCAGATGGGAATGATCTGGGTTGGCGTCAGCGACCTTCCAGGAAACAACTGGAGCGGTGGCGCACGCAGCGACTTGAACCGATTAGGTAGCTGGGTCGGTGCGATGGGACAGAGCAACGCTGATGAAGATAAACCCAGTATCGGCGACATCGATACAGCCGAACGACTTGGCGCACGTGTCGCGGTCATTACTCGGCGTATTAAAGACGGTGTCGCATACGAGACGGAGCGGCTGTCGGAACCGGGCTTCCGGAAGAACAATATTGCCAGGAAAGATGCGCTCGCTGGCCTTCGCGACTGAATTTCCCGGCCGTTGAACTGAATTCAATGCTGGAACAGATTGGCGCCTGCTCCTCGTCATTTCACGAGGGGGGCGATGGCGATGGAGGTAAGGCCGAGGAGGAAGCAGAGGAACATGAGTGCGAGGAGGAGTCTGACGTGGGCGCTGGCTCCTTTGAACTCGCGCCAGATGAAGACGCCCCAGAGGGCGGAGATCATGGTGTTGCCTTCGCCCATGGCGAAGGAGGTGGCGGGGCCGATCATGGGGACGGAGGAGGCGACGAAGTTGGCGATGGTGCCGAGGCCCCAGAGAACGCCACCGGCTATGCCCCAGGCGTGGCGTTGCCAGATGCCGGAGGTGTAGTCGCTCCAGGCGAGGGGCTTGCCGGCGACGGGTTTGCGCATGAGGAGGAGGCTCATGGGGACGGCGGTAATGAGGGCTCCGACGGCGAAGATGGCGTTGACGGTGTATGGGGTGAGGTGGCCGGGACCGGTGAGCGATTTGGCGACAAAGGGATAGAAGAGGCCAGCGCCGATGCCTCCGCCGATGCTGAGCCAGATGCCTTTGGCGAGGGTCTTGGGGCTGGATGAGTTGGTTGCGGCTTCGAGGTCGCGGTAGGCGAGAGCGTCGAGGGCGATGGCAGCGCAGATGAGGGCGATGCCTCCGAAGATGAGGATGGGATTGCCGGTGGGGGCGACGAGATAGTTGAGGCATGAGCCAAGGACGAGACCGAGACCGGCTCCGATGGGGAAGGCGACGGACATGCCTGCGACGGAGATGGCGGCGACGAGCAGGATGTTGCCGATGCTGAAGATCATGCCGCCGGTGAGGGCTTCGACGAGGCTGCGGGTGCTGGCGGCGTGGAGATTGTGGAAGAAGCTGTCAGAGGCTGTGGGGTCGGTATAGCCGAGGGTGAGGCCGATGGCGATCGCGGTAAGGAGGAGGCCGCCGCTGTAGTCGAAGTAGAAGAGCTCGAAGCGCCAACCACTGTCGATCTTCTGAGCGTTGGCCCAGCTTCCCCAGCAGAGCATGCTGAAGACCATGAGCAGCAACGCCGTTAGATAGGTGTGCGGTGTGAACACTGGGTACCTCGTGCAGATGCTGAATGATTGCCTGTGTCTGGTTGGATGCGCCTGAGGGAGTGTCGTGGCTACAACGCCTCGCTGACTGGTTCGTTTGATCAATAAGAACAATGTCCTCGATGTGACCCTGCTGTACACGGCTGCGTCGAACCCACAATCGTTCACTTAAGATGCGGATGACGTTTTGATGCATTCGGTAGATCGCCAGCTAACTTGCTGGTAATCGGCTATTTGTGGATTCGGCGCAACCTCGCCGGTCATTTTCGTGTTCATACCGCTGGTAATGGATGCAAGAAAGGTTGGAGATGAGAACGATACGTACTGCCTTTGCGGTATTCGCAATGCTGATGGTTGCGATGAGCGGAGTAAGGGCATATGCCGACGCGGCTCTGTTGATGGAAGAGCCCTATGGCGAGTTTGGGGCGATGAACCCGACGGGTCATGCGGCGGTTTATTTGAACCATGTCTGCGCGGAGTCGCCTACGCATCTTCGGCTTTGTCGTCCGGGTGAGCCGGGCGCTGTGATCAGCCGCTATCACAAGATCGATGGGTACGACTGGCTGGCGATTCCGCTGGTGCCGTACCTGTATGCGGTCGAGACTGTACAGGATGTCCCTGCCAATGCAGATGCTGCGCTTGAGGCGACGCTGCGGAATGAGTATCGGCGCAATCATCTACTTGCTTATGCGCCGGACGTTGCGACAGGGCCGAAGGCTGGTGAAGATCCCAAGGGCGATTGGACGCAGTTGGTTGGGGCGTCGTATGACCGTCGCATCTATGGCTTTCAGGTGCAGACGACAGCGGAGGAGGATGAGAGGTTCATTGCGGAGTTCAATGACAGACGCAATGTGAGCCACTTCAATCTGCTCTTCCATAACTGCGCTGACTTCTCGCGTGTGCTGTTGAATATTTATTATCCGCATGCTGTGCACCGGAATTTCTTTGTCGATCTTGGATTGACGACGCCGAAGCAGGTTGCGCGCTCGCTGACGAAGTACGCGAAGGATCATCCTGAGGTGGATTTTTCGACGTTCATGGTTCCGCAGGTGCCGGGGAGTATCAAGCGCAGTCATCCGATTGATGGCGTGCTCGAATCGGTGGTGAAGTCGAAGAAGTACGTTGTGCCGCTGGCCGTGCTCAATCCTGAACTGACGGCGGGGCTGGTGGTGGCGTACCTGACGGATGGCCGTTTTCATGCTCCGAAGGATGCGCAGCCGGTGATGTTGCCGGGCGAACAGGAGCATCCGGCGGAGATGGAGCGTTCTACGGAGCTTCAGCGGCGGGCTCCGGCATCAGAGCTGGTTCATGGAGTGTCTGTGGCTCCGCAGGTGCCGCAGGGGCCGCAATAAGCGATGCCAGTCGCTACTCTCTGTCACAGATCTTGCATACACTGTAGCCTGCGATACGGAGACGAACTCTTTGAACTTGACTCAACTGAATGAAGATTTTGGCTTGCCTGGCATGCTGCGCTTTGAACAGACCCCGACGGGGCTTATCTATGCCGAGGTCAGCACGCCCGCTGCTGCGGCGACGGTTTACCTGCAAGGCGCGCACCTGACGCACTGGCAGCCGACGGGCCAGCAGCCGGTACTTTTTCTTAGCCGCAAGAGCGATCTTGAGCCGGGCAAACCGATCCGGGGTGGTGTGCCGATTGCGTTTCCCTGGTTTGCGGTGGATCAGAAGGCGGACCGGATCAACGGTAAGCCGGGACCTTCGCATGGCTTCGCTCGTACGGAGAACTGGACGCTTGCCTTTGCGGCCCTGTCTGGTGATGACCTGCACCTGACCTTCACGCTGGCTCCGAACGCGACCAGTCGCTCGATGGGCTTCGATCACTTTCGCGTGGCGTTTCAACTGACCATTGGGCGTACGTTGACGATGCAGTTGACGGTGGCGAACGACGCTCCGGTTGCGCCGTTGGTCTTCGAGGAGGCGCTGCATACGTATTTCGCCGTTGCCGATGTACATGAGGTTTCGGTGACGGGGCTTGAGCCGACGGCCTATATCGACAAGACGGACAACTTCAAATTGAAGCCGGCGCTCCATGCGCCGCTGACGTTTACGGGGTTTACCGACCGTATCTACAACCATACGAAGGCGACCTGTGTGCTGCATGATGTGCTGGGCAAACGCCGCATCGTGGTGGAGAAGACGAACTCCGACACGACGGTTGTGTTCAACCCGTGGAAAGAGCTGCCGGATCTTGGGCCGGACGAGTGGCATGAGCTGTTGTGCGTCGAGACGGTGAATGCGGCTGAGAGTCCAGTGACGGTTGGACCGGGCAAGGCTCATACGATGCAGGCGCATATCTCGGTGGAGGTGGTCTAGATGTTCATCCTTGCCTCTGCCTCGCCACGCCGCCGCGAGCTGCTTACGCAGATCGGGCTAACCTTTGATGTTGAGGTCGCTGACATTGATGAGACGCCGCAGCTTGCGGAGGCGGCGTTGCCGTATGTGAAGCGGCTTGCGGAGCATAAGGCGGCGGCGGTCTTTGCGCGGCACCCGAACAAGGCGCGGCTGGTTGTTCTGGGAGCGGATACGACGGTGCTGTGCGATGGCCAGATCCTCGGGAAGCCGGAGGATGAGGCCGATGCGGCTCGGATGCTGCGGCTGCTCTCGGGCAGGACGCACCAGGTGATTACAGGCGTAGCGCTGATGACGGCGACGGCTTGTCAGGTTGCGGCTGAGGTGACGGAGGTCGAGGTGATCGCGCTGACGGACAAGCAGATCGCGGATTATGTTGCCACGGGTGAGCCGATGGGCAAGGCCGGAGCGTATGGGATTCAGGGGAGGGCGGCGCGGTTTATTCCTCGCATTGAGGGGTGTTACTTCAATGTGGTTGGGCTGCCGCTGGCGCGGGTTTCGGCGATGTTGGAGACGATTCGGTAGGGCTATGTCGCTGCGATCATGGCGGCGAGGAGCGCGGTTCGTGGGATGAGGTGTTCGATCAGGATGGACTCGTGAGGGGCGTGGGCGCCTTCGCCTACGGCTCCCATGCCGTCGAGGGTGGGGATGCCGAGGGCGGCGGTGAAGTTGCCGTCGGAGCCGCCTCCGGTTGCGGCCTCGTCTAGCTGGAAGCCGATCTGCTCGGCTAGCTTGCGGACTTGCTGGAAGAGGGCGATGGTGCCGGCTTTGCGCTCCATGGGCGGTCGGTTGAGGCCGCCGGTCACGGTCAGTTTGCAGTGTGGGTCGGAGGGCTTGAGGCGGCGGAAGAGGCGGTCTACGACCTGGCCGTCGCGGGCGGTGAAGACGCGGACATCGACCTCGACGGTGCAGGCGGCGGCGATGACGTTCGAGCGGGTTCCGCCGGTGATGACGCCGCAGTTGACGGTGCGCTTTTTGGCGAGATCGGTGAAGCCGGAGACGGTCTGGACGAGCTTCGCCATCTCGAGGATGGCGGAGTGGCCGCGCTCGAAGTCGACGCCGCTGTGTGCGGCGACGCCGTCTACGCGAAGGGTGTAGTGGCCGATGCCCTTGCGTGCGGTCTTGTAGGCAAGTCCTTGCGCGGGCTCGAGGACGAAGACGGCGGCCGATTTGAGAGCGAGTTTTTCGGTGATGGGGCGCGAGATAGGGCTGCCGACCTCTTCTTCGCTATTCAGGAGCAAGGTGACGGGGCGGCTGAGGCCGAGATCGCGGAGGACGCTTACGGCGGCGAGCGCCATGACGACGCCCGCCTTCATGTCGAGCACACCGGGACCGTAGAAGCGGCCGTTTTTTTGTTGCCATGGCATCGTCTTGAGGGTGCCGAGCGGCCAAACAGTATCGAGGTGGCCGAGCAGGAGGATGGGTTTCTTGGTGGAGCGGACGGGGCCGAAGCGGATCTCGTTGACGTGGCCGAAGTGCTTTTGTTTGTGCAGCTTTACCCGTCCGCCGAGCTCGCGGACGACGCCTGCGGCGAAGCTCATGGCGGCGTTGACGGACGCTGAATCTTCGGTTGGCGACTCGATGAGGACCAGTTTCCGGAGGGTTTCGTTTATCCAGGAAGATTTTGCGGCGACGGCGGTGGTGATTGCGTGCACATCCATGAGCGCATCTTATAGGAGCGTGGCCTGTTAGCTGCAAGGTGGCGCGCATCCAGAGAGTCAATAACGCGTCAGATGTGTGGCAATTTTGCCACAACCATTGGGGCGGGCTCGCTTGTAATCTGCATGCTGTACGGTAAGGCGCTGACACGTGGCAATGGAAGCTCACTTTGAGCAGACAATCCGGTCGGAGGTAGATTTCTGCGGGGTTGGCCTGCACAGTGGCGCTGACGTTACGATGCGATTGGTTCCTGCGCCTGCGGGTTCGGGGATCGTCTTCCGGCGTACCGATTTGGACAACTTCGAGATTCCGGCGACCGGGCGAAACGTCGCGAAGGTGAGCTATGCGACGAGTTTAATGCGCCAGAGCGTGCTGATCTCGACGACGGAGCATCTGCTGTCGGCGCTGATCGGTTGCGGTGTGGACAATGTGATCGTCGAGGTGGATAACCTTGAGGTTCCGATACTGGACGGCAGTGCGCTTCCGTATGTGCAGGCGTTTCAGTCGGTGGGGTTGAAGGTGCAGCGGCGGCGGCGAGAGTATATTCGCATCCTCAAAGAGGTTGAGGTGCGGGACGGCAGCAAGTTCATTGGCGTCTATCCTGGTTCGGGCTACAGCATTGAGTACACGATCGACTTTCCCAAGCCGATTGGTTTTGGCAGGTTCATGGGCGATCTTGCGACGGGCGACTATGTCCGCCAGATTGCACCGGCGCGGACCTTCGGGTTCAAGCGGGACGAGGCGATGCTGCGCAATATGGGGCTGATCCGCGGCGTCTCGGACGAGTGCGCGATTTTGGTTGGTGAGCAAGGCGTGGAGAATGGGCCGCTGCGGTTCTCGGATGAGTTTGTACGGCACAAGGTGCTGGATCTGATCGGGGATCTTGCGCTGGCGGGACGACGCATCCAGGGGCGTGTTGTGGCCGAGCGCGCAGGACATGCGATGCATACGGCGCTGGTGCAGCGGCTGCTGCGCGACCGTTCGGCGTGGGAGCTGGCGCATGGGTACGATGAGGTCGCCGCTCCCAAAGCTGCGTCGGTACGGCTCCAGACTGTACTTGCCTGATGAAGGAGGTTGCAGCGGTTGCGCTGGGTTCCAACCTGAGCTCTGCGTGGGGAGATCGCGCGGCTACGCTGCGTGAGGCGATTGAGCGTGTGGGCGCGTTGGGAGTTGTGCGAAGTGTCTCTTCGTTCTATGACACGGAGCCGGTGGGCTATCTGGATCAGCCGAGATTTTTAAATGGAGCGATGCTGCTTGAGACGGAGCTTGGTCCGCTTGAGTTGTTGCGGGAGCTGCTCGCGGTGGAGAAGACGATGGGGCGCGATCGCTCTAAGGTCGAAGCGAAGGGGCCTCGTGTGGTGGACCTTGATCTGCTGCTGTTTGGTGATGCGGTGCTGGAGACGCCGGAGCTGACGCTGCCGCATCCGGCGCTGGCAGAGCGGCGGTTTGTGCTACAGCCGCTGGCGGAGGTCGCTGCGACGATGCGGCATCCGGTGCTTAGGCTGACGGTCGGGGAGTTGTTGGTGCGGCTGGGGTAGAGACGGTTACGAAACTCTTTGATCGGACAAAGATCGTCGCTGGCGTAGCTTCCGAGTTGGCAATACACACCGGGAACCAAGTGACAAGAATCGCGTTTAGCAGGACTAAACGCGATTCAACCGTCGAGGGCTCGCTCAAGAAGCATCGGATCATGGTTTCATCCGCTTCGGACGTCCCACTGAGCCGTAAGGGTTTAGTAAGTTGTCAAGAATGTTCCGCACCAGGACTCTCACGAAGTCCCATTGTTGGAGTTCCCGTGATAGCTGCGACATGGAGTGGACAGCGGCGTTGATAGCTGAAATCGCGACCCATGTCAGTATCGGATTGAGCTCAGGAACAGAAGCGGTTCCCTTTGCTTGAATCTTTCGAGTGGCGCTCTGGGCCGGCCCCAGGAGTTTCAATCGTTCGAGATTCTGATAGACGACGCCTCTTACCTGAGCATCGTCTCGATGAACTGTCATAAGCGCTTCCACGAGATCATCGACGAGGACATCTTTTTTCTGACGTCTGCGTGGTGAGCTTTCGAAAATTTGCCCGAAGAGTTCCGCATCTTGCTGCATGAACACCAGCGAGAGGTCAGCCAGGATCGCATCCTTATTGGGATAATACTTGTACAAGGTCCCGATGCTGATTCCAGTCTTCTTCGCGATGTGATTTGTTGATACTTCGCCAAGTGGCTTCCGGTTTAAAAGGTGAGTAGTCGCCTCGAGTATGTCTTTTCTTGTTTGCTTGGAGCGCGCTTGTTGTGGCGTCTTTCTTGACTTAATCGTCTTCTTCATCCGTCTCCTACAGGCACTTCAAAAGCGAGCAGCAAAGGCGAGCTATTACTCGCCACTTTTCTTACAATTGAAGCATGAGCATAGCGAGAGCCCAAGAAGAAACGAAAGAACATTGCGATGTCCTCATCCAGGGAGCAGGCATTGGAGGGTTGACGTTGGCAATCGCCTTGCAGCAGCGTGGCTACAAGGTCAAGCTCGTAGAGCGGTCCGCCGGGCTCGTGGAAGTAGGAGCTGGTATCTGGATGGCAGCAAATCCCATGCAGGTGTTTGCCCGGCTTGGCTTCGCGGAGAAGATTATCGAAGCCGGATGGACCGTGAAGCTGTTGCGACTTCAGGACTGGCAATCTGGCGACATCCAGACGACAAACATGTCCCAGATCGCGAAGGAGTATGGATTCGAGACGGTGGCCCTCCATCGCGGCGTGCTGCAGCGACTGCTTTTTGAACAGCTCGAGGCAGACTCAGTCCGTTTCGGTTGCGAAGTTGAATCAGTGACTCAAAGCGGCGATCAGGTCTTCGCGAGTCTGTCCGATGGCTCTTCCTGCGCCTCCGCGATCATTGTCGGAGCGGATGGATTCAACTCTCAGATGCGCCGCATGGCGGGACTGGGCGGCGAAAAGCGATACTCTGGGTCTTCTTCTTATCGCGCCATAGCTCGCGGTGCCCATATCCTGCCCGCAGAAGCCGAGAATGAAGCCTATGAGATTTGGGCAAAGGGTTGTCGCGTCGGGTTCTCAAAGATCAATGCCGACGACTACTACTGGTACATGACCTTCGATGCTCCGGCAGGAGAAGTTTCCTCGGCGAGCGAGATCAGAACTCATGCGGAAACATTGTTTCGCGCCTATTTTCCGCAATGGATTGGTTTGCTGCAAAATACTCGGACGCAAGACATCTTGAGGACCGATATCAGTGACTTGAAACCACTCACGCAGTGGTCTTCTGGACGCATTGGGCTGATCGGCGATGCGGCGCACGCGACCACTCCGAACCTCGGACAAGGCGGCGCGATGGCCGTCGAAGATGCTTTGGCTTTGGCGGATACGTTCAAAGAACTCGGCCTCAGCGAGGCGGCATGGAAGCGCTTTGAACAGCTTCGGCGGAAGAAAGTGGCTTGGACGGTGTCAACGTCGTGGTCCATCGGGAAGATCTGCCATCTCGGTAATCCTCTCTTTCGCTCTCTCCGCAATATCGCGCTGAAAAAGACACCGGACAGCGTCATGCAGAAGCAGGTTCGGAGGATTTACAGTCTCGATTCAACTTCAGATCGGTCCTGAGTAGTCGGCTTGTCGTCAGTGAACTGACAAACCGACGGGACTGGAACGCTGATGAGTTTTGTAACACTCTCTGTAGCGTCCACAACGGGGATGTCGATAGACTTGCAACATCACCGTGAGCTTGAACAGGCAGCGGAGAAATTTTGAAGCAAGTCAGGAACGTCGATGAACGCTGAATTCTGGAACCGTTTGGAAGAGCGTATTGCGCCCTTCAACCTATTGCAGCACCCGTTTTACAAGGCGTGGTCCATGGGAGAGCTGACGCGCGAGGATCTTCGCGAGTACGCGGGAGAGTATTGGCACCATGTGTCGGCGTTCCCGACCTATCTGAGCGCGCTGCACTCTCGCCTGCCGGATGGCGAGCTGCGTCGTGAGGTGTTGAAGAATCTGGCGGACGAAGAAGGCGTGGATGCGGCGAAGGCTCGGCCGCACAGCGACCTGTGGATGGACTTCGCTGCGGGAATGGGCGCGTCGCGTGCCGAGGTTGAGGGACGTGCTGTGCAGCCGGAGATGGCTGCGCTGATGACGACCTTTCGCGAGTTGATGACGGCGACTCCTGCGGCGGCGCTTGCGGCGCTGTATGCGTATGAGTCGAAGGTTCCGGCGATTGCTGAGACGAAGGCTTCGGGACTTGCAGAGCACTATGCGACGGAGGGTGTTGCGGCGCGGTACTTTACGCTGCACCGGACGGCGGATGTGCACCATGCTGCGGTGTGGCGCGGGTTGATCGACGCGCAGCTTGCGGCTGATCCTACTGTGGAGGCGGCAGCTCTCGATGCAGCGGAGCAGGTGGCGAAGGCGTTGTGGCTCGCGCTGGATGGCGTTGAGCGCGAGCGCATGAAGGCACACGCGAACTAGCTGTGTTGACTGCGTAGAACGGCCCTGCTTCTGTTGAGGAGCGGGGCCGTTTGTTTTATCGCTACCTTTGCAAGCTGCTTGCGGTGATTGTGGCTTGTCTTCAGTCGAAATTCACGCGGCGTGCATCACACTAGGAAGACGGAGTGTCCGATTTGAACGCTGGGGTGTGTTTGGGATTGAGAAGGCGACGGATTGCGACGGTGCTTTTCGCTGGCTTGTTGTGCGGATCGATGTGTGCGCAGACCGTGTCGCACGATCTCGTGGTGAAGATGGTCGCGAATGAGAATCTGGCGGAGCAGCATCGCGATCATTACCTGTATCTCTCGCAGGAGCGTTCTGAGCGGACTGGTGGACACTTGTGGACGGAGCGTGTTGCGGAGACCAGCGCGGGGAAGGTTCGGATGCTGATCGCCGAAGATGGGCAGCCGCTTGCGGGAGGTCGTTTGGCTGTGGAGCGCGTGCGGCTTGCCGACATTGCGGCTCATCCTGATGTCTTTGAGAAGCGTGAGCAGGCGTTGAGGAATGATGAACGTCATGCGAAGGATATGTTGGAGCTGCTGCCGAAGGCGTTCCTCTTCGACAGCCCGAGCATGGAGGGTTCGTTCACGCTCATTCATTTCAAGCCGAATCCTGCGTATGAGCCGCAGTCGCTGGAGGAGCGCATTCTGCATGCAATGACGGGGTCGGTGCTGATCGATCCGGTTGTACGTCTGCATCGCATCGAGGGCAGGCTGCCTGAGGATGTGAACATCGGCTTTGGCCTGATTGCGACGATCAAGGCGGGCAGCAATTTTTCGACGACGCGTGATCGAGCGGCTGGTAACGAATGGAAGACGGCGGTGCTGGATACGGACATTACCGGTCGTGCGATCTTCTTCAAGGCTATCGGGAAGAAGGAACATGCGGAACGCAGCGATTACAAGCTGCTGCCGATCGATATGACGGTGGCGCAGGCAGTGGCGATGCTGGAGCAGTAGAGGGGCACGACACAATTCGCTGCGCTACACTAACGACTTCATTGCTAAAAACGATCAGGCACGCCAAGGCCGGAAAGACGAATTATCCATGATTACCTGCTATCTGCGTTACATCATCGACCCATTCAAGCTGAAAGAGTTCGAGCACTACGGGAAGATATGGATTCCTCTGGTAGAGAGGTTTGGCGGGAAACACCATGGATACTTTCTGCCATCGGAAGGTGCGAACAACGTTGCTCTTGCGATGTTTACGTTTCCTTCGTTCGCGTTGTATGAAGCGTATCGGGCGAAGTCACTTGAGGACTCTGAGTGTCAGGCGGCGTTTCGCTATGCCGAGGAGACTCGCTGCATCGTCAGTTATGAGCGCAGTTTCTTCCGCCCTGTCTTTGACTGAAGAGTTTTCGTTGGGAAACGCCTGTTGAGGCTTCTGCTTCGCTTCGCGGTTGATACGGGAGAAACGTTTGGAGCTTTTTACATTTCGCGGGCTCTTGATTCACCGGCACCCGCTTCATAGCTGGATTGTGCTAGCATCTCGTGTCGCAGCCGGTTCTTAAGGAGTCCTGATGCGAAAGACTGTCCTATCGCTTGCTGTTGCTGTGTTCATGCTGGCTTCGCTTGTCAATTTACATGCCGCCAGTCTGGCGGGAGTGACTCTGCCGGACACGGCACAGGTCGGAGGCACGACACTGGTGCTTAATGGGCTGGGGTTGCGGACGAAGTTTATGGTGAAGGTCTATGTCGCGGGGCTCTATCTTGAACAGAGGTCGTCTGACCCGAATGCGATCCTCAAGACGGATGCGCCTAAGCGGATTGTCATGCAGTTCGTGCATGGTGCGAGCAAGAGCCAGATCACGGGCGCGTTCGACGACTCGTTCAATGACAACGCGCCGGATGCCAGGAAGACGATGAAGGCCGACATCGACCGGTTGCTGGGTGCGTTGGAGCCGGTCAAGGATGGCGATCAGATGGTGTTTACGTATGTTCCGGGAACGGGCACGACGCTTGCTATCAATGGGGCGGAGAAGGTGACCATCGTTGGTCCGGCGTTCGAGCAGGTGCTGTTCTCGGTGTGGCTTGGGCCGAAGCCACCCAGCGCGGATCTGAAAAAAGGGATGCTCGGGCAGTAAGGACGGTGCTTTCCCGGCACTATCGCGTTGCCGAGGCAGTGTTAGAGCGCTGGCTCCTTCTACAATCGAAGGAATGTCTTTGCAGTTTGCGATTGATCGAACAAGTGAGAGTGGCGGGCGGCGTGGTCAGTTGACGCTGCCGCATGGTGTGGTGGAGACGCCGGTGTTTATGCCGGTGGGGACGGCGGCGACCGTCAAAGCAGTCCCGCAGAGTTTGCTGGAGGAGATTGGCGCGGGTGGCAAGGGCGCGCAGATCATTCTGGCGAATACGTATCACCTGTACTTGCGACCGGGGCATGAGCTGGTGCGGCGGATGGGCGGCGTGCATCGGTTTATGAGCTGGGAGCGGCCGATGCTGACGGACTCGGGTGGCTTTCAGGTGTTCAGCCTGAGCAGCCTGCGGAAGGTGACTCCGGATGGCGTGGAGTTTCGCTCGCATCTGGATGGGAGCAAGCACTTCTTCTCACCGGAGCACTCGATGGATGTGCAGATCGCACTGGGCGCGGATATTGCGATGGTCTTTGATGAGTGCGTGGAGACGCCGGCGACGTGGGAGCGGACGAAGGAGTCGATGAGTCTGACGCATGCGTGGGCACAGCGGTCGAAGGATCACTTCGAGGCGAACAAACATTTGCGGCCCTGGGCAGAGGGGTTTGAAGGGAAGACTCAGAGTTTGTTTGGGATTGTGCAGGGCGGGATGTATGCGGATCTGCGCAAGGAGTCGGCGGAGCGGCTGGTCGAGATGGACTTGCCGGGCTATGCGATTGGCGGACTTGCCGTGGGTGAGCCGCGCGAGGTGACGCGGGAGATGATTGCGCGGACGCTTGAGTTTTTGCCGAAGGACAAGCCGCGGTATGTGATGGGGGTTGGCTATCCGGATGAGATTGAAGAGTATGCGCGGATGGGTGTGGACATGATGGACTGTGTGCTGCCGACGCGTGCGGGACGTCATGGGCTGCTGTTCACGTCTGCGGGGCGGCTCAACATCAAGAAGAAGGAGTACGCGGAGGATCAGGGGCCGATCGATGCTGCGTGCGGCTGCATGGTCTGCTCACGGTATACGCGGGCTTATCTGCGGCACTTGTTTTCTTCGGGGGAGCCGTTGGGTGCGGTGCTGAACTCGATCCACAATATTGCGTTTTATCTGGATGTGATGGATCGGGTAAGAGGCGATCTGGCGGGGATTTCGGTCTGATATACCCCACCCCCTATCTTTGATATCAAAATATGAAGAACAAAGGACTTAGGTCTGGACCTACATAGGCTTCGGTATGAAGTAGTTAACAGTGTTCGAAGCGTGATCTTAAGGTGTTCTTTTAAATCCCTACTTCTATTTTAGTGGATTGGGGGAACTTGTATGCCACGTAAATTCCCGCTGTTGGCGCGGGTTTTGTGTGGTTTGGGGGTTGACAGGTTTTTGGGGTGGGGTTTTAAAACAAGCAACGGCAAGAGCAACCGCAGGTCCTTCGGCTCGCGTTGCTCGCTCAGGATGACAGATTTTATTGCGGGTCATTTAGGTCGGGTTTCCGTTGTCGTCTGTGGTCCAGGACTCGGTTTGGAAGGCGATGAAGACGGCGGTCCAGGTGTTCGGTGTGGGTAGGTAGAGGAAGAGGGTTCCGTCCTGCCAGATGCCGTTGTCTGCGCCGTAGCTGTTGAGGGGGTTGCCCTGGTTCATGTGGATGTCGTGGATGCCGTCGACTTTGCCGCTGTCGGCGTAGGCGCTGCCGAAGGCGTAGATGGTTGCGTTTCCGGCGGCGATGGCCTGGTTGAGGAGGGTGTCGATGGCGTTGAGGGCTGGGTCGGCGCGGTCGGTCAGGGCGAGGTTTTTGGGGAGGAGTGTCATCTGGGCGAGCGTGATCATGGGCTGGCCAGCTACCTGTGAGCGGACGAAGTCGAGTGCGAGGCCGCCGGGCTGGCTTGGCAGCGGAGTCATGCCGGAGGAGAGTGCGAGGAGCGCGGTGGGGTCGGGTGGTTGGAAGTTGTCGAGGATTGCGTAGAGGACCTCGGAGCCGTCGGTTGACTGGATGTTGACGGCGACGGTGAAGGGGCCGCCGGTTGCCTGCATGGTGATCTGGTAGTGGGTGCTGGAGCCGGTGACGACCTTTCCGGCGGTGGGTGTGCCTTGCAGGACGCTGTAGTTGATGATGGGCATGGGGAGCTTCCTTTGGATCGGTTAGATGGCAGAGGGCAGGCGGAGGTCGGCGTAGCTGCGGTTTGTGTGGAGGCAGAGTGCTTCGACGGCGAGCTCGTGGTCGGCGCGCTGGGGCAGGCCGGAGACGGTGACGCTGCCGATGATGCCTGCTTCGGCGACGTGGAGTGGGAAGCTGCCGCCGTGGGTTGCGTAGTCGGCGTCGGGGAGCGAGTATTTTTCGGCGAAGGTGGTGTTGTCGAGCTGGAGCTTGAGGCCAAGCGAGTAGGAGCTGCGGTAGAAGCGGGCGACGACGTTCGATTTGCGCTGGACCCAGCGGGCGTTGTCGGGTGTGGTGCCGGGGAGTGCGGCGTAGAAGAGCGGCTGGTGGGGCTGGCCGAAGCGGCGGATGTCGATGACGATGGCGTAGCCGCGCTGGATGGCGAGATCGCGCAGGGTGGTGCCGAGCAGCCATGCGGCCTCGGGACCGAATGCGGGGAGGATGAGCTCGCGCTCCTGGCGGGCGATGTGGGCGATGTCTTCGGCGATGGACATGGTGCTCCTTGGGACGTTCGTCGATTCTATTCGGCTTCGTATACTTGATTATGTTTGAGACACGTCTGGCTTTACCGGAGGATGCTTCGCTGATCTCCGGACAGCGGCATCGTATGTTTGTGGATTCGGGACAGGCGGACGATGCCAGGATGGCGACGGTGATCGCCGAGTTTGAGCCGTGGGTACGGGAGCGGCTTGTTTCGGGAAGTTATGTTGGGTGGTTGAGCTCGCCGGTGGGTGAGCCGGAGAGGGTTGTGGCTGGGGCTGGTCTGTTGCTGATGGACTTTCCACCGCACTTTCTGGATGCCGGGTCGATCCGGGCATATTTACTGAACTTTTATGTTGATCCGGAGTGGCGAGGGCATGGGCTGGCGTATCGGCTGCTGAAGACGGCGGTCGAAGAGACGCGGCGGCGCGGGATCAAGGTGGTGAGCTTGCACGCTTCGAAGTTTGGCAAACCGTTGTATGAGCGGAATGGGTTTGTTGTGTCGAACGAGATGATGCTGCGGCAAGAGTGAAGTGCTGTGGTGAGCGTAGAGAAGAGCAGGCAACAGCAAGAACAACCGCAGGTCCTTCGACTGCGGCGCTCACGATAATGCTGTGAGCGCCTTCGCTCAGGATGACAGTTTTTGCTAGCACTTTATCTGTCGTGGCTTTAGCGAGCGCGGTTGAAGGTGGTGTGGAGGGTGGCGGCGGAGCTGTCTCCGGCCCAGAGGTCGAAGGTGGATGCGTCTTGCACCCAGCTTCGGCTGCCGGCGTTCCAGTAGCTGAGGTCGGCTGGGGTGAGGGTGAAGTCGACGGTGGTTTTGGCGTGGGGGGCGAGGGTGATGCGGCGGAAGCCTTTGAGCTCGCGCACGGGGCGTGAGGCGCTGCCGTACTGCTGGTGGATGTAGAGCTGGGCGACCTCATCGGCGGGGATGGAGCCGGTGTTTTCGACGTCGACGGAGACGTGGACGGGTTGGCCGACTTTGTTCTCGGGCTCGGTGACCTTCAGGTTCGAGAAGCTAAAGGCGCTGTAGCTGAGGCCGTAGCCGAAGGGGTAGAGCGGGGTGCTGGGTTCGTTCCAGTAGCGCTCGCCCTGCTTGCTGGCGTCCTGGGTGAGGTTGTGGGTGTAGTTGATGGGGATCTGGCCGACGTTGCGGGGCCAGCTGAGGGGCAGCTTGCCGCCGGGGACTGCGTCGCCGGTGAGGAGGTTGGCGATGGCGGTGCCGCCTTGTGTGCCGGGGTACCAGGCTTCGAGGATGGCGGGGATGTGCTCGGAGGCCCAGGTGATGTCGAGTGGGCGGCCGTTTAGGAGGACGAGGACGACGGGTTTGTTGAGGGAGGCGATGGTCTCGAGGAGTTTTTCCTGCTCGCCGGGGAGAGCGAGTGAGGAGCGGGAGGCGGCCTCGCCGCTCATGTCCTGGGTCTCGCCGAGGGTGAGGATGGTGAGGTCGGAGCTGCGGGCGAGATCGACGGCTTTGTCGAATTCGGCTTTGGCCTGCTCGGGTGTCCAGTCGATGCGCTTGGGCTCGTGGAAGATCTCGTCGAAGAAGGAGGGGAAGAAGCGCTTGATCTGGACGCCGGGGGCGTAGTCGATTTTGGTGGTGGCGTCGAGCTTTGCGTGCAGCCCTTCGAGGACGGTGACGGCTTCGTTGGGGTCTTCCTGGAAGGCCCAGGAGCCGATGGTATCGTGCTTGCCGTTGGCGAGTGGGCCGATGACGGCGATGCTCTTGTAGGTGGACTTCGCCAGGGGGAGAAGATTGTTTTCGTTGCGCCGAAGGACCGCGGAGTGCTCTGCTGCGCGGAGGGCTTCGACGCGATGGGCCGGGTCGTTGAGGACCTGCTGCGAGTGGGGCAGGTCAACGTAGGGGTTCTCGAAGAGGCCGAGCTGGATCTTGGCTTCGAGGATGGGCTTTACGGCCGCGTCGATCTGCTTGAGGGTGATGCGGCCTTGCTTGTAGGCGTCGGGGAGGGTGGAGTAGGCGGTCTTGTCGATGGCCATCTCCATGTTGACTCCGGCGTTGAAGGCGCGGAGGGCGGCGTCGGCGGGGTCTTTCGCGAAGCCGTGGTTTTCGAGGCTCTTGACGGCGTTGGCATCGGAGACGACGAAGCCCTGGAAGCCCCAGTCGTCACGCAGGACCTCGGTCTGGAGCCAGTGGTTGCCGGTGGCGGGGATGTCGTTCAGGTCCATGTAGGCGCTCATGACGGAGCCGACGCCAGCCTCCACTGCGGCGTGGAAGGGCGGCAGGTAGACGTTATGCAGTTGCGCATCGGAGATGTAGGAGGCGTCGTAGTCGCGGCCACCTTCGGCGGCTCCGTAGCCGGCGAAGTGCTTCATGCAGGCAAGGAGGTGGTCGGGTGTGCCGATGGCCGGTCCTTGGAAGCCGCGTACCTGGGCGCGGGCGATGGCGGCGCCGAGGTAGGGGTCTTCGCCGGCGCCCTCCATGATGCGGCCCCAGCGTGGATCGCGGGCGATGTCGAGCATAGGCGCGAAGGCCCAGTCGATGCCGACGGAGCGGGCCTCGGCGGCGGCGATGGTCTGGGCGCGCTCGACGGTTTCGGGGTCCCAGGACGACGCCATGGCCAGCGGGATGGGGAAGATGGTGCGGAAGCCGTGGATGACGTCGAAGCCGAAGATGAGCGGGATGTGCAGGCGGGAGTTGTCGACGGCGAGGTGCTGGAACCGGTTGATGCTTGCCGGGTCGGTGACGAAGAGCAGGGAGCCGACCTGGCCTTTGCGGACGAAGTCGTCGATGGAAGCTGAGGGGTCGAAGACGAAGAGCTGGTTGAGCTGGCCGAGCTTCTCGTCGGTGGTCATCTGCTTCAGCAGAGCGTCGGCGCGCTTGATGGTGGCGGGGGTGAAGATGTCGGCTCGTGGGCCGTTCTGCGGGGTGTGCTGCGGAGTTGTCTGCCCGATGGCGGCTATGGTTAGCGGAAGCGTTGCAGCGAAGAGGAGATTGCGAAGGTGGAGGCGAGCGGTGCAGGGTCCCATGGGTTTCTTCAGGCAGAAGTGTTGAGCGTCGGCAATTCTACGTGAGCGGTGGGACGGTTGGCGCTACATCCAGCCACCGTCTACATCCAGCCACCGTCGATGATGTAGCTCTGGTTGGTGATGGCGGAGCTGTCGTCGGCGGCGAGGAAGAGAAGCAGCCGCGAGACCTCCTCGGGCAGGAGGTTGCGCTTGAGGCATTGGGAGGCGAAGATTTCGGCCTCGTACTCGGGGGTGTTCCAGAGGCGGCGCTGGCGGTCGGTGAGGATCGCTCCGGGGAGGACGCAGTTGACGCGGACTCCGGCTTTGCCCAGCTCGCGGGCGAGAGAGCGCGTCATGCCGACGACTCCGGCCTTTGCGGTGTTGTAGACGGGGACGTTTTCTCCGGGGATCATCCAGGAGATGGAGCTGATGTTGAGGATGGAGCCTGCCCCGGCGGCCTTCATTGCGGGAGCTACGGCCTGCGCGGCGAAGAACTGGTGGCGCAGGTTGACGGCCATGCGCTCGTCCCAGTAGGCGAGGGTGACCTCTTCGAAGAGGTGGCGGTCGTCGCTGCCGGCGTTGTTGATGAGCACCTGGGGCGCGCCGAGCTGTGCGGTCACGTCGGCGATGGCCTGCTGGAGCGCGGAGATGTCGGTCAGATCGCAGGGGAAGAAGACCGGAGCGTGAAGGCTGAGCGGCGTGAGCTGCTCGACCAGTGCGGCGGAGGGTTCGAGTGCGCGGTCGAAGAAGGCTACGCGGCTGCCTTGCCGGGCGAAGTGCTCGACGGCGGAGGCGCCGATGCCGGAGCCGCCTCCTGTGATGAGAACGATGCGGTTGCGCAGGCTTGGGTAGGTAGCGAAGTGGCTGGTTTGATCTTCAACCGGGTTCATGAGGAGCATTGTCGGTCCTTACCTTGGAGGAGGCAAGCTAGCCCCACTGACCCGCGACTTATCCATCCAAACATGTCGGCACGAATCGTCCTTCAATGCGGCGTCATGTGATCCGCTGAACCCATTGGCTTCGCCAGGCAGGAGCGTCGAAGGGGTCTGCGAAATATTGTGTCTCGTGTACGACTTTACCGTTGCGGAACTCCATCATGCTGACGGTGTATGCCGGTCGGCCCTGGTAGATGATGGTGTATTCCGTGATCCAGAGATCGCCTTTTCCGAGAATTCGCTTGACGTTGAAACCTGACGGTTTGCCGGGGTGATGACTCCGCAATGCCTGCAAATTGGCTCGACCGAGGATTCGCTCGCCTGACTGGGGATAGTCGCAGATGGCATCGTCATCGTAAATATCGTGTTCCGCATTTGCATCGCCGACTGCCGATGCATGCCAGTGCGCATTCAGCGCTGCACGTATCTGTTCTTCTTCCATGGACTGCTCCAGGTGCGGTATGGCTTTCACGATCTACCTCGTGGAATGAAGCCCGGGCTGCCGGTCTTCACCACATCATTGAGCCTCTGTCTGGTCTGAATGCGATTGATCTCGTCAAGTGCGTCTTCCGGAAGGGCAGAGATGTCGAAATTCTCTCTCGCGCGGGCCGCAGCTTTAGGCGTGGTGAGCACAGCCGTACCACGTTGGACCGCCCATGCCAGCAGAACCTGTGCCGGTGTCTTCCCAACGCGTGCAGCGATCGCCGAGATGACTGGATCTTCAAGCAGCCCCGGCCTCATTCCGTGACCCAATGGAGCGAAGGCCAAAAGCACAATGCCCTTCTCTTTACAGAAGTCCAGAAGTTCCGTCTCCGGCAGGTACGGATGGGATTCGACTTGAACCACAGCCGGCTTGATTCTTGCAGATTCGTAGAGGGGCAACAGTCCGTCCAGGGTGATGTCAGACAGTCCGATGGCACGACATTTGCCATGGTCTACAAGACTTTCCAACGCCCTCCATGTGTCGAGCAAAGTCACTTCCTTGTCGTAGATGACATTGCCGTTTTGATCTCGCGGGTCCTGCTCGTCGCCTGGTTGAAATGCAAATGGAGTGTGAATGAGATAGAGGTCCAGATAGTTGAGCCTGAGTCTGCCAAGACTCGCTTCGAAGGCCGGTTCGACGCGCTCGGGCCGATGATTGGTATTCCACAACTTTGTGGTAACGAAGATGTCTTCGCGTGCGATCCCTCCAGCGGCAAGTCCTGCCTGCAACGCCTCGCCTACCTCGCGCTCGTTGCGGTATCGTTCCGCGCAATCGAAGTGTCGAAATCCGGCTTCCAGCGCATCTCTGGTCGCAGTGATTGTCACGGCAGCGTCGGGAATGAGGGTGCCAAAACCGAGTGCCGGTATATGGCCGCCGTCGTTGTTCAGCGGCCTTTTCGTCAGCCGAAGATCCGAAGATTCAGTCATGTGACCCCTCCGCGTGCCCTAGTTTATCGTTACCTGGCGTATATCTCATGTCGCGGCTCGTCTTTTGAATTCGACATATTCAGCGCCAGGTGACTGGTCGCCAGTGGCCAGAGCTGCAGATCTGTGCCGAGAACGCGCATCGTGTGACTGACAGGGCGTGGCTCTCGAATGGTCAACTAGCCGGAAACCGATCCATGCCCCAAACGGGGCTTTCCTTGACACTGGCGGGCGGTTACGCGATGCTTAGGGGCTAGGCACCCTTTTTACGCCCTTACGGCAGACGTGCGTTATTCGCACGCTCGTGAGCGGCTACGGAAACTTCCTGATCGACGGATAAGGGGCTTGCCCTACGGAACGGAGTTGTACTGAAGATGCTGGCGATGTGGTTGCAGGGATTGGCAGGGTTTGGGAACTTGAGCGGGCTTGCGCTGCCGGTCATCTTCTTTGTGGTGCTCTACTTTTTGATGATTGCTCCCAACCAAAGGAAGCAAAAGAAGTGGCAGGAGATGCTGGGGCAGCTCAAGTCCGGCGATAAGGTCACCACCAATGGCGGGATTCGCGGCACTGTGGTCTCGGTGAAGGATGATGTTGTGGTGATTCGAGTGCTCCCCGATGGCGTCAAGCTGGAGTTCGTCAAGAGCGCGATTGCGGCGGTCACGACTCCGGACGCGGAGTAAGTTTTTCAGGCAGATGTTTTAGATTTTGAGATTAAACCGTGAGATGCGGGCGAGGAAGAATAAAGGATAGCCGCGGAGCTGAAGTCGGGCGACGCGAGCTGGACCTTCAATAACGATCATGGGCAAGAATCTGGCCGGCAAGACGGCATCTATCATCGCAATTCTGGTTGTGGCCTGCTTCGGTTTCGTGGGCATTCCCCACGGCAGCCTGAAGGAGTCGATTCGGCGCAACATTCACCTTGGACTCGACCTGAAGGGCGGCGTCCACCTGGTGCTTCAGGTCAAGGTGGCCGAGGCAGTTTCGGGGCAGACGGATAACGACGTCGCGCGGCTGGAGGCCGATCTCGAGAAGGCCGGTATCGTGGGGGCGTCTGTCGGCAAGCTGGACCCGACGCATCTGGATACGATCACTATCTCGGGGACGCCGCTTGCGAAGTCGAGCGATGTCCGCAGCGTGCTGGCCGACAACAGCTATGCGACCTATGCTGTTGCCAGCAACCCTGATGGAAGCTGGAAGCTGACGATGAAGCCGTCGGCGGTGAAGGACATCGAGGCGCGTGCGCTCGAAACGTCGATTGAGACGATCAGCGAGCGCATCAACAAGCTCGGTGTCAGCGAGCCGACGGTTCAGCAGTATGGCCTGGGTGCGAACGAGATTCTGATCGAGCTGCCGGATGTGTCCGATCCTGCGCGGGTGCAGGACATCATCCAGTCGACGGCTCGGCTTGAGATTCATCAGGTTGCGGGTGGTCCGTATGCGAGCGATCAGGATGCGTTGCAGGCGAATAGCGGCGTGATTCCTCCGGACTCCGTGCTGATGAAGGGAAGCGGTACGACTGGCGGCGCGGATCAGGTCTGGTTGCTGAAGCGGGTGAGCGTGGTGTCGGGTAACGACTTCCGCGACGCGCAGCCTTCGACGGACGAGAATGGCCGTCCGGACATTACCTTTACGCTGACCACTGCGGCCGGTAACACTTTTTACAAGTATACGGATGCAAACAAGGGTACGGGCTCGATGGCGATCGTGCTCGACAACCGCGTTCGCGAGGTTGCCGGGATTCAGGGGGCGATTCGCGATACGGGCCGCATCTCGGGCGGCGGCTTTACGCAGCAGTCGGCAGCAGATCTTTCGCTGATGCTCCGCACGGGCGCTCTTCCGGCTTCACTTGAGTTTCTTGAGACGCGTACGGTTGGAGCGAGCCTTGGTGCGGCGTCCATTCGTCAGGGTGTCGAGGCTGCGATTGGCGGCATGTTGCTGGTCATGGTGGCCCTACTGATCTACTATCGTGGCGCCGGTGTCAATGCGATTCTGGCGCTGATCCTGAACCTGATCCTGTTGCTTGGGTTCATGGGGTATTCGGGATCAGTGCTGACGCTGCCGGGTATTGCGGGTGTCATTCTGACCATCGGTATGGGCGTCGACTCGAACGTGCTGATCTTCGAGCGTATTCGTGAAGAGATGCGTCTGGGCAAGACGGCTGCTTCGGCAGTCCAGTCCGGCTTTGCACATGCCTGGATCACGATCATCGATACGCACGTGACGACGATCGTCTCGGCGATGATTTTGTTCCTCTTCGGTACGGGGCCGGTTCGCGGATTCGCAGTGACGCTCGCGGTTGGTTTGCTGGCTAACCTGTTCACGGCGGTCTTCGTCTCGCGTGTCATCTTCGATGCAGTCCTGGCCAAGAAGGAACGTGGCGCAGCGCTGTCGATCTAACGGGATATTTTGAGAGATTGCGAGCTGCCCGACGGGCCTCGCTGAGGGTGCAAGAACGTGGAACTGTTTCGTACTACCAATATCGACTGGCTCGGGAAGAAGTGGTACTTTCTCGGGTTTTCACTCATCTTCTCCGTCGCCGGTGTGCTCAGCATGGCGTTCTGGCATGGCGTTCCGCGCGGTGTGGACTTCAAGGGCGGCACGCTCGTCTACGTCAAGTTTGATTCGACTCCGAACGAGGATCATCTTCGCCAGGCTATCGACGCGGGTGGGATTCACGATGCGAGCATTCAGCGTATTAGTGGAGCTCTGGGGCAGGTCGCGAATGAAGAGGTGATCTCGCTGCCTGAGTCTTCGGCTGCCGATACGTCCCATGATGCAGGCCGGGAGCGGGTTTTGGCTGCGTTGAACAATAACTATCATGATTCTCACTTTGAAGTGCAGCAGGTGGAGATTGTTGGGCCGACTGCGGGCAAGCAGCTTCAGAAGCAGGCGTGGCTTGCGACGATCTACTCGCTGATCGGGATGCTGGTCTATCTGTGGTTCCGCTTCGAGCTGATCTATGGCGTGGCGGCGGTCGTGGCGGTGTTTCACGATACGCTGATTACGGTTGGCGCCTTCAGTTTGACGAATCAGGAGATTACTCTTACCGTAATCGCAGCGATTCTGACGCTTATCGGCTACTCGATGAACGATACGATCGTCGTCTTTGACCGTATTCGCGAAAACCTTGCGCTTTCGCGCCGCGAGTCGCTTACGGACGTTGTCAACCGCAGCATCAACCAGACGCTGAGTCGGACGGTCATCGCCTCCGGGTTGACGTTCCTGACGGTGCTGTCGCTGTATCTCTTTGGCGGGGAAGTGCTTCACGGCTTCTCGTTTGCCCTGGTGGTCGGTATCTTGATCGGGACGTATTCTTCGATCGCCGTGGCTGCGCCGATGCTGGTTGCCTATCAGGACTGGCGTGCGTCCAAGGGTAAGGCAGCTACCTTACCAGCGGGTAAGAGAGCAAAAAGTTAGTTAATTTAAAAAGTTGCGGTTCGTGGAACAAATCAAAACAGTGCGGTGTCTAAGCACAATAGCTCTTCTTCAAAAGCAAAGAGGCTGCCCATGTTTGAAACTTCATTGATGGAATCCGGAGGACAGCTCAAGACCAAGTCCAGATATTGGATGATCGGGACGTTTATTTTCAACGGAACGATTCTTGCGGTCCTGATCCTGATCCCACTGATTTATCCCGAGGCCCTGCCGAAGACCGCCATGACTGCGATGTTGACGGCTCCGCCACCGCCCCCACCGCCTCCGCCTCCACCACCGCCGCAACAGGTAGTGAAGCCGATCAAGATGGTGTCCGAGATCGATGCCGGCCTGCATGCGCCGACCAAGATCCCCAAGGATATCAAGATGTTGAAGGAGGATGCAGCGCCTCCTCCGCAGGTCGCCGGTGTTGCCGGTATGTCCGGAATGGGTAGCGGCAGTGGCGTACCCGGCGGCGTGCTTGGCGGAATCGGCTCGGCTCCGACGCCTGTGGTCAAGGTTGCTCCGCCGAAAGGCCCTGCCCGCATCTCGGGTGGTGTGATGGCCGGTAGCGTCATCTCGAAGACGAACCCGGTTTATCCGCCGATTGCGAAGGCAGCTCACGTCTCTGGCGCGGTTGTGTTGCACGCAATCATCTCGAAGGGCGGGACGATCCAGAATCTTCAGGTGATCAGCGGTCCGGAGATGCTTCGGGCGAGTGCGCTCGATGCCGTGAAGACCTGGCGTTATAAGCCCTACCTTCTCAATGGTGAGCCGACCGAGGTCGATACAACGGTTACCGTCAACTTCAGCTTCGGCGGCGGCTAGAAATATTTTTGCGCATCTGATGTGGCTTTCGTGTAAGTCCTCGTTGAAGCTTATGGCGGGATGAGCCGAATAGTTCAAGGTAGTACAACGACAGAGTTTAATCAGGAGGAAAGATTCCAGTGATTCTCGCTCATCTCACCAACTTCGCTCACGTTCCCGCTTCGCTTGCCATGTTCTTCGACGACGCTCAGGTCGGCTTCAGCCCACTTCAGCTCTGGGGCAACATGGGTTCCCTTGCCAAGGCTGTTGTCATTATTCTTTTCATCATGTCGATCTGGTCGCTTGCTGTGATCATCGACCGCGCCCTGTACTTCTCGGCTGCCCGTAAGCAGTCCCGTGAGTTTGCGCCTAAGGTTGCCGGCGCGCTGAAGGATGGCCGTCTCGAAGAGGCGATCAAGGTTGCTGACCGCAGCAAGAAGTCGCACCTCGCCGAGGTTGTCACCGCTGGTCTGCAGGAGTTCCGTAGCTTCGGCTCGGGTGGCAACATCACCGCAGAGCAGGTTGAGAGCTCCAAGCGCGCTCTCGAGCGTTCTGAAGCAATCGTTCATGCCAAGCTGAAGAAAGGCCTCAGCGGTCTCGCGACGATCGGTTCGACGGCACCGTTTATCGGACTGTTCGGAACGGTTACCGGAATTCTGAACGCCTTCCAGGCGATCGCAACCCAGAAGTCTTCCGGTATCGGCGCGGTTGCCGGCGGTATCTCGGAAGCTCTCGTAACGACTGCTTTCGGTCTTCTCGTTGCCATCCCGGCCGTTATGACCTTCAACTACTTTACGAGCAAGGTTGAGGCATTCGACGTCGAGATGGATAACAGCTCGAGCGAGCTGGTCGACTACTTCATCAAGCAGAGCCACCGCTAGGGTCTGGCCCCGGCCACGAGCTGGGGAGTTCCAAGTGGGATCTGCGGGAATCATGGGAATTGCTCTTCGGACGCCGCCAGCGAACGGCGTCCGAAGAGGCCCCTCACACCCGCAGCATCAGGAAGAGATTCGATTCAACCGGACGGAGTGTGCGTTATGGGTATCAACAAACGGGATGAGGGCAAGAAGGTAAACTCCAATATCAACGTCACGCCCATGGTCGACGTGATGCTGGTACTGCTGATCATCTTCATGGTTATCACCCCCATGCTCAACAATAAGGTGAACGTGGACCTGCCCAAGGCAGATGCTGCGGTCGTCATGGAAGACGCCAACAAGGAAGATGCTGTCACCGTAGCGGTTACCCGCGATGGCAGAACTTTCCTGGGCAGCGATCAGGTTACCGTAGACGACATTGGCAGCAAGATCGCGGCGAAGCTTGAGAACAAAACGAACAAAGAGGTCTACTTCCGAGGCGACTCTCGCGCGAACTACGGCAAAATTATGGACGCGGTTGACGGAATTCGTTCAGCAGGTGTGAGCCAAATCGGGCTACTGACCGAGAAGACCGAAAAGTAATCGCGGTGTAAATCATTTCAAACGGAAGGCTCGTAAGGCAGGAGCTACCGGGGAACGAAGGAGATTGCTATGGGAATGGGTGGTGGAAGTACAGGCGGAGCGGTTTCAGAGATCAACGTAACGCCGCTGATCGACGTTCTATTGGTGCTGCTGATCATTTTCATGGTCATCGTGCCCGTAACTCCCAAGGGCTTGGATGCGCTAGTTCCTCAGCCGCCCAAGAAAAACCAGCCGGATGTGCCGAACGACCGAACGATTGTTGTTGAGATTCAATCCAACGGTGCGGGCGAGCCGGCGTACAAGATCAACGAAACGGCCTTCAACAAATCGGCTCTTGAGCCGAAGCTTGCCGAGATCTTCTCAGCTCGCCAAGAGAAGGTGATGTTCGTGAAGGGCGACAAGGATCTCGATTACAGCAAGGTCACCGAGGTGATCGACTTCGGCCATCAGGCAGGCGTCGATAACATCGGCCTGATGACCCCGCGCGTCCTGGCGGGACAGTAACGGGCGTCCGGATACAGGTCAGGCGGTGCGGCTTTAAGCCCGCCGCCTTTCCTTTTGAATTGGCGTGTTGCCGATGGTTATCGTAAGAATTTAGTAACTAGCTCTTGATAGTACTTTGAGTTACCAAAGTTTCGCGAATTTGTCATAGATTGATCTTAGCGACTCCGCTTCTCTTTGTTTGGATACGCCAGTTGATTGTTGTAGATGTGACAAAAATAGTAAGCGCTATCTGTGAAGTGAAAATGCCTTTTGTCAATGCAATTGCAGTATGTAATTACGGATATGATCTCTATATAGCGATGCTCTGGTCACACTGAGGCATCTACATTACAATCAAGCGGCAAGCTCTAAACCTGATTCATCGATTCACCGTCCGTACGACTTTACGCCTCTTTTAAGGAGATACACCGCCCCATGAAACTGACTGCACGGATTCCGGTTACGGCCGCTCTGCTGGCGCTGATGCTTGGTACTGCGACCGGATGCAACAAGCTTAAGGCGCGTGACCAGCTTACGAAGGGTGTCCAGGCGTTCAAGAATGCTCAATACGAAGAAGCGGTAAACCACTTCCAGAATTCGATTGCACTTGACCCCGATTACGAAGATGCCAAGCTGTATCTTGCGACAGCCTATTCGTACCAGGTTGTCCCGAACCTCGACACACCGGAAAACCTGAAGGTCGCGCAGAAGGCATTGGACGGTTTCAATGAGGCCCTTTCGAAGGATCCCAACAATCTCACCGCTTTAAAGCAGATCGCATCCATCGATTTCAATATTAAGAAGTTCGATGAGGCCAAGGTATATCAGAAGAAGGTGATCGCTATCGATCCGAATGCCTCCGAGGCGTATTACACCGTTGGCGTTGTGAACTGGTTGCAGGCCTATAAGAACGCCACGACGATTCTCGCGGCGGACGGCCTGACCGATGATGGAAACGGCAACGCGAAGAAGAGCAAGGGTGCCTGCCAAAAGCTTAAGGATGCAAACTCTGCGCTGGTCGCCGAGGGGATGCAGTACCTCACGAAGGCAGTGGAGATCAACCCGAACGACGATGCGGCGATGTCGTACCTGAACCTCACCAACCGTCGCAAGGCCGATCTGGAGTGCCCGGATGACGCAGCCCGCAAGGCGGATGTGGCGGCGGCTGAGCAGTGGGATCAGAAGGGCATGGGCGCTCGCAAGGCGAACGAGCTCAAGAAGGAACAGAAGACTGGTGGCGGCGTAACGATGTAGTAAGACGCTGTTACGCTGTTGTTTCAGAACGGCCTCCCTGTAGGGAGGCCGTTCTGCTTCTGTCTGCGGTAGAATTGCGGCTTGCGACGGCTCATCCAAAAGGTGCTGGTGGCCAACCGCGGTGAGATCGCGCTGCGGGTGATCCGTGGCTGCCGCGAGCTCGGCATCGCCACGGTGGCGGTCTACTCCGATGCCGACCGTGCTGCGCTCCACGTGCTGCATGCGGATGAAGCGTATCGCCTTGGCCCCTCTCCAGCGACGGAGAGTTATCTGCGAGGGGATCTGATCCTCGCCATCGCGCAGCGTGTGGGGGCTGATGCTATCCATCCGGGGTATGGCTTTCTTTCGGAGAACGCGGAGTTCGCGGAGGCTTGCAAAGAGGCTGATGTCATCTTTATTGGTCCTCCGGCGGCAGCGATGCGTGTGCTTGGCTCGAAGACGAGCGCTCGGCAGGCGGCGGATCGCGCGCAGATGCCGCGTGTTCCTGGGAGTGTCACGGGCCTTGCCTCGGCCGACGAGGCGCTTCTGGTCGCGGCGGAGATCGGGTATCCGGTGATGCTCAAGGCTGCGGCTGGCGGTGGCGGCAAGGGGATGCGTGCGGTGACTGGGGCGGACGATCTGGCGTCGGCTTATACCGCTGCATCCAGTGAGGCGTTGCGCAGCTTTGGCTCGGGCGAGGTGTATCTGGAGAAACTCATCGACCGTCCCCGGCACATCGAGATCCAATTGATGGCGGATGAGCATGGCAACTGCATCTACCTTGGCGAGCGCGAGTGCTCTGTGCAGCGCCGCCATCAGAAGGTTATTGAGGAGGCGCCCTCCGCTGTTGTGAATGACGATTTGCGCCGTCGTATGGGCGAGGCGGCTGTCCGGCTTGCGCTCTCGGCGGGATACGTCAACGCGGGGACCGTTGAGTTTCTGGTGGATGCTGAGGAGAACTTCTACTTTCTTGAGATGAATACCCGCTTGCAGGTTGAGCATCCGGTCACGGAGATGGTGACAGGCCTCGATCTTGTGCACATGCAGCTTCACATTGCGATGGGTGAGCCGCTGCCATTGCGCCAGGAGGAGGTGCGGCTACGCGGCCACGCCGTCGAGTGCCGGATCTATGCGGAAGACCCTGAGAACAATTTCTTTCCGTGCCCTGGTGAGATTACGTTGCTTGAGCAACCGGGCGGACCAGGCATCCGCGAGGACTGTGCGATCTATCCGGGGTGGACTGTGCCACTCGACTATGACCCGATGCTCTCGAAGCTGATCGCGTATGGAGAGGATCGCGTGACTGCGATCGATCGTATGCTGCGTGCATTGGATGAGTATGTCGTCGGCGGCATCCGGACAAACATCGGGCTCTTTCAGCGTATTCTGCGCGATGAGGACTTCCGTGCGGCGAGGATCGATACGGGATACCTTGAGCGCCTGCTGGCGCGTCCGCAAGAGCTTCTGCCGGATGAGACTCCGGAGGATGTGGTGGCTGTCGCGGCGGCGATCTTTACTGCGTTGCAGACGCCTGCCGTTGCACCTGTCGTGGGTGCCGATGAGAGCCGGTGGTTACAGTCGGCTCGTGCAGAAGGGTTGCGGCGATGACGGTGTGGCTTCAGATCGGGGGAAGACGGCGGAGGGTCGAGCTTCGCTCTAGCGAAGGTGGCGATGCGACGAGTGGTGCGCTTGCCTGTGTCGTGGATGGGATGCCGCTTGCGGTGGAGGCGCGGCTGCTCAGGGCGGGGGTGTTGTCGTTGATCGTGGATGGGCGTCAGTACCGCTGCCTTCTGGATGGGGACGTTGTGATTATCGATGGGCAGCGGTCTGCGTTTGAGGCCGCAGATCCTCGGTCGCTTCAGGCTCGTCAGGGTGCAGGGGCTGCGGCGGAGGGTGCTCGGGCAGTGAAGGCTCCTATGCCGGGGCGTGTTGTGCGGGTGCTTGTCAACGTCGGCGATCAGGTGGAGGCGCAGCAGGGGCTTGTCGTGATCGAAGCGATGAAGATGCAGAATGAGTTGAAGTCGCCGAAGGCGGGCAAGGTGGTGCGGATTGCGGTGGCTGTTGGAGATACGGTGCTGGCTGGTGGAGTGTTGGTGGTCGTCGAGTAGGCAGCGACTTCAATGAAGGGAGCTTTTCTGGATGATTTCTGTTGGGACATTTACGCGCAAAGGCTACAATCCGGAAACAGCTTTTTCGCGGAAAATATGGTGGGCGAACGAGATTGCGCCTGCTTTCAAGGAGAGATCATGTCCCTCGATGGAACGAGCAACAGTGCGGTGGAACCGGCAGCGGGTTTGAGCCAGGTGGAGCGGGTGGTC
Source organism: Granulicella arctica (assembly GCF_013410065.1). Lineage (NCBI taxonomy): Bacteria > Pseudomonadati > Acidobacteriota > Terriglobia > Terriglobales > Acidobacteriaceae > Granulicella > Granulicella arctica. The sequence goes on from NZ_JACCCW010000001.1 coordinate 1,290,036, forward strand.
GATGCCTTCGTCTCGCCCTCGAAGACCTTCACGGATATTCTTCGCAACACCTCCTGGTGGCTGCCTTTTCTGCTTGCGGTGGTTATGTCGATTGCGGGCGCTGTTGTGATCGACAAGCAGGTTGGCTTCGCTACGGTCGTGCAGAATACGATGCACGACAGTCCGAAGCAGGAGGAGAAGCTCGCGGGGTTGGAGCCGAACCAGAGAGCGGCGCAGCTGCATGGCATGTCGATCGTCTATCGTTACACCACCTATGCGTCGCCGATCTTCATCCTGCTGATTACGGCTATTGGCTCGCTCGTTCTGTGGGCCAGCTTCAACTTCGTATTGGGTGCGCAGACGACCTATGGCCAGATGTTCGCGGTATGGATGTACGCTTCGCTTCCTCGTCTGCTCAGCAGCGTGCTTATGATGATCACGCTGCTGTTTGGAGGCAATGCGGAGGCGTTCAACGCCAAGAATCCGGTCGGCACGAACCTTGGTTTCTACCTGCCTGATGCTGCTCTATGGCTGCGTACGCTGCTTGGGTTCTTCGACGTCATCGGAATCTGGGTACTGGTTCTGATGGTGATTGGTACAGCGATTGTAGCGAAGGTGAAGCGCGGACAGGCGATAGCGGTTGTGGTCGGCTGGTGGGCGCTCGTTCTGATTCTCAGCGTCGGGATTGCCGCAGTCAGCTAAGGCTGAGGTTGTAGGGGATCTGCTCATGCAAAAAACACGGCTTGAGGGCCGTGTTTTTTTGCGGTGATGTTGTTCGAAGAGGTGATTTGCTATTCGGTCCAGCGTTTGAAGACCAAGGAGCCGTTCGTTCCGCCGAAGCCGAAGGAGTTCGACAGAGCGTAGTCGATCTTTGCCTTCTGGGGCTTGTTCGGGACGTAATTAAGACGGCACGCGGGATCCAGCTCGACGATGTTCATCGTCGGAGGGGCTGTCTGCTCGAGCATCGCCATCAGAGTAATGCCTGCCTCAAGTCCGCCTGCGCCGCCGAGAAGGTGGCCGGTCATGGACTTGGTCGAGCTGACGAGCAGGGTGTGGTTGAGCGCGCGCTCGCCGAAGACGTTTTCGATCGCCTTGGACTCCAGGGCATCGCCGAGCGGTGTCGAGGTGGCGTGGGCGTTGACGTAGTCGACCTGGTCCGGTGAGATGCCAGCGACCTTGAGTGCGGCAGACATGGCGCGATAGCAGCCTTCGCCTTCGGGAGCCATGCCGGTCATGTGGAAGGCGTCTGCGGACATGCCGTAGCCGATCACCTCGCCGAGGATCTTTGCTCCACGGGCCTTGGCGAACTCCAGCTCTTCGAGGATGAGGATACCGGCACCTTCACCGACGACGAAGCCATCACGGTCCTTGTCGAAGGGGCGGCAGGCATGCTGAGGGTCTTCGTTGCGGGTGGAGAGAGCCTTCATGGCGGCGAATCCGCCGACACCCATGGGGGTGATGGCAGCTTCAGTGCCTCCGGCGATCATCGCGTCGGCATCGCCGCGCTGGATGATGCGGAAGGCGTCGCCGATAGAGTGCGCGCTCGAGGTACAGGCGGTCGCGGTGGCCTCGTTGGGGCCGCGAGCGTTGTACTTGATCGAGACGTGTCCGGCAGCGAGGTTGACGATGGAGCCGGGGATAAAGAACGGAGAGATCTTGCGCGGACCGCCCGCCAGCATGGCGGAGTGCTCGCGCTCGATGACGTCGAAGCCGCCAATCCCGGAGCCGATGTGAACGCCGAAGCGGTCACGGTTGCTCTCGTCGATCACCAGGCCAGAGTGAGCCATCGCCTCGGCCGAAGCGGCCAGGGCGAGGTGAATGAAGCGGCCCATCTTGCGGGACTCCTTCTTCTCGACGAAGAGGAGTGGATCGAAATCCTTGACCTCTGCGGCGAAGCGGACCGGATGCCCGGTGAGATCGAATGCCTTGATCTCGGCCATGCCACTCCGGCCCGCGAGAAGACCCTCCCAGACCTCGGGCACAGTCTTTCCGACACCGCAGATCAGACCGATGCCGGTGACGACGACGCGACGCTGCTCCTGATTGTGCTGCTGGGACATTGCTACTTAGCCGCCTTCTGATTCTTCTCTACGTATTCGACAGCATCCTTGACGGTCTTGAGTTTCTCGGCGTCTTCGTCGGGGATCTGGATGTCGAAGGCTTCTTCGAACTGCATGACAAGCTCAACGACGTCGAGCGAATCCGCGCCGAGGTCTTCCTGGAAGCTGGCGCCCGGGGTGACTTCAGCTTCATCCACCTGGAGCTGCTCAACAATGATCTGCTTTACCTTCTCGTCTACTGCCGCCATGTATATCTCCTGTGTACGCTTTGAATCAAAAATAGTGGTAGTGATCCTTGATTGATGTAAACAACCAGCTTCGGTTGCATTTCATCCGGGCCATGCCAAGCTCAAGGATACTGAGTGCCCTGTCGAGTGTAAAGCAAAGTGACCAAGGTAATATGCAAGGTTGGTAAACAACTAAACAGGCCAGATTGGTTCTAGGGCAAAGGATCGCTGCCCGGTGACCTTATATTGACCGGCAACGCTAAGGGTTACGAGGGGGCTTACGGGGCTGCGCGCGTAGAAGCGATGCGTGAAGCAGAAGCGATTATCGATGAAGATTTCGAGCACGGAGTTGTCGATGAAGACGTGAAGGCTGGCCTGCTCGGAGAGGGCATCGGGCATGGAGATGACGATGTCCTGGGCGCTGGTGCCGTTGTTGATGCGCAGGGTTTTCGGGTCCTGGCTGAGGTCGGAGCGTACGGCGAGGACGGGACCACCGGCATTGGAGAGCATGTAGGGCGCTGAGGCGCTGGTGGATTGCTGGAGGGTGGCGAGGAACTCGTGCTTGTCTGGATGGGCTGCGGCGCTATGCAGGGCAGCGCTGCGGAGTCGGGCTACCTGGGCCGCCGGTTGCATGTGGAGCTCGCCGTTGTGGAGGGTGAGCAGGCGTGGCAGGGACATCAGGCCGGACCAGCCGGCGCGGCTATAGTCGGCCTCTGGGCGAGTTTCGGCGATCCAACCCCAGAGGATGCGGTTGCCGTTGGCGTCGAGCTGGGTCTTTGGGGCGTAGAAGATGACGCGGTTGCTGCCGACCCGGCCGTAGTCGAGCTCGCCGGTCTTCTGCGCCTGGAAGCGCATGGTTGTTTTGTCGAGCACGCCGGACTGCCAGATCACCTTGCCCTCTGAGGAGTGGATGAGGACGTACTTCTGGGCCTTGGTGGAGCTGTCGGTGAGGGGGAAGAAGTCCGGACACTCCCACATCTCGCCGGTGTCGACGGGGTCGGAGCCGGGTTTGCCGGACCACTGGCCCTCGGCGAGCGGGTGCAGGTACTCCCAGGTGCGGAGGTCGGGCGAGCGGTAGAGCAGCACCATGCCTCCTTTGCCGGCGATGCCGGAGCCGACGACGGCGTACCATGTGCTGCCGTCGCGCCAGGGCGAGGGATCGCGGAAGCCGGTAACCTTCATGCCAGGTGGCGGAGCGGAGATGACGGGGGCGGGAAGCTTCTTCCAGTCGCTGAGAGTGTCGTCGGTGGCGATGGCGAGGCACTGGGACTCGCGGAGGGGGTTCTTGGGATCGGTGAGGGTGGCTTCGGCGAGCGGTGCGGTCTGGACGCCGGTGTAGAGGAAGGTGGGACGGCCATCGTGGACGACGGCGGTGCCGGTGAAGCAGCCCTGGGCGTCGGCAGTGCCGGGTGTCGGTGAGAGCGCTACGGGAAGCCGCTGCCAGTGCACCATGTCGGGCGAGACGGCGTGCGCCCAGTTCATGTCTCCCCAGACGGCGGCGTTGGGGTTGTACTGGTGGAAGAGGTGGTACTGGCCGTGGAAGTAGATCGGGCCGCAGGGGTCGTTCATCCAGTTGCGCGCGGGCAGGTAGTGGTAGCTGGGGCGTAGTGGGTCGTGGATGGGCGTCTCGGGCTCCTGCGCGGCTGTTTGTGCGGCGAGGGTTCGCTGGTGGCTGAGTGTAGCGGCGGAGGCGAGGGCGAGAGTCTTGAGGACGGTGCGACGTGTTGGCATGGAACGCCTTTCGCCGGATGAGCTCGGCGGAGTCAGTATAGGAGTTGGATGCGGTCTATTCTTCCTCTGCCTCGGCTGCGAGGAGTGGTACGACACTGGAGATCTCGTCGAAGCCGAGAACGCCGGAGACGGGTGTGCCGGTGTCGACGCTGGAGACGTTCTTGAGGGCGCGGTTGATCGTGGTGGTCTTGCCGCTGATCTCGTGAAGGGTCTTCTGCACGGTGCCAACCTGTTTTTCGACCTTGTCCATGAGGGTGCCGAAGTTGCCGAACTCGCTCTTTGCCTTCGACAGGACGCGCCAGACCTCGTCGCCTTTCTTCTGGATGGCGAGGGTGTGGAAGCCCATCTGGAAGCTGGTGAGGATCGCCATGAAGGTGGATGGACCGGCGATGGTGACGCGGCAGTTGGCCTGGATCTCGGATTGCAGGCCGGGGCGGCGGACGACCTCGGCGTAGAGGTTTTCGGTCGGCAAGAACATGATTGCGTGCGGCATGGTTGTTGGCGGGTCGATGTATTTGTCGCTGATGCGCTTGCCCTCGGAGCGGATGGAGCGCTCGAAGGCGCGGCCTGCGGCGGCGATCTCCTCTGCGCTGCTGTGGTCGTAGGCGTGTTCGAGGCGCTCCCAATCTTCTTTGGGGAACTTGGCGTCGATGGCGAGTAGTGTATGGCTGTCCCCGTCGCCGTTGGGGAACTTGAGTGCGTACTCGACGACCTCTTGGGTGGTGGGCTTGATGCGGGCGTTCTTGATGTATTGGTCGGGCGCGAACATCTGCTCAAGCTGCATGCCGAGCTGGAACTCGCCGACAACGCCACGCGATTTGACGTTCGAGAGGACCTTCTTCAGATCGCCGACTCCGGTGGCGAGTTCCTTCATCTCGCCGAGGCCCTTCTGGACTTCGCCGAGGTGCGTAGTGACCTGGCCGAAGGATTCGGTGAGGCGCGACTGTAGCGTGGCGTGCAGCTTCTCGTCGACCGTGACGCGCATCTCTTCCAGTTTTGCGGCGTTGCTGGTGTTCAACTTATCGAGACGTTCTTCGACGGCGGCGCGGAGCTTGTCCTGCTGCTGCGCATTGCTGGCGGCAAGTTCGGTGAGGCGTGTGTGGAGAGCATCTCGTGATTCGATCTGCTGACGGGCGGCTTCGGAGGTGAAGGTGGTAAGGCGCTGCGTGATGGCGTCCATCTGCTGCTGCACGGCGTTGCGGAGCTTGTCTGCGGAGGTGGCATTGTCGCTGCGAAAGGCGTCGAGGCCGGTATTGAGGGTGTTGCCGAGGGTGCTGATGCTGGCGGTGATCTCGGTGCGGAGTGTTGCGAAGTCCGAGGCGCTGGCTTCGCGGGTGCGACGCGCTTCGGTGGCAATATCGTCGCGCATCTGGGCGAAGGCGGCACGTGCGTGGGCGTCGAACGCTTCGCCGCGTGTATCGAGGCGAGCGAGCTGATCGGGGATCTGGGCGATGCGCGGGTCCTGAGGCGACGGGTCGGCTTGCTTGCGGAGCAAGAGGATGATGACGGCGGCGATGGTCAGAATCTGAAGGACGGCTAGCGTGATGAGCATTCGTGTTTCCTTCGCCTAACGATACACCCGGCGGCTTGTGGACGGTTGTGATTATTGTGGGTGGCTAGCGGTGAGGATGGCGTCGGCGATGGCGGCGGCTTCGGCGGCGGGGCGGACGTCGTGGATGCGGAGGATGTGGGCTCCGGCGAGGATGGCGGCTACGTTTGAGGCGGTGGTGGCGTGCAGGCGGGCGTCCATTGAGGCGGGATTGCCGTTGTGGAGCGGCGCGAGGGTTTGGGCGAGGAAGCTTTTGCGGGAGGTTCCGGTGAGGATGGGCAGGCCGAACTGGTGGAGTTGCGGCAGGAGCGCGTGGAGGGTGTAGTTTTCGTTGCCACGTTTACCGAAGCCGAAGCCGGGGTCGAGGACGATGCGGTCGCTGGGGATGCCTGCGGCATAGGCGGTGAGCAGGGAGTCGCGTAGGCCGTCGAGGATGAGGGGCATGACTTCGGTGGGGGTGAGCGGCGGTTGCGTGGCCCATGCGTGTGGGCGGCCTCGGGTGTGCATGAGGACGACTCCGCAGTTGAGTGCTGCACATACGCTGGGCATGTCGGCGTCCCAGGTGAAGCCGCTGATGTCGTTGACGATCTCGGCTCCGGCTTCGATGGCGAGCTTTGCGGTGCCGGCGTGGAAGGTGTCGATGCTGAGGATGGCTTCGGGCCGGGCTTTGAGGATGGCCTTGAGAACGGGGAGGATGCGCTGCTGTTCTTCTTTCGAGGTAAGCGGGGTTGCGTTGGGGCGGGTGGATTCGCCGCCGAGGTCGAGGAGGTCGGCGCCCTGGTCGAGCAGGGTGAGGGCCTGGGTGAGGGCGGCTTTGGGGCTGAGGTGCTGACCGCCGTCGGAGAAGGAGTCGGGGGTGATGTTGAGGATGCCCATGAGCCGTGTGCGCGGGCCGAGGGCGAGGGTGCGGGTGCGGAGGCGCCAGTCGAATGGAGTGCGTGGAGCGAAGACTGTGCATGGTGCGGATGGCATGATGGAATTCTAGCGGGCTGCTGCTAGGCGGGTTGCTGCTACACTGCGCGGATGCGATGGCTTTCGAGGTGCGTGGCTTCTACGGCGGTGTGGGCTGCTCTGGGCTCGGTGCACGGGGTGGCGCAGACGGAGCTGGCGCGGCAGATTGCTGCGATGGTAGCGGAGCCGGCGGTGGCTCGGGCGCACTGGGGTGTGATGGTGACTGCGATGGATGGGACGCCGATCTATGGGTTGAATGAGGGGCAGCTCTTTCAACCGGCTAGTAATGCGAAGTTGTTTACGACTGCGGCGGCGGTTCATTTGCTCGGTGGGGCGAGGCGATTTGAGACGGTGGTCGATGGGCCGTCGGGATCGACTGTTGAAGCGACGCTGCATGGCGATCTGACGATCCATGGAAGTGGGGATGCGAATCTTTCGGGACGGGCAATACCCTATGTTGAGCCTGCGGACAAGCCGAAGGGCGCAGATCCTGTGGCCGATCCGCTGCGGTATCTGGCGGAGATGGCGGATAAGGTTGCTGCGACGGGCGTGAAGCGTGTGACTGGGGACATTGTTGGGGACGACACGTTGTTTCCCTGGCAGCCTTATGCAGAGGATTGGGCGGCGGACGATCTGGTTTGGGGTTATGGAGCTCCGGTGTCGGCGTTGACGATCAGCGATAACCAGTTGCGGTTGACGGTGACGCCCGGGGTGAAGGCGGGTGATGCGGCGACGGTGGTGCTTGATCCGGCGATGCCGTATTACACGGTCGAGGCGTCGGTGCGGACGGTTGCGGCGAAGGCGCCGAGCTCGGTCGATATCGAACGACCGCTGGGATCGAAGGTGCTGAAGGTTTCGGGAACGATTGCGGTGGATGCCGGAGCGGATGTGGAGGAGGTAGCGATCCAGGACCCGGCGGAGTATGCGGCTCTGGCGTTGAAGGCGATGCTGGAGGCGCGGGGAATCAAGGTGGATGGCGTGGCGCGTGCGGAGCATCGGGTGATTGAGGAGCCGAGTAGTTTTTTGAAGGAGACGCGGGAGCCTTTGCCGAATCTGCCGAAGACGGCGGTGGCGTACAACGCGGTTTTTGGAGGATGTTTTGACGCGTGTCCGCTATCGGTTGAGCATAGGTCGCCGACGGTGATGGAAGACATTACGGTGACGAACAAGGTGAGCCAGAATCTGCATGCGGAGCTGCTGCTGCATCAGCTTGGCAAGGTGTACGGAACGGACGGTTCTACTGCTGAGGGGTCTCGGGCGGTGCGGCAGTTCTTGTTGAACGTGGGGCTCGATAAGGACGACTTCGTGTTTTATGACGGTTCGGGGTTGAGTGGGCATGACCTGGTGGCGCCTCGGGCTACGGCGAAGCTGTTGCAGTTTGCCTCGACGCAGCCCTGGTTTGCCGATTGGAAGAAGAGCTTGCCGGTGGGCGGGTTGGATGGATCGTTAGCGGCTCGCTTTCCGAACGCTCCGCTGAAGGGGCGTGTGTTTGCCAAGACGGGGACGCTGGGTGAGGCGCGGGCGCTGTCGGGGTATGTCGAGTGCGCGAGCGGGCGGACGGTGATCTTTTCGATCATGGTGGGGAGCCACATGCCGGGGACGAGTGCGGACCGGGAGGTCATGGACCGGATCGTGGCGGCGATTGCGGCGGCTAACTAGGGGTACCCCCTCCCCCCCCCTTATGTGGGAAGCTAACTCTTTTGTTTACAGCTTGATAGCCTTGTTGATATGGGCTATATATTTGCATCTAAAGGGGTTGCGGGTAAATATAAGATTCCATGGGAGATAGGGCCTCGGCTTAGTTGCTTGAGGGCTCATGTCTCTTTTTCTTTTGCGTGTACTTCCAGTGTAGCGAATCGTGGGGAGTGAATGTGTCACGTTTGGCGGATTTATTTTGGAGTAATTTGTTGTTTGTTTTGTTGGGGTTGCGGGGTTTTTGAGGGGCGAAAGAGGGTTGTGGGGGCTTGACACGATTTTTGCTGGGGTTGGAGAGAAGGCGGTCGCGCTGGGCGCGATGCCCACCTTAGCGACGATGAGGCTGTCGCGAAGATGGGGCACCCGATCCTCACTCCCACCCTTCGCAAGAGCGCGAAGGATGGGGCACCCGGTGTTTGTGTCCGGTTGTTGTGCGGGGCGGGATTTTCTTTGGAATGGGAGAACACTCTAGAATTGAAGGGTGAGAACACATTTGATTTGGGTAAGTGCGCTGTCGCTGATGGTGGCGGGGTGCAAGTCGATTCCTCCGCCGACGCCGCTGGCGCAGTTGACTCCGCAACAGGCGGAGGGGCATGCGGTGTTTCAGACGAAATGCGGGGTGTGTCATGCGGATCGGACGAACGATCTGCTGCATGGGCCGGCGCTGCGGGGGATCTTCAAGAAGGACTATCTGCCGAGCGGCGCTCCGGCGAACGATGATCGGGTGATGGAGACGATCCTGCATGGTCGGAACATGATGCCTCCGATGGGGAATACGATGGACCAGCAGGATCTGGATGATCTGTTGGCTTATTTGCATACGATTTAGGGCTTAGGGCAAAAGCAAAGGCAACCGCAGGTCCTTCGACTTCGCTCAGGATGACAGTTTTTGGGTGGGGTTACGGATTTTTGGACGGGCTGAGATAGGTTGAGGATGAGCGAACTGGAGCCGGTAGAGGGCAAGAGCGTGAAGGGGCAGATGCTGCCGGGGATCGCGGGGATCTGTCTGTTCATGATCTTCATGACGATGGTGAACGTGTATGCGGGGCTGCATGGGGCGTATGGGGTGGGGATGACGAAGTACGGCATCCTGAGTTTGTGTACGCTGCTGGCGGTGGGAATCTTTGGGCTGCTGCGGCTGAAGAAGTGGGGCTGGGCGCTGGTGGTTGCGGGGTGTCTGCTGTTGTCGGCGGGCGATTTTTACTTCTATTCGAAGAAGCATGTTGGGTTCTTCCTGGTGCGCGGGTTGTTTGTGATGGTGTTCTTTCTGTATCTGGTGCGGCAGGAGACGCGCGAGCGGCTGGTGTGAGCTCCGCTTACAATGAGAAGACGATGACGCCGCCGGTGGACGTGATGAACTCGGAGCTTGTGCAGATTGACCTGTCGCCGCGCAGGCCGGTGAAGAAGCCGGAGTGGCTGAAGGCGAAGGCTCCGATGGGCGAGACCTTCCACAATCTGAAGAAGATGGCGCGCGAGCTGAACCTGCATACGGTGTGCGAGAGCGCGCAGTGCCCGAATATCGGGGAGTGCTGGAACCAGAAGTCGGCGACCTTCATGATGCTGGGGAACCTGTGCACGCGGCGCTGCGGGTTTTGCGCGGTGCCGAAGGGGAAGCCGGAGCCGATCGATTTCGACGAGCCTCGCCGGGTGGCGTATGCGGTGGCGCAATTAGGGTTGGCGCATGCGGTGATCACGAGCGTGAACCGCGATGACGACAATGTGGGTGCGGCGCGGGCGTTTGTGAGTGTGATTGAGGAGATTCGGGCGCAGGCTCCGGGATGCCGGGTTGAGGTGCTGACGCCGGATTTTCAGGGGAATGAAGAGGCGCTGCGGATGGTGGTGGCGGCGGCTCCGGAGATTCTGAACCACAATATCGAGACGGTGCCGCGGCTGTATCGCGTGGCGAAGAGCGGTGGGCGGTATGAGCGGTCGCTTGGGTTTTTAGAGAAGGCGAAGGCGATTGCTGAAGAGCTTTTCGGTAAGACGATTGTGACGAAGACGGGCATCATCGTCGGGATGGGCGAGGAGATGCACGAGCTGCTGGCGGTGTTTCGCGACCTGGCGGATCGCAAGGTGGATATTCTGACGATTGGGCAGTATCTGCGGCCATCGCGGGATCACTTGCCGATGGCGCGGTACTACACGCCGGAGGAGTTCGCGTTTTTGAAGCATGAGGCTCTGGGGATGGGCTTCAAGCATGTGGAGAGTGGGCCGCTGGTGCGGAGTAGCTATCATGCGCAGGAGCAGGCTGAGAGTACGGGGTTGGCGTAGGAGGCGGTTATGGATATTCGTTATCCGGTCATGCCGAAAGAAGAGTCGCGAGAGGTGCGGCGAGCGATCCGGAAGATTTTTATTGAGGTATGGGATCCGATTGGTGTGATGGCAGATCCTGAGTGGCCTCGCGATGAATACGATAGCTACATCGGTGAGGTTTTCGAGCTGCTTGTTTCTAATGCCTCAACCGAGGAGCTTATGGATTATCTGTTCGAGGTCGTCAACGAACGGATGGGAATGAGTCCACCGCACGGGCGTGAGGACATGAAATCGACAGCCGAAGCTCTGAAGCAGCTCGTCGTTATTTGAATGCGGCAGGTCTGTTAGGAGAGCAATGCCGCAAGTTTCTGAAGTAGTTTTATGAGCATCTCACAATCCATAAAAATCAAAGTTGAGGAGGAGTTGGTATGGCAGTGCCCGCAACAACCACAGTCACGATAGACGACATCAAGTTTAATGCGATTACCGTCCATGTTGGACTTTCGACCGTTCATGACGATTCGGGAATGCCGGCTATGGGCAGCACGCGTTGTGCCGTTGAGTGCGTTGTGGATATGCACGATAACGTCAATATGCCTTATGCATCGTTACAGCGATTATTTGAGCTGGCGAAGGTGGTGACCAGGGACAAGATCAAAGACATCAAGATCGAGTTCTGGCAGGATGAGAGCCGCCAGGATGCGCTCTGCACTTACTCGTTCAAGGGCTGGCTCAGCAGCTTTTCGACGGGGAGTGGGGGCGGTATGAATCACACACTTTCCATGAGTATCCAACCGGCGCTCGATATGAAGAACTTCATCGATCTCAAGATGGGCAATTAGCGACGTCGCGGGAGACAAAGCATGGCGGAACTTGATATCGAGAAGCTTCGCGAGCAATGGCGCGAAAAGGTTGAGCGCATGCCGACCAAGGTGGTTTACGAGGCGCCGTGGATACGCTTCCTCATTGATCGCAAGGTGGTGCAGGAGAGACAGCTTTCTGATCTCTCCCGCATTTATGAGGTTTTCTCTGGTACGGATCTTTGGGCGACGGACCGCGAGTTCGCGGTTTTAGATTTTGGCGACTGCTTATGGGTTGTCCCAAATACCACGCCAATTGGCTTGATTTACCCAGAGTGGTCGGACTGGGTGATTGAAAACCGGGCATATTTCAACGCATACATCGGTGGCATTCCGCTCGAATGGCTCAATCCGCCTTTTCTTGGCATTCGGTTCGGGAGTGCCTTGCCCGTTGCCGGCGTATATCCGATCAATTCCTTACCGGCATGGAGTGTAGAGGGGCCGCTCGATCCTAGAGTGTCTCCTGCTGCCCCGCTTCCATGATGAAAGATGCTCTTTGAAAGGTTTTCTATGTCTTCAGTTCCGTCGAGATTTCTTGGTACGTTACCGGATTCGAGCTCGTCCCAGTCTGGACGGCGCATTCTGGTGCCCGGACGAACCAAGGCGGACGGGTTGCAGTTTCTCCGCTCTGTTGCTGGAGGAAGTACTGCTGGTACCGGCACCACGTTTATGAGAGACCTGGAGATGTTGCGGCTGGACTACAACACCCAGGTCAGCATGATGGATGCAAAGATTACGGTGATGCGAGCCGAGGGAAAAGCGCCTGCCGAAATCGCGCAGTGGGCGGTCGCCGAACGACTAAGAATTGCTCGTTCCATACGCTGGCGTCAAAACCCGGGTGCGGTGGTGTCGCTCGAGATGCGGGATTATTACCAGTATGGATTTGGTGGGCGCTCGCTGGGCAATCTGAGTCGGCGTGTACTTAATTCAAATAAAGTTTTGGAACCTAAATTTTCTCTTAATGAGACCCTGATCAAGGCCTCGATGAGGCCGAATGAAGCAGTGACCGGTGGTGCTGCTCGCGCTGCGGAGTATCTCCGGTTTGGCGGTCCAATCTTATTGACGCTTGGTGCGGGTCTTTCTATTTACAACGTCGAGTCGGCAGCGCCAGAGGATCGTGGACGTGTCGCGGCTGAGGAAGGAGGGAGCTGGTTGGGGGGCTGGATTCTTTCTGGCGCGGCGGTGGCGCTCTGTCTGGTTCTAGCTCCAGAGACTGGTGGATTGAGTTTGGCCGGTATAGGGTTTGTGGCCGGTATTGCCGGTGGTGTGGGTGGAAGTATGGCTGCTGACAAGATCTACTACTCTTCGCACGCACACCTTATCCCCAGCATGCGACAGACGGGGGTGATCCATCCGGGTATGATGCAGAGTTCGATGCCGCACCCTCCGGTTGCGTGTCCGCGATGCCACTCCTAGCTATACCTTGAGCGGTTGTGGAACCGTTCCATTACCTTTAGAAGGTGTTTAAAAACTGAGGAAGTATGAAGCGGTGTGCGGGTGTAACGATTGCCTCAGGGGCTAAAGCCCCCGCTTCTTTCCACTCTTTCGGCACGGCTGAAGCCGTGCCCTTTCAAACCCTCTTCTTCGATAGTAGTTTTTAAACAGGTTCTTAGATGCTGGGGTGGTAACCGGATTACGAGGGAGTATGGCACAAGTTTCTGAAGTAGCTCGGGTGGAAGCAGCGCTGAAGAACAAGGGTGTGAAGGAGCTGGAGTGGTCGCTCTGGTACTGCCGGATGCGGCAGTCGGTGTCGAGTGCGCGGCCTGCGGATGTGCGGTACTGGCGGGCGGTCGAGGAGCAGGTGCAGGAGATTCTGGAGCCGCCGGTGGAGACGAAGCGGTATCCGACGCGGAAGAAGAAAAAGGCCGGGCGCGGGTTGGGGCTGGGGCCTTTGCCGGGTGAAGATACGGTGCGGGAAGAGACATAGCGGGATTTTTGCGGGTCGGCTGCGCACGGCTTCGGGCGGCTCTGTAAAATATCCTTTGCGACAAAGTGAGTCAGAGGGAGACAGTATGGCATCGGTCATGGCAGGCATTGAGGCGTTGAAGGGAACACACCAGCAGCTTAAGTCGAAGATGGAGAGCACCGTGGAGGACTTCCGGGGGCATCTGCTTGCGGCTCGGACGGGGCGCGCGAATGTGCACATGCTGGACCAGATCAAGGTGGACTACTACGGGACGGATACGCCGGTGGCGCAGATGGGGCAGGTGAGCACGCCGGAGCCGACGCTGATCCTGGTACAGCCGTATGACATGGGGATGGTCTCGGCGATTGAGAAGGCGATTCGGACGTCGAGCGTCGGGCTGAACCCGATGACGGATGGCAAGGTGATCCGCGTGCCGGTGCCGCCGATGACGGAGGAGCGTCGCAAGGATGTGGTGAAGCAGCTCAACAAGACGCTGGAGGATCACAAGACGGCGATCCGGAACATCCGGCGCGATGGGAACGAGCAGATCAAGAAGGCGGCGAAGGACAAGCTGATCTCGGCTGACGACGAGAAGCGTGCGAATGAAGAGGTTCAGCAGTTGACGGACGCGGAGATCAAGCGGGTCGAGGATCTGTTCAAGGCGAAGGAAAAAGAGATCATGATCGTCTGAGCGGCCGACCGGCTGTCAGCTATAGGTTAAGTTTGCGCGATACCTGCCGATGATTCCCTTAGGGCTTTGAGTCCGTGGAGAATAAATGTGGGGAGCGGAAATGAGCTAGAGGAGACGCCCGGCGCCGGGTTGGAGAGTGAGCAGAGCGGTTCGGTTTCCCAGGAAGAGGATGGGGGAGCGGATCGCAGGCAGTCTGAGCGATATCCGGTGGAGGGGTGGGCGGAGATTATGGTGATGGACGGCATGATGTTCCTGCGGGGACAGATTGCCGACATCGGCTCCGCTGGTTGTTATATCGCGACACGGGCGGATATGGGTTTGAAGCCCGGGGTGCATGTGACGATGATCTTCCGGGTGCGTGGCGTGGAGTTTCGGCCGGAGGGGATTACGCGGGTGGTGCAGCCGGGTAAGGGCGCGGGGTTTTCGTTTGTGCGAGTGAACTCGAAGCTGCGGGCGCAGTTGGATGCGCTGATCGATGTGTTGAACCAGTCTCGTTGAGGCTATGAGGGGGCGATATCGTCCTCTTCGGCTGAGACCGGCGTGCCCTGGTGGTAGAGGATGCGCCAGCCCTCGGGGGTACTCTGCCAGATGGTGGCGCGGCGGGTGAGACGTTCTGACTGGCGGAGCGTGTAGGTGATCAGGTACGTATCCGGGCCGAGGCGACGGAGGGCATGGTTGGAGCTTTGCCAGCCTGAAGCTGCTGCGTCGATCGGCGGATTCGTGTCGAGGCTTTGCAGGATGAAGTCGCGGCTATAGCGGCGACCGGACGCGCCGACCTCCCAGTAGTCGGTGATGGTGGCGCGTTCGTAGTCGGCACGCGTCGTCCCGAACTCCGGCGTATGGAAGATGGGCTCGCGTCGCCGTAGCTCATCGAGGATGGGGAGCAGATCGGGATCAGTGTGGGTGAAGACCGCGTGAGGAGCCATGGAGCGATTGTAGAAGTGTTGTGAGGTGTGATCTGTCTGGGGTTCTTTGGTGTCTGTATACTTTTCGACCTATGACAAAGAGGGTTGGTTTGCGGCTTGTATTCGGTGCGGCGTGGATGGGGTTGTGTGTGGCGGGAGCGTGCGCGCAGGGGTCTGAGTTGCTGGTGGTGAATCAGGGCGACAGCGATGTGAGCTTCGTCGATGCGGCGACGGCGCGGCAGGTTGCGACGGTGGCGGAGGGTACGCCGGGGATCCATGGGCATGAGATTGCGGTGTCGGCGGATGGGAGGACGGCGTATCTGCCGATCTATGGGAGTTCGGGTGTTGGCAAGCCGGGGCTGAGCGGGCGGACGATGCTGGTGATCGATGTGCCTTCGCGGAAGGTGGTGGGCAAGGTCGATTTTGGGCATGAGGTGCGGCCGCATCAGCCGGTGCTGGACCCGGCGAGTGGGTTGTTGTATGTGACGACGGAGCTGGATGAGAGCGTGACGGTGATCGATCCGCGGACACTGAAGATTGTAGGGGCGGTGCCGACGGGGCAGGAGGAGTCGCACATGCTGGTGCTGTCGCATGATGGGCGGCTGGGGTATACGGCGAATGTGGGGCCGGGGACGGTGTCGGTGCTGGACATGGCGGAGAGGAAGACAGTCGCGGTAATTCCGGTTTCGAGAACAGTGCAGCGGATCTCGATCTCGAACGATGACATGCTGGTGTTTACGTCGGATCAGGCGAAGCCGCGGCTGGCGGTGATCGATACGGGGACGAAGACGGTGAAGGGTTGGGTGGAGCTGCCGGGGCTGGGGTATGGGACGGCTTCGACACGGGATGGGCGCTGGCTGTTGGTTGCGGTTCCGGGGGCGAAGGTGGTTGCGGTGGTGGATTTGAGCAGTATGAAAGTGGCGCGGACGATTGCTGTGCCTGCTATGCCGCAGGAGATTCTGGTGCGGCCGGATGGACTGGTGGCGTATGTCTCGTGCAATACGAGTGGCAAGGTCGCGGCGATCGATCTCTTGGGTGAGATGGCTCAGTGGAAGGTGGAGAGTTTGATTGCGACGGGAAAGCTGGCGGATGGGCTGGGGTGGGCGAGGTAGGCTAGCTGTCTAGAGGAGATCGAGAAACTGGTCGACGGTTAGTCCAGCGGTGCGAATGATCGCACGTAATGTACCGGGCTTGACTTCACGATGTTGTGGAATTGAGAGCGTGGCTCTTTGCCCAGCTTTGGTCAGCATCACGTGGCTTCCCGTTTGCCCTTCGAGATGCCAGCCAGCGCGAAGGAATGCCTTGACGGCTTCTTTGCCAGAGATATTGGCGAGGGTTCCCATGCACTGATAGTAGTGCAGCGAATTTCTCGAATGATTTGCTTCATGCACCAAAGCTGGTGAAGAAAGCAGATTGCTGTGGAAATGTCGCCCCGTAACTCTATTTGTGTATCTAAACCGCGACGAGAAGGGGTGTTTGGCTCTCTGGAAGAGCTTTGAGGGCTTTCTGATCTTGTGCCCAGAGCCAGCCGGTGATGGCTTCCTTGATGTTGGCGAGGGCTTCCTGTTCGTCTTTGCCCTGCGAGATGCAGCCTGGGAGTGCTGGACACTCGATCATTATCCAACCGTCTTCAACCGGTTCCATGGTGACGTGAAAGATCATGTTGTCCTCGCTTTAAAGATTCTAACAAGAGCTTAGGCGATGCCGCTTAGGAGGTGGTGTGGTCGATGACGATCTTCCAGCCGTCTTCGGTTTTTTCGAGGATGAGGGAGAAGATGCCTTCGGAGTTGCCGCCGTCTTTTTTGCTGCGGTCGAGGCGGTATTTGCCGATGCAGACGGCGAAGTTGTCGTCGAGGCGGTGGACTTCGAGCTCGGAGAAGGCGAGGGTTCCCATGGCGGCGCGGGTGGGATAGTTCTGGTGGTACGCGGCGACCATGCCGTCGAAGCCGCGGGAGATCTGGCGGGTGATGAAGAGGGTATCGGGCGAGTCTTTGTAGCCCTCGGCGAAGGTGTTGATGTCGCCTTTGTTCCATGCGGCTTCCTGCTTGAGGAGGACTTTGACGATGTCGAGCTCCTGCTGGGTGGCGGTGTGGAGGGGAGCTGGTGCCTGGGCGGGAAGGAGCGCGGGTGCGAGGAGGCTAAGGCTGAGGGCGACGGCGTGGAGTGCGGAGCGGATCTGCATGGCTGGCCTCGGAAGAAAGTAGGAGCGGCGGCGGAGTGTATGGAGCTTTATTCGTAGCGGGGGTCGTTCTCCGGGTGGGGTTTGACGCCGGCGGTGGGCGTGATCCAGATGACGGTGACGAGGGCGATCATGCTGAGTGCGAGGTGAGGGTGATAGAAGGCCATCGGCATGGCGATGAAGTAGACGAGGAGCGACATCCAGTGCTTGCGCTCGACGGCAGTGTCCTCGTGCTCGAGTGTTCCGGCTTGTCTGAGACGCCGGGCGATGGCCATGCGTAGTCCCATGAAGGTGAAGCCGTTGGCGATCATCGATGCAGCGTAGATGGCGACGGAGAAGGAGTCCATCCTTTTTTCGAGCACGTACGAGGTGAAGAACGGTAGCAGGGAGAGGGAGAAGAGGAAGGCGAGGTTGGCGTAGAGGATGAGAGAGTCGGCCTCTTCGGTGCGGTGGACGAGGTGATGATGATTGATCCAGTAGATCCCGGTTACGGCGAAGGATAGAGCGTAGACCAGAAGGGTGGGGAGGACGGCGTAGAGACCGGCGAAGCCGTCCTGGTGGGGGACTTTGAGCTCGAGCACCATGATGGTGATGATGACGGCGATGACGCCGTCGGAGAAGGCTTCGAGCCGAGCTGGAGATGCGATGTGGTGGGCCATCGTGTTTGACGGGAGTTCTTGACGAGCAGGATACACGGTGCGGGATGAAGGAAAGGGAATAGAATTTTGAGATGGGACAGCTAGAGGTAGAACCCCACACAGGTACTAGGGTGGTGCATGCGGTGTGCTCGCATGATTGCCCGGACTCGTGCGGCGTGCTGGTGACAGTCGATACGCTGAGTGGGCGTGCGACGAAGGTGCAGGGCGATCCGGCGCATCCGGTGACGCGAGGGTTTCTGTGCGGCAAGGTTGCGAAGTATCTGGACCGCGTGTATTCGCCGGATCGGCTGCTGTATCCGATGCGACGCAAGGCCGGTGTCCCGAAGGGGCCGCTCGCGAAAGGGCGCGAGGCGGAGGCGTTCGAGCGGATTAGCTGGGACGCGGCGCTGGATGAGATTGCGCTGAAGCTGACGAAGATTGCGGCGGAGTTTGGGCCGGAGAGTGTGCTGCCGTACAGCTATGCGGGGACGATTGGCCAGTTGGGGTATGGGTCGATGGACCGGCGATTTTTTTATCGGCTGGGGGCGTCGCAGTTGGACCGGACGATCTGTGCCTCGGCTGGTGGTGCGGCGCTGACGAGTGTGTATGGGGTTAAGCTGGGGGTCGCTCCGCAGGACTTTGCACATGCGCGGCTGATCATTGCGTGGGGCGCGAATATCCATGGGAACAACATTCACCTGTGGCCATTTATTGAGGAGGCTCGGCGGGCGGGGGCGCGGCTGGTGGTGATCGACCCGTACCGGACACGGACGGCTGCGCTTGCGGATGAGCATCTGGCGATTCGTCCGGGGACGGATGGGCTGCTGGCGCTGGGGATGATGCACGTGATTCTGCGTGAGGGGCTGGAGGATCGCGCTTACATCGACGAGACGACGAAGGGGTTTGCGGAGCTGCGGGAGCATGCGTTGCGCGTGGAACATGCTCCGGAGGCGGTCGCGGCGGTGACGGGGATTGCGGCGGAGACGATTGTGCGGCTGGCGCGGAGTTATGCGACGGCGAAGCCCTCGGCGATCCGGCTGAACTATGGGATTCAGCGCAGCGAGAATGGTGGAACGGCGGCGCGGGCGGTGTGCATGCTGCCGCTGTTGACGGGCGCGTGGAAGCAGCGGGGCGGCGGGCTTCAGCTTTCGACGTCGGGGTCGTTTCCGTTCAACAGCAAGGCGTTGCAGATGCCGGAGTTGATGTTGGCTAGTCCTCTGGGGCGCGAGGCGCGGATGGTGAATATGAGCCAGCTGGGGCAGGCGCTGACGGAGCTGGGCAATGATGCGAAGGACGGGTCTTTGGTGAAGGCTTTGTTTGTCTACAACTCGAATCCGGCGGCGGTGGCTCCGAACCAGAACGCGGTGCTGCGCGGGATGGCGCGGGAGGACCTGTTTACGGTCGTGCATGAGCAGTTCTTTACCGATACGGCGGACTATGCGGATGTGCTGCTGCCGGCGCCGACGTTTCTCGAGACGAAGGATGTACAGGGAGCGTATGGGCATCTGTTCGTGCAGGTGTCGGAGCGTGCGATTGAACCGCTGGGCGAGGCGCGGAGCAACGTGGCGTTGTTCGGAGAGCTGGGGAGGCGTATGGGATTTCGCGAGAGCTGCTTTCACGATACGGAGGATGACCTGATCGATCAGGCGCTCGATACGAACGATCCCTGGTTTGCGGGGATCGACCGGGAGCTGCTTGAGCGTGAGGGACATGTTCCGCTGCGGATTTCGGAGGATGCAGATGGAGCCGTGTTGCCGTTTAGTACGGCGGCGTGGTTTCGGACGCCGAGCGGGCGGGGCGAGCTGACGCCGGTACCGGTGTTCGTTGCGCCTGAGGAGTCGCGTGGTCGGGCGACGATGTATCCGCTGGAGTTTCTGCCGCGCAAGGCAGACAACTACATGAACTCGACGTTTGCGAATCTTGCGGGACATCGGAAGATGGAGTCGCGGACGGCGGGAGTGTTGGAGATGCATCCGGAGGATGCGGTCAGTCGTGGGCTGGTGACGGGCGATGAGGTCGAGGTCTTCAATGCGCGGGGAAGCATTGTGCTGGAGGCGATGATAGGGGCTCAGGTTCCGGCGGGTGTGGTGGCGGCGCGACTGGACTGGAACAAACTCTCTGCGGCTGGGATGAATGTGAACGCGCTGACGAGTGAGACGCTGACGGATATTGGTGGCGGCGCGACGTTTTATTCCACGCTGGTCGAGGTGCGGAAGGCTTCATTACTTCAGGAGGGTTGAGTGAAATTGTTTTCCAGTCAACGGTTTCTTGCTATCTATTCGGGTGTGCTGACGGCGGTGTTCGCGGCTACGGTTCTTACGGCGTTCAAGAAGCCTTTGCAGAATGCGACGTTCGATGAGATCACGGTGCATCGGATCAACGTTGTAGAGCCGGATGGGACGCCTCGGTTGATTGTGTCGAACAAGGCGAGTTTTCCGGGTGCGTACATCCATGGGAAGGATATTCCGCGAACGGATCGTAATACTGCGGGCATGATCTTTATCAATGACGAGGGCACGGAGAACGGTGGCCTGATCTTTGGCGGTTTGAAGGATGCGCAGGGCGAGCATAGCTATGGGCATCTGAGCTTCGACCGTTACGACCAGGACCAGGCGCTCAATCTGGAGCAGAATCAGGATGGAGAGCGGCGGAATTCCGGTCTGTCGATCAATGATACGCAGGGCTATCCGATTCCGGCGCAGATGATTGCCGATGCGCAAAGCTTTGAGTCGATGCCGGATGGACCTGGGCGAGCTCAGGCGTTGAAGGAGTTGATGGCGAAGTATCCGCCGTATGTGAGGCGCGCCTACTTTGGGCGCAGTGTCGATCATTCGGTTGGGCTGACGCTGCGGGATGAGCAGGGGCGCGAACGATTGCGGGTTGCGGTGAAGGCGGATGGGTCGCCGGCGATTGAGTTGCTGGATGAGAGCGGCAAGGTTGTGAACGAGCTGACAAGTGAGACGAAGGGACGATCAAGATGAGCTCGACCGAGGTGATGGAGTGCGTGAGTGACTATGTGTTGCCGGGGCTGGCGGAGATTGAGGCGGCGGCGAAGCTGGTGTATCAGCATATGCCGCCGACGCCGCAGTATAGCTGGCCGCTGATCAATCAGCGGGCCGGGGCGGAGGTGTGGGTGAAGCATGAGAACCATACGCCGGTGGGCGCGTTCAAGGTTCGCGGCGGGATTGTGTACATGGACTGGTTGCGGCGGGAGCGGCCTGCGGTGAAGACGGTGGTGTCGGCGACGCGGGGCAACCATGGACAGTCGATGGCGTATGCCGGGGTGCGGCAGGGGATCCGTGTGGTGATTGTGGTGCCGCACGGCAACAGCCGGGAGAAGAATCGGGCGATGCGTGCGCTGGGAGCGGAGCTGATCGAGCATGGAGAGGATTTTCAGGCGGCGAGCGATCATGCTGTTGCGCTGGCGGCGGAGCATGGTTGGCATCGGGTTCCGAGCTATGACCCGCGGCTGGTGACGGGTGTGGCGACGTATGCGCTGGAGATGTTCCGGGCATGTCCGCCGCTTGAGACGGTGTATGTGCCGATTGGGATGGGCTCGGGGGTATGCGGGACGATTGCGGTGCGGAATGCGCTGGGGCTGCGGACGAAGGTGGTGGGCGTGGTGTCGAGCCTTGCACCGGCGTATGCGCTGTCGGTGGCTGCGGGACGGGTTGTGGAGCATGCGGTAACGACGGCGATTGCGGATGGCGTGGCGTGTAGCAAGCCTGACGTGAGGGCGCTTGCAGCGATACAGGCTGGCGCGGACAGGATTGTCGAGGTGAATGACGCTGAAGTGGAGGCCGCGATGCGGGCGTATTTTGCCGATACACACAATGTGGCGGAGGGGGCTGGAGCGATTGGGCTGGCGGCTCTGTTGAAGGATGGCGGAGCGGGCGGCAGTCGTGTGGGAACGATCCTGTGTGGCGGCAACGTGGACAGCGATGTGTTTGCCGGGGTGCTTGGCCGGGCTGTGAAGGAATGAGGAGCTTATGTATGCAGCGGGGTTTCAGTGTGCGGGCTGCGGAGAGTGGATCGAGACGACGGTGGATGAGTCGGGCGGATCGAAGCAGCAGTATGTCGAGGATTGCCAGGTGTGCTGTCAGCCGAATGTGCTGACGATTCGTTGGGATTCGTCGGATGGCGAGTTCACTATTACGTCGGAGCTGGAAAGTTGATGGAACAGTTCGAGCAAAATACAGGGGTCCTTCACTGCGTTCAGGATGACGGCGTAAAACAAGTAACGGCAAAAACAGCGGCAGCGGATGCGGTAAACAGCAAGGGAAGATGCAGCGATTCTGGTGCAGTTGGTGTGGCCGGGGAAGGAGTTGTTGCAGGGAACCTTTGGCGCAACTCGCCTACAGCGCATCCGCTCCCATATAATCGAGCTTTCCGGGGAACCCGTCTCGGTGGATTTTGACAGCAGTGAGGGTGTGCGTATCTTTACCGTGAATCGAGTGGGCGGAAGCTCCCTGAAATGTTCGACCAAGCCTATGCGCTCGCGCTTTAGCCGCTCCCGCATTGCGAGTGCAGTTGCTGCGTTTGCTCTTGTGGTGGCGATTCCATCGCTGCCGGCACAGACCTCCCCTGCGGTTCCCAGCGCCGATTCGTCGGCCAGCTCGCAGACGCTTTGTCAGCCCGAGGTGATCGGCAACCGCCGTATCCCGAAGGAGTCCGTGCTGGCACGGCTGTTCTCGCATCAGGGAGATCTGTACGATTCCGCGGTGATTGAGCGGGACTTCAACTCGCTGTGGAACACCGCCTACTTTGAAAATATCCGGATCGAGCGCGTCGATACACCCAAGTGCATCCAGTTGGTGATCTATGTCCAGGAGAAACCGACGATCCGCGAGATCAACTACAAGGGTCTGAACGCGGTCTCGCAGTCGGATGTGCTGGAGCGGTTCAAGAAGGCGAAGGTTGGTCTGACGGTCGAGAGTCAGTTCGATGAGACCAAGATCAAGCGGGCCGAGGTGGTCCTGAAGGATCTGCTCGCCGAGCATGGCCACCAGTTTGCGACGGTGCGGACGGAGATCAAGACGATTCCTCCTGCTGCGGTGACGCTGACCTTCAATATCAAGGAAGGTGCGACGGTTAAGGTCGGCAAGATTGTGTTTCAGGGCAATGAGAGCCTGAGCGACCATACGCTGCGAGCCGCGATGAAGAACCTGAGGCCGATCGGCATTCCCAACTCCTATATTCTGGAGAACATCTTTGCTCGTACCTTCGACGCCAGCAAGCTGGATGAGGATGCGGAGCGGGTGCGTGTTGCTTATCAGGATCGCGGCTACTTCAAGGCGGAGACCGGTGAGCCTGTGACGAAGGTCCGGGACGCGGGTGGAATCAATCCATTTACGCTGCGGCCTTCCAAGGGCAAGCGCATCGATATTTTGATGCCAGTGCAAGAGGGTGACCGGTACCGGCTTGGCGGCATTACGTTCAAGGGCAATAAGGCGGTGACGAACCTCAAGGTCCTGCGGGCGCAGTTTGCGCAGAAGGACGGCGAGTATTTCGACCGGACAAAGTTCGGCAAGGGATTGGAGCAGCTCCGTAAGGCATATGGCGAGCTGGGCTATATCAACTTCGTTGGGTCGCCGATTCCGCGCTTCGATGAAGCGAAGAAGCTGATCTATCTGGATATCGATATCGACGAGGGTAAGCCGTTCTATGTGTCGCGGATCGAGTTTCAGGGCAATACGATCACACGCGACCGTGTCATCCGGCGTGAGCTGCTGCTTGAAGAAGGGCAGGTCTATAACAGCCGCCTCTGGGATCTTTCGATCCTGCGGTTGAACCAGCTGAACTACTTCGAGACGCTGAAGGCGGACCAGGACTCCGAGAGCCGTCAGAATGCGGACGACCAGACGGTCGATCTGCTGCTGAAGTTGAAGGAGAAGGGCAAGAACTCGATCGGGCTGAACGGCGGTATCAGCGGCCTGTCGGGATCGTTCCTCGGCCTCAACTACGAGACGAACAACTTCCTTGGTCTTGGTGAGACGCTGTCGGTCGAGGCCAATATCGGCGACCTGTCGCGTCGCCTCAGCCTGGGCTTCACAGAGCCGTACCTGCGGAACAAGCCGATCTCGGTAGGCGTTCAGGTATTTGCTACCAAATACGACTACAACCCGGCGAAGAGCTATGCTGCGACGGGAGCCGTTGCCGGAAACCTGACCACAGCGCAGCAGTCGTTGTTGACGAACTATAACCAGTCGACGACCGGCTTCACGATGTCGGCCAGCGAGCCGCTGCGACACCTGTTCTCGCGCACCGGTGTGACGCGTGTCGGTATTTCGTACTCGTTGTCGCGGTCGTCGGTGACGACATTCAATACCAATACGCGCAATGTCTTTCAGGCCCTTGCCTTCCGCTCGGGTGTGGCCGGCCAGAATCAGTTGGACGGCATCATTACCTCGGTGCTGACGCCCAGCTATACGTTCTCCAGTCTGGATCGTGCGGTCGGACCGCATGGTGGCAGGGACATCAACATCGCTGTGCAGATTGCGGGTGCGGGCGGCAATGTGAAGTACATTCAGCCGGTCGCCAGCTTCCGGCAGTTCTACCCAATGAAGGGCCTGCGGATCAATCGCGAAGGTCATAATGTTCTCGGCATGCGCTTGCAGTTGTCGCACATCAGCGGCTTCGGCGGAGAGGTTGCACCGCCGACGAACCGTATCTATGGTGGTGGGGAGAACGATGTCCGCGGCTTCGATATCCGCGCTTCGTCACCCTATACGTTTATTCCGAACAGGATTTTGTTCAACCTGACGAACCCGGATGGGTCGACGGTTCCGCGTGACCCGACACAGCCGAGCCTGGGCAATGTACAGATTCCGCTGCCGGTCTACCGGCTGGTTACGATCGGTGGCGATACGCAGTTCACCTCGAACCTCGAGTATCGGATTCCGATCGTCAACCAGGTCACCTTTGCGTTCTTCACGGACTTCGGACTGACGGGCGATTTGCAGAAGAATCAGCTCAGGGAAAGTGCCGCTGGGCAGTCTCTGGTGACGAGCCCCTCGTATGGCTGCCCGACGTTTGTGAACGGCGCTTGCTTCGGCGGGCAAGCAGTCAACTTCCCCTTTCAGTTGAAGACAGTGCCAGGTACCAACTTTGTGCCGCGTATGACGAACGGCGCGGAGCTACAGGTGATTCTGCCGATCGTCAACGCTCCGTTCCGTATCTATTACGGTTACAATCCACTTCGTCTGTACAAGGACCTGCCGCAGCAGTTGGCAGTCCCCGACTCGACCTTCCGCAGCTTCTTCCCGAACTCGGGGGCTGGACAGTATAGCTACCAGCAGGCACTGCAGTTCTACGGGGCGAACTATACCCTGCGTGAACCGCGTAAGACCTTCCGGCTGACGGTCAGTACGACGTTCTAAGTAAGGCTTAGGGCATAAGCATAAGGGCTACCGCGTGTCGGTAGCCCTTATGCTTGTCTGCGGTGTACTCGTTGGGGGATTTTTTTTGTGGGAAGGATGTGTCGTGCTCTGCGCAGGTCCGTTGCGGAACAAGGCTCTTTCGTTCTGGATGTATTCCCTCGGCGGCTAAAGCCGCGTTGCGAGATGGGCACTTGCGGCACGGCTGAAGCCGTGCCCTTTCAAGACGGCCATTCAACAGGGCCTTTCAAGACGGCCTTTCAACAGGGCCATTCAACACAGCTTTTCAATACAGTCTTCCATCGGTAGTTTTTTAGTAGCTGCGTTGATACATGCGGGAGATGCGGTCGTGCCAGCCGAGGTGGTCGTCGTCGAGCCATGCCCAGAGGAGGCCTAGGCCAATGGGGCAGGCTGCGAGCAGAATTGCGACGATGCGACGGCGCATCGCGGAGCGGGTGGGGTTCTCGTCCGAGAAGGTGCAGAGGCCGATGCGGGCGTAGCGCATGCCGGGGGTCGCATCCGAGAAGGTGAAGAAGAGGATTTGATAGAGGAGGAAGAGTGCGGCGAGTGTCCCGGCTGCGCCGATGGCGGCGATCTGGCCTGTGGGGACGCGGCCTGCGGTGTAGGCAACGACGGTGGTGAAGCCGAGAAAGGATGCCAGCACGAGGCAGCCATCGACGATGGCGGACATCAGCCGCAGACCGAGGGGAGCGGTCACGAACTGGATACCGTAGCTGGCGACGTTTTCCGGGACTTCGAGGGGCTCGGTCGTGGTGCAGGCGCTCAGCCGGATCGACGACCACTCGGGCAGGGTCGAATCGGTCGAGGGCTCGACCGAGATTTGATCGGGCTCGACCTCGAAGATGCGGAGCTGTGTGCCTTCCTGTGCGAGCTCGGCCTCTTCGCGGAGCGGGCCTTCCGCGAGGCGGGGCCTGGCCTTGCGTGGAGCGACGAGCTGGCGAGGGAACTCGATCAGATTGGCTGGAATGGGGATCGCGGGTTCGAGGAACTCCTCGAGATTGGGGGAGTGGCGGAAGGCGATCTCGTCGTCCAGCGCGAGCCGCTGGTCCTCGTCGAGAGACTCGTGGGGGACGGCATTGGCGACGCCGGTTTCGGCGATGCGGCTTACGTCCTCATAGAGTCGAACGGTCAGGGCGGCGGCGGGAGGCTGTGCGGTTTGCGGCTGTTCTGGCTTAGGCAGAGGTGGCTCGACCAGCATGGGGGCTGGCGCTTCCTCGGCGTTCCAGTTCTCAAGCTCGCTGAGCAGTTGCTGCTGGGTGGCGACGACGGCCTGTGCTGTACGAGCCGCGATCTCGGCGACGGCCTCTGCCTGTCGCGCTGCGGCCTCTGCCTGTTGGATAGCGCGCTCGGCCTCGGCTGCGAGGAAGGCGCGGTAGCTCTGCGACTGCGCGTAGCGCTCGGCTACGGCGGCGGCGATGCGTGCGGCGCGAGTATCAGTCTGGGGCCGGGGTGCAGGTGCGGCGTCGTCCAGGCTGGAGGCGTGGCCGCGGCGGGCGCGGTGCGCTGCGAGACGTTCCGCGGCCTGCTGCTTGAGGGCGGATGTTCCGTGCGTCTCGGGACTCCTGAAGAAGTCGTCCAGCGGGTCAAATTCCAACTGCGCTGCGCTCATTGTGCTCAATTCGAAGCTCGCTTCCGTGAAATCGTTTAGCCTGAAGCTGTGGTGGTGCGTCTGACAAGTATGAAGCCAGGACATTCAATCGGCGCGGGAGGGGTTAACTCTGTCGCGATCTCTGGCAACGGTCGAGTTAACCTTCCTCGCACCTTAAGATCTGTTTACCTATTCATAACTATCACGGTGATTGCGGCAAGTCATCCGCATCTCGCAGCGCAGGAGGTAACGACTCAGGCACCTCCGGCGGCGGCTGTTTCCGCATCGGGCGGGGAGGCGGCGGATACGCTTCCGGATGGGCCGGACGCGCAGCGCTTTCCAACCGCAGTGCCGTTGCCTGCGAAGGACGACGGACAGAACGCGGTGATCGAATCAGACACGCAGACGGAGCGGAACGGGCGCTACACGCTGGATGGAAATGTGGTGATCACGTATGGCGACCGTGTTCTCCATGCGGACCATATCGAGTATGACGAGAACAGCGGAGATCTGACAGCGACCGGGCATCTGCTGGCGACGGGAGGCGAGAACGATGAGCGTATCCACGCGAGCCATGGCACGGCGAACCTGAAGGAGCAGACGGCGCGTTTCTACGACGTGACGGGATCGGTTGGGATGAAGACCAGCGGGTCAAAGCTGGTGTACACGAGCGGGAATCCTTTCCTGTTCACGGGGAAGATGGTCGTACGGACTGGGCCGAGCGAGTACCAGGTGTATGACGGCACGGTAACCTCCTGCCAACTGCCTCGCCCGGACTGGCTGCTGTCTGCGAAACGGTTCGATGTTGACAGCGAGAAGGCCAGGGCGCGCAACAGTGTCTTTCACCTGTTGAATCTTCCGCTGCTGTATCTGCCGTACGTGACGCATCCCGTGGAGATCGGGGGCAGGCAGAGCGGCATTCTGATTCCGGATATCTCGCACTCGTCCAGCAAGGGATACATTCTGGGCGAAGAGTTCTACTGGGCGATCAACCGCAGCATGGACCTGACGGCAGCGCTGATTTACTACTCGCTGCGTGGGTGGGAGCAGTCGGCGACCTTTCGGTACAAAGGGCAGGGCTATGATTTTGCGACCGGGCACTACAGCGGGTTGCAGGATCGAGGCTATACGCCGGCGGGGGGCGTCTATACCAACCAGGGCGGTGAGGACGTGACCTTCAAGGCGCGGCACGACCTGACGCCGCAGTCGCGTGTGGCGGCGGATGTGGAGTATCTCAGCTCGTATGCGTATCGCGAGGCGTTCTCGAACAGCTTCAACCAGGCGGTATCGAGCGATATTCTTTCGATCGCGTACGCCGTTAAGGAGACGGATGGGTTTGAAGCGTCGGCTCGCGCAGATCGCTATCAAGGGCTGAAGCAGGCTGCAATCGCAGGAGTTCCGGCGACGCCGACGACGGCTGCGGTGGCTGCGGTCCCTGAGGAGCAGGTGCGCATCTTCCATGTGCCCTCGCTCGACCTCAATACGACGGACCATAGGATTGGCGCAACACCGCTGCTTTGGAGCCTGGAGAGCTCCACGTCTGGACTGAAGCGGGTTCAGCCAAACTTCGCCAGTGGCGGCATCACGGAGCGGCTCGATATGCATCCACAGATTGCGTTGCCGCTTTCGGTCGGCGGTTGGAACCTGTTCTCTTCGGTTGCCATGCGCGAGACGTACTACTCCCGTAGCCGGCAGCCGCCTCGAGTTGGCGGCACTGGAACGGTCGAATTGACGAGAGATTTGAACAGGGCGGATGTGGAGTTTCAAGCAGAGCTGCGTCCGCCGGTGATCGAGCGAACCTTTAGCGGCACATGGTTCAACAATCTCTTTGGTGGCGCGGATGTGCGGCATACGATCGAGCCGGTTGCCACCTATCGGTATGTCAGCGGGGTCGACAATTTTCTGAATGTTCTGCGCTTCGACGATAAGGACATCGTCAGCAATACGAACGAGGTCGAGTACGGGGTGACGCAAAGGCTCTTTGTGCGGCATGCTCCATCGAAGGCGTGCAGCCTGAAGGACCTGGAGACGCTATCGCATACGACGCCCACGGACGAGGATACCAAGTTGATGTCGCACTGCTCCACGAGCGAGCGGGTGCAGTGGCGGGTGACGCAGAAGTACTTCATCGATTCGACCTTCGGCGGAGCTGTGCAAAATGGCCGACGCAATATCTTCGATACGACGCTCGACCTGACTGGGATTGCGTTTCTGACTGAGCCGCGCGAGATCTCTCCGCTGCTCTCGCGACTGCGTGTGCAGACATCGGAGAAGACGGATGTGGAGTGGGACTTCGACTATGACACGGGAGCGAAGAAGTTTACCGCCGATAACATCTTCGCCGACTATCATGAGGGCAAAGCCTTTGCGGGACTCAGTTATGCGCGGTTGAATGCGCCGGGCCGGTTCTATACGGATGGGGCGACCTCGCAGGTGTCCGACTTCAGCCAGCTTCGGACGTTGCTAGGGTATGGCTCGCCGACGAAGCCGGGTTTCGGTCTTGCGGCCAATGCGGGGTTCGATCTGAGGCAGGACGCGCTCCAGTATGCGGCTCTCCAGACCTCGTACAACTGGAACTGCTGCGGCCTGAGCGTGGAGTATCGCAAGTTCGAACTAGGTTCGGTGCGGAATGAAAGCTCCTACCGGTTCAACTTCACGCTGGCGAACATCGGCACGGCGGGAAATCTTCGCCGGGCGGAACAGCTTTTCTAGCCCGGTCGTCTGCTGGTCTGGTTGCTGGTCTGGTTGCTGGTCTGGGGCGCTCTGCGTGAGATAATGAGATCGTGCCGATTGCTGTCAAACCGCTCCGTTCTCTGATCTTTGCCCTCGCTTTCACGCTAGGTTGCCATGCTCAAACCGTCGCTACTTCGGGGAAGCTGTCGCCGGAGATGGCGCGTCGTGTCGAGGTGTTGATCCGCTCGAAGACGAGCGTTCCTCCGAACTACGATGTGCAGATCGGTCCTCGGATGAAGAGCGACGTGCCCGGGTTCGACACGATCGACATCGTCTTCACCGCGGATGGAAAGTCCAGCAAGCCGATGCCGTTCCTGTTGTCGACCGATGGCAAGACGCTGGCGCAGTTCAATAAGTTCGATATCAGCAAGGACCCGAAGGAGCTAGTCTCTTCGGCGGACCGCCCGGCGCGTGGTGGCCCGGCGAGTGCGCCGGTGGTGATCGTCGGCTTCGACGATCTCGAGTGCCCCTTCTGCGCACGCATGCACGAGACGCTCTTTCCTGCGCTGCTGAATCGGTACAAGGATCAGGTACGCATCGTCTATCGCGACTTCCCGCTGGACATGCATCCATGGGCGATGCGTGCGGCGGTCGATACGAACTGCGTCGGTGCACACAGCCAGACGGGATATTGGAATCTGGTGGACTACATCCACGCTCGTGCAGCGGAGATGGGTGGCGCGGACAAGAGTGTAACGAAGGCGAATGAGACGCTGGACAAGCTCACGGAGGATGAGGGCAAGCGCCAGAATCTGAATGCGGACGAGTTGAAGGCGTGCATCGCGAAGCAGGATCAAACGCTGATCAAGGCATCGATGAAGGTGGGAGATGCTCTGGGTGTGGACGCGACGCCGGCACTGTTCGTCAACGGCGAAAAGATGGAAGGCGCATTGCCGATCGAGGATGTTTTCCATGTGATCGACGAAGCGTTGATCGCTGCTGGCCAGACTCCACCTCCCGCGCCCGCTCCAACAGTTAGCACCCCACCGGCGACCAAGCCCGGTAACTAGCAGTCAGTGCAGGAGACTCAAAACGTGGCAATGAAGACAATGACGACGATCAAGATTAAGCAAAACGAATCGAGCAACTCACGCGCGTATCGCATGGCGATTCTTCCAGTGGCTCTCCTGATGATGGGCGGGTGCCATCGTGGCCACAACGCCGATGTGGTTGCAACCGTGAACGGCCACGCTATCATGAGCGCCGATCTGGAAAAAGCCTACAAGGACCAGCTCGGGCAACAGCAGCAGCAGCCGTCTCAGGAGCAGGCTGACTCGCTGCGGTTGAACCTGCTGCGCGGGCTGATCGACGAAGAGATGGTAGAGCAGCGCGCCGCGAAGATGAACCTGACAGCGACGAATGAAGAGGTCGATGCGAAGCTGGCTGAGATGAAGGCTCCTTACACGGAGGAGCAGTTTAATGAGCGCCTGAAGGCCAGCAACCACACACTCGAGGATGTAAAGCACGACCTGCGGCGTTCGCTTACCGATAATAAGCTGCTGAATAAAGAGATCAACTCTAAGATCACGGTCTCCGATGCGGATGTGAGCAACTACTACAACCAGCACAAGTCCGAGTTCAACCTGCCTGAGTTGCAGTACCATCTTGCCGGAATCCGTGTGACGACTACGCCTGCACAGCCGGGAAATCTGCAGGGAAGCAAGGCGACGAACGATGACGAGGCGAAGAAGAAGATTCAGGCGCTCAAGAACCGGCTCGACAGTGGTGAGGACTTTGGTTCGATCGCGATGAACTTCTCCGAATGGCCGGAGACGTCCTCCAATGGAGGCGATATGGGCTTTGTCTCGGAGTCGCAGATGCATGCCGATCCGCAGGTCTACGGCGCTGTCTCGAAGCTGAAGGATGGTGGGATCACCGAGATCATTCCATCGTTCGATCCGGCGACAAAGAAACCAGTAGGCTACTCGATCTACAAGCTGCTTTCACGCGAACCTGCGGGCCAGCGGGAGTTGAACGATCCTCGTGTGCAGCAGGCGATCCGCCAGCAGCTTCACGATGGGCGCTCGCAGCTCCTGAAAAATGCGCTTTACGAGATGATGCGCGATCAGGCTAAGGTCGAGAACTTCTTCGCGGAACAGATCTTCAAGAACGACGCGCACTAGAAGGATCATGTTCGGTCGGATAGGAGTTGTCGATGGCGCGTCCTGTGCGGTTTGCGATCCTCGGATTCGGTCTTCATGCGGTTCGTCGCCTCCTGCCTGCATTCGCGAAGAGCGAGCATGTTGTGCTGACCGGGATGTGGCGGCGTGACCAGGCTGCTGCCGTGCGGAACTGCTACGAACACAACATCGCCCACTGTTTTCCGACTCGGGAGGCGCTGTGCGCGTCCGATGAGGTCGATGTAGTCTTTGTCACGTCGCCTGATGCGATGCACCGGGACGACACGCTGCTTGCGTTGAATCATGGTAAAGCTGTGCTGTGCGAGAAGCCGCTCTCCATGCACGCGCATGAGGCTGAGGAGATGGTCGCTGCGTCGGATGCGTCGGGCCTGCTCTTCGGGGTAGCGCAGAACTTCCGTTACAACCGGAGCCTTGAGTGGATGCGCGAGCAGATAGCAACGGGCCGTATTGGTGAGCCGCAGCTAGCCAGCGCGCAGTTTCTCTATCCGGCTAACCTCGCGCCGCGCACATGGATCGCTGACCCTGCGCTTGCGTGCGGTGGTCCCATCGCCGATGTGGGGGTTCATTGCATCGACTCGCTGCGCTATGTGTTGGGGCAGGATGTAGTGAGTGTCGACACGCTTGCGCATACGGATGACTCCGGTTCGCGTGTCGAGACCTCTGCCTCGTTGCAACTTGCGATGACGGGTGGCATTGCGGCAACGGTGTCGGTGAGTGCGCGCTCTCCCTATCGCACCTTCGTTGAAGTGACGGGAAGCGAGGGGATTCTGAGCGCGGAGAGCGGCTTGACGGTGGATCGGCCGGTCGATGTGGTGCTGCGTCGTGGTCGTGAGGATGTTGTGACGAAGACAGTGGACAATGGCGACGGCTATACCCGCATGCTCGACAGCTTCGCCGAGGCTTATCGAGGCGTCGGCAGCTTTCGTGCGACGGGGTCGGATGGTATCCACAACATGCGTGCGCTCGATGCTGCCTATAAGAGCTGGCGCACCGGGATGCGCGAGCTCTTGTAGAGTCCTCTCCCTAAAACTTGCGCCACATATTTTGAAACAATTACCTGCACTCAAAAAGTGCTTGCTATTTCGCAACTACGGGCGTAGTTCTGGCACAGGCAACAAGAAATCGACTATGGGAGGTAAGACTATGGCAACGAAGAAAGCTGCAAAGAAGGCCCCCGCAAAGAAAGTTGCAAAGAAAGCTGCAAAGAAGGCTCCAGCAAAGAAAGCGGCAAAGAAGGTTGCAAAAAAAGCCCCCGCGAAGAAAGCCGTAAAGAAGTCTCCCCTTAAGGTGCGCCCCTATTCGCCCCTTTTGGTTAAGTAATAAGCCTTCCCCGACCGCAGTACAGGCAAGCAAAAACGCCCGGCAGCCTCTTACGAGGGCCGGGCGTTTTTGCGTCTCATGCGGCTTCGCTTGCATCGTGTGTGTGGAACAAGCCGAACAGTAGAGAGGGTAGAGCTTTCTTCCTTACTCAGCAGGAGTTCCCTGGACGATGGAAGTCGAATTGGCATGGGTGTCATGCGCAAGGGACATTGTCATCCTGAGCGTAGCCGAAAGAACCTGCGGTTTGTTTGGGTTGCCAAACGCACTCACTACTGGAAATAAGCAACGTCTCGCAGCCGCTATTTCTCTACTACGGGATGGCAACTGCGAGCGAGCCGGTAGCACTCCTTCGCGTGGAAGCAATGCTGCGTCGGGGAACAGACGCAGGCGGCAGGTATTTTTTGTAGACGCTGATGTGGAAGCAAGCCTGCTGGAACTCCTCCTCCACATCGATCTTGCCTTCTTGTATGAGCGGCAGTAGATAGCCGCGCATCCAGGCGATCTGGCTGAGGGAGAGGCCATGCTTGGCGAGGTCGATTGCCTGGCCGGTGAGGTGCGGCGATGCCGTATCGCCCTCTGCTGGAGCGGCGTTTCCGTTAACCCGTATCAGGTGTTGCTGGAACTCTACGGTGCGGACTGCCGAATTGACCTGGAGCGGCGTGTGAAAGCGCTCGTAGTAGGCACGGGACATCGTTGCGAGAAACTGCGCAGTCCAGGGACGGCAGTAGCGGCGGTTGACGGGGAGCCGCTCGTCCACCTGTAGTCCGCTGCTGACGGGCAATGCCACCAGCATATTTTGACGGCGCATGTTTTCGAGGTCGTTGTCGTCCTGCACGCGCTGAAGGCCATCACGGTCGGCGACCTCGTTTTGATGGAGCAGAATCTCATGCGAGCCCTTGAGTGGTGGTGGCATGATGAGGCGGCCGCGCTTGTTGTAGAGCGTGGGCAGAATTTCGGGGGTAGAGGCTACCTCCTGAACTTCAGGGAGCTGAGGATTCACGGTCGTCTTGCGGATGACGCTGACGGCGGGGACAGGGATTGCCGCGGGGGCATCGTCATCGTTGAAGTCAGGTGGATGCGAGACGCCGGTCTCGTTGGCCTCGGGCGCGGGTGTTGCCGCGACCTTGAGCGGTGCGGGGATTGGGTGACGCTGCTCTGGCTCTGCGATGCGTTGCTGAGTGACTACAGCCTTGTGTCGTGTGGGAGCGCTTCGGGCGTCTCGTACATCGATGGCCTTCGCTTCGTGTCTGATGTGTTTGCTTGCTGCAGGATGTTCCGCGATGTGCGTGGCAGGGTGACGGTCACTGCGGACGTGCTCGGCGACATGGACCTTGGGGGAAGCATGTGCTTTCGAGCGTGCGGTCTGGGCCTTGGCCTTTGTGCGGACGGCTCTGGGACGAGCGCTGAGAGCAGCGGGCATTAGGCAGAGGAGTGCAAGCGCAAGGAGTGCGGAGATTGGGGCGTATCGACGCGTAGTCATCTAAAGGGCGCGGAGACGCCAGAGCATCTTCAACTCTAGCGATCCGTCTGAGATGGTGTAAGTAACGAAGTGGGTTCCGTATACTTATCAGTAAATGGGGGAGTAAATGAAGCGGTTGCTGGCGGGGTGTTTTCTGTCGATGGCGGTTCTGATTTCGTGGTCGCTGCGGTCGGTTCGAGCGCAGGACAATCCTGGTACGGTCGAGTTTTATACGTCGAAGGTACAACCGGTGCTGGAATCGAACTGCTATCGGTGCCATGGGGGCATGAATCGGCGCGGCGGGCTGAGTCTTCAGACTAAGGCTGGAATGCTGAAGGGCGGGCACGATGGCACGGTGCTGGTGCCGGGGCATCCGGAGCAGAGTCTGCTGGTGAAGCTGATTCGTCATGAAGGGCCGGCTAATGACCCGATGCCGATGCCTCCCAGAAAGCCGAAGCTCTCCGACGCGGACATAGCCCTGGTGGAGCAGTGGGTGAAGGCTGGGGCGATTATGCCGGATACGCCTACGGGGAAGTGATCGAAGACTGAGAGGACTCTCAGCCTTCGACTAAACGGTTCTGTGTCAGCTAGTTGGCGGCGGCGGCCTTGGTGCCCGTCATGCGGACGGACTTGTCTACGATGGCGTAGAGAAGCTGGTCGTGGTCCGCCTTGGCCTCTTTTTTGATGTAGGCTCCGGCTTTTTTTCCGGCTTCGGGGCTGTCGGGCAGGACGAGGTTGCGATTCTTGGCTGAAATTTCTGCGAGCTCTTTGACGATCTCGAAGAAGTTGGTCTCGTCCTTGCCGCTGAGGAGCCAGGCCTGGTGGACGGTGGCGGTGATGATCTGCTCTTCGGTCCAGTTGTGCGGGGTGTCTTGGGCGGTTGCTATGACCGGGGTGAGGGCGAAGGTGGCGGCTGCTACGAGGGCCAGGAGGCGATTCTTTCTCGGTGTCATCGTATTTCCTTTCAGTGACTTAGGTTAGTAGTATTCGCGACGCTGGTTGTCCTGGTGGGCCTTGCCGACGAGGGCTCCGACGCCTGCACCGGCGGCTCCGCCGATGACGGCACCCTTGAGGCCGCCGCCGAAGAGTGCGCCTAAAACGGCTCCGCCGCCGGCTCCGATGAGGGCTCCTTTGCCGGGGCCGATGCCTCCCTGGTTCGGCTGCTGGTAGTAACGGTCGTCGTAGTGATCGCGGCGGCCGCGGTCGTAGTTGCCGCCTCGTCCGCCGTCGCGGACGCCATTGTAGTACTGGTTGCGCTGGTGGTTGTCGTGGTAATCCTGTGAAAACGCTGGGGTTAGGGTGGTGGTGACGAATAGGGGGATGAGTAGCGTAGCTCTTCGGAGGAAGGTGTTTTTGAGCATGGAGTCTCCTTGCGACACGTTTGGTTGGATGCGAGAAAGGAGCTCTGGAGGGTGGTTTAACTTGACAAAAGTGAGGCTGGGAAACGGGTTCGATTTCTGGAGAGGAGGGGTTTTGCGGTTTGTAACTACAAAAGCGGAGTTACGGTTTTGTAGTTACGTTTCTGGTGATGATTTTGGCCTTGTCTTCTTGTTTTAGGAAGACTACTGTCAGGTGTCTCCTAAAAACTTGTTGAGAAGTAGGTCTCCACTGCGATACTTTCTTGCTTTTTCTTTTGCCTTGGTTTCTGCGTTCGGAAATAGTTCTTTTGGACAAGATGCGACTCCGAACAGTGCGCCGGTAGTTACTCCGGTTGCGGCTCCAATCACTGCGTCAGCGGCAACAACTGTTGCCTCGCCGAATACGCTGCTCGATGGAACGGCGATCAAGCTGCGGCTTGCCGAAAATCTGTCTTCTGCCACTGCGAAGACGGGCCAAACTGTGTCGTTTGAAGTGACCGAGGATGTCATGGTGCAGGGGGTGGTTGTGCTGCCGAAGGGCGCGCAGGCTCTCGCAACAGTGACCGAGGCGGCTACGAAGAAGAGCATGGGGCGTGGAG
This sequence comes from Granulicella arctica, assembly GCF_013410065.1. Classification (NCBI taxonomy): domain Bacteria; kingdom Pseudomonadati; phylum Acidobacteriota; class Terriglobia; order Terriglobales; family Acidobacteriaceae; genus Granulicella; species Granulicella arctica. Next base: position 1,326,255 of record NZ_JACCCW010000001.1, read on the forward strand.
GAAAGCTGAACGTCAATGTGGATTCGGCGCGGCTGGCCGATGGCGAGAAGGTTCAGTTGCGGGCGGTGCAGGACAACAAGGGTGGCGGTCATACGGGGGCGATGACGGGCGCGATGGTTGCGACGGCGATCGTGTTCTTCCCGGCGGCTCCGCTGTTTCTGTTCATTCATGGCAAGGACATCACGATCCCGAAGGGGACGGAGGTGACGGCCTTTGTGGAGGGTGACACGAAGCTGGACATGGCGAAGTTCGCGCCTGTGGCGGCGGGGAGCACTGTGGTTGCAGCTGCTCCGGCTACTGCCTCAGGAGTGACGATAGAGGCAAGTGTGCCGAACTGCGATATCGAGGTGGATGGGAGCTTTATGGGGAGTACGCCGTCCACGCTGAACCTTGCGCCGGGGAAGCATGAGGTTGTGGTGAAGAAGACCGGATACAAGGATTGGATGCGAAGCATGATGGTGGGAAGTGGGGCTATTCGGCTTAGTGCGGAGATGGTGGCAGTGATGTAGAACAGGCGAGAGCAGTCCCAACATACAGCATATGGAATCTGTTTGACAGCTCTCCATTGCCTCGTCGGAGATTCTAAACTAAACCCGACTTTCAAGCAGACTGATTTGGAGATTTATGCCCAGTAAGCGTTTCTTAGAGCAAGTCTTTCGAACCGGCGGTGTTCCTGAATTTACTTTCGTTGAGCCTCCGAATTTCAATGACATTTTTCTCGATCTCCGCACGCCCGGAAAGCCGTTAATTATCGAGGGCCAATCCGGAACAGGAAAAACTACATGCGTTACTAAAGCTCTAGACCGTCTCGGTGCTGGTGGAGATGTTCATACATTAAACGCGCGCAAACCTGAAGATCTCATCGTAATACGCAAAATCATTTCGGATCGAATGCCTGGAACCTTTCTGATTGATGATTTCCATCGACTGGATATAAACCTGCAGCAATCTTTAGGGGACCTCGCTAAAATTGCGGCGGAACAACCCGAGTTCGATGCCACGCTTCCTAAGTTGGTTCTGATCGGCATTAATCAGATCGGGAGTGAGTTGATACACGTAGTGCCAGATCTTGCGAAAAGATTGGGAATTCATAAAATTCAAGCCGGGCGTCTTAAGGACATTAATCATCTGATCGAATCTGGTTGTCGGGAATTGAATATCAAGCTCGATCACCCCGAACTCATTTATCAAGAAAGCCAAGGAGATTATTGGCTTTCCCAACAGTTGTGCCAAACTCTATGTTCCGCTAATGGAATCACAGAAACTACAGATGTAGAAAAAACTATAACGGTAGATTTAGCTGACTTACGATCTCGTGTAGTTACCCGTCTTCGAGCCTCCTACCATGAGGGAGTAAAAGAATTCTGTCGAGGAACCAGATTCCGCCCTAGCAATGATCCATATTTCAAATTGCTCAAGGCCATTGGTGAGCAAGTAACGTCGACGGTAGATCTTGAAGAGTTGGCCAATTCAAATGCCGATGTTAGAGGTAGCATAAATAATATCAAGGCGCACCGTCTAAATGTGCTTTTGTCTGAAAAGCCAATATGCGAAAAACTTTTTTACTATAACTCGGACAGCAAAAATTTTGCTATCGAAGATCCAGCTCTTTTCTATTACATCAAGCACCTAAGTTGGGATGACCTTCGCACCGATTGCGGCTTTCGAATCGCAGCAAAGAATTACGACTTTGATTTTGCTATTTCTTTTGCAGGTATCAACCGAGAATTAGCCAAATGCATAGCTGATAATGTCGAGGTTTTGGACGCAAGTATTTTCTTTGATGAATATTTTGAAACTAATTTCCTCGGAAAAGCATGGAATGCAAAGTTTCAGGAAATATTTGCTGAGAAGTGCCGGTTAGTAGTGTGTCTCCTTGATAACGAATACTTAGAGCGTATTTGGCCCACATTCGAAAGAGAATGCTTTCTACCTAGAGTTCCTTTAGAGGAAGTTATTCCTATTTATTTAGATGACACAAAATTTGTTGGCATTCCGTCGGATACGGTTGGCATTAAGTACACCGTCGATTTAGCAAATCCTAGGTGGCAGGAAGATGTGATCGATAAGATTGTATTTCGCCTACTTGAGAGACTTGACTAAGCTGAATCTGATCAAATCGCATAAAAATCTGATGCGGCGATTGATAATAAATGAACATAAAACTAATGGCGCGAGTTAGAACTCGCGCCATTAGTTTCGAATACAAAATGTGAGATAGCAACTTACTGCAGTAGTGTTCCCTCTTCGGGGAGGGTTTTGGCTTCTTCGGGGGGGATGACTACGGCTGCTGCTACTTTGTCCTGGTCTTCGAGGTCGAGGAGTCGGACGCCCATGGTGCTGCGGCCGGCGGCGCGGACGCTCTTGGTGTCGATGCGGATGATCTTGCCGAACTGGCTGATGACCATCATCTCTGTTGTGTCGTCCACGAGCTGGATGCCGCTGACCTTGCCGATCTTCGGGGTGGTCTTCATGTTGATGACGCCCTTGCCGCCGCGGGACTGGAGGCGGTACTGATCGACGTCGGTGCGCTTGCCGTAGCCGTTCTCGCTGACGGAGAGGATGAGGCAGGGGGTGAGGCCGAGCTGTTTGTCGAGTTTCTCGAGCTTTGCGGTGGCCTCTTCGGAGATGGCGGGGGCGGCTAGTTCGCCGGGCTCGGCCAGCTCGAGGGGTTGAGCTGTGGTGGAGATGGTCGCTTCGTCGATGGCTGCTTCGACGAGGTCGGTGAGGCCCTTGGAGGCGGCTAGTTCGAGGCGGGTCTTGTTGCGGGCCTCGTTAGAGGGGGTGACGGCTGCTCCGATGACGTAGTCGCCCTTTTTGAGGGTGATGCCGCGGTTGCCGGTGGCGGGGCGGCCCATGGGGCGGAGGTCCTGCTCGTTGAAGCGGATGGCCATGCCGTCGTGGGTGGCGAGGAAGATGATCTGCTGGCCGTCGGTGATGCGGGCGGTGATGAGCTCGTCGTCCTTGTCGATGTTGATGGAGATGATGCCGCGGGACATGACGTTGGAGAAGTCCTTGAGGGGGGTCTTCTTGACGGTGCCGTTGCGGGTGGCGAAGAGGACGTACTTGTCGGCTTCGGTGAGGTCGCGGACGGGGAGGATGGTGACGACCTTCTCGCCGGGCTGGAGGTCGATGAGCGAGGCCATGGCCTTGCCCTTGCCGACGGTGCCTACGTCGGGGACCTCGTAGACCTTGAGCCAGTAGACGCGGCCGGTGTTGGTGAAGCAGAGCAGGTAGGCGTGGGTCGAGTTGACGATGAGCTGGGCGACGAAGTCTTCGTCGCGGGTCTTCATGCCGATGCGCCCGGTGCCGCCGCGTCGCTGCTGGCGGTAGGTGGAGATGGGGGTGCGCTTGAGGTAGCCGGTGTTGGAGACGGTGACGGCGACCTGCTCGTCGGCGATGAGGTCTTCGAGGCCGAGCTCGGCGGTCTCGTCGAGGATGATGGTGCGGCGTGCGTCGCCGTACTTGGCCTTCACATCCTCAAGTTCCTGGACGATGACACGGCGGAGCTTGGGAGCGGAGGCGAGGATGGACTCGTACTCGGCGATGTTGTCGCGGACGGCCTTGAGCTCGTTGAGGAGCTCGTCGATGGAGAGCTGGGTGAGGCGGTAGAGCTGCAGCTCGAGGATGGCGTCGATCTGGCGGTAGCTGAGGATGAGCGTGCCGGTGGTGGAGAAGGTCAGATCGACGTTGTACTTGCCGGGGTCGAGGGTGACGCCGGCGAGCTCGGTGCCGCGGAGGTTGATCGATTTGCCGGAGAAGTAGTTGTAGAGGCGCTCGCGGGCCTCGGGACGGCTGCCGGACTGGCGGATGATCTTGATGACGTTGTCGAGGTGATCGAGCGCGATCTGGTAGCCGAGGAGGATGTGTTCGCGGTCGCGGGCCTTGCTGAGGAGGAAGGCGGTGCGGCGGCGGACGACTTCGATGCGGTGGTCGAGGAAGGCGCGGATGGCCTGGTCGAGCGGGAGCTCCTTGGGCTGACCGTTGTGGACGGCCAGGAAGATCATGGAGAAGCTCTCCTGCATCTGGGTGTGCTTGTGGAGCTGGTTGAGGACGATCTGGTGCTCGGCGCCGCGCTTGAGGCCGATGACGATGCGCATGCCGTCACGGTCGGACTCGTCGCGGAACTCGTCGCGGGCGATGTCGGTGATGATGCCCTCGTTGACGAGCTCGGCGATGCGCTCGATGAGCTTGGCCTTGTTGACCTGGTAGGGGATCTCGGTGACGATGATGGCCTGGCGTCCGCCGGAGATGTTTTCGATGGCGCACTTGGCGCGCATGATGAAGCGGCCACGGCCGGTCTTATAAGACTGCGGGATATTGGTGCGGCCGAAGAGGTAGCCGCCGGTGGGGAAGTCGGGGCCCTGGACGTGCTGGAGGACGAGGGCGAGGTCCGAGGTGGTGTCTTGCGGGGACTTCGAGATAAGCGAGATGGCGGCGTTGACGATCTCGGTGAGGTTGTGGGGCGGGATGTTGGTCGCCATGCCGACGGCGATGCCGGAGCTGCCGTTGACGATGAGGTTCGGGATGCGCGAGGGGAGGACAGCGGGCTCGAGGGTGGACTCGTCGTAGTTGGGGACGAAGTCGACTGTGTCTGAGTCGATGTCGGAGAGCATCTCGCCTGCGATGCGGGTGAGACGGGACTCGGTGTAACGCATGGCGGCGGGTGGGTCGCCGTCGACGGAGCCGAAGTTGCCCTGGCCGTCGACCATGGGGTAGCGGAGCGAGAAGGGCTGGGCCAGGCGGACCATGGTGTCGTAGATGGCGGAGTCGCCGTGGGGATGGTAGTTGCCCATGACGTGGCCGACGACCTTGGCGGACTTGGTGTACTTCTTGTTGAACTGGAGGCCCATCTCCTGCATGCCGTAGAGGATGCGGCGGTGCACGGGCTTGAGGCCGTCACGGACATCGGGGAGCGCACGCCCGATGATGACGGACATGGAGTAGTCGAGATACGACCGGCGCATCTCGTCCTCTATATTGATGGACAACATATTGAGCGCGCCGCGACCCTGGGGGGTGGTCGGGGTGTCGGGAGGGCTGCCTGCCGGTGGTGGGGCGTTGGAGGCGGCGTCTTGCGGGGAGGGGTTTTGCGGGTCTTGCGGAAAGAGATCGTCAGCCATGGTTTATCCCTCTATTATAGAGGGTTTTGCGGGGATGAGATACGAGTTCGGAGTGATGTTGGGCTGGTTGGATGAGAGGGGATTTTAGCTGGGGGTGAGTGGTGGTGGGGCAGGCTGGAATGTTTGTGGGTTCGTTGAAACTAGTTGACCGGCATCTACGGTTTTTAGGATAGCTGTGACTGAAAAGTATAAGAATTCAAGGAGCTCTCCTTGTTATTGTCATTTGACGACACAGTAACCTCTCTGAAATGAATGGGCTGGGCGCTATTCGCACGAGAGCGCTATTGGCATGCGGAGTGCAACATGTGTCTGAGTCCGTTCCTCAACTTTCTGCCCGCGCTTGGTGCGAGAGTCCAGACATGATTGAGGAAGTCGGTGACCATTTTTAGGGAGAACAGCCGGATGAAGAAGTTATTGGGACTTGGAGTGCTGACACTTGCAACCGCAGTGTTTAGCTACGGGCAGGCGATCTCGGTTAACGGCGGATCGATTGCTGGTACGATCACGGATTCAACCGGAGCTGTTCTTCCAAACGCGGCTGTAGTGATCAAAAGTACAGATACGGGCTATATCAAATCTCTGACGAGCGATTCAGCCGGTTTCTATAGCGTCGGGCCTCTGAACCCTGGCAGCTATACGGTTACGGTGACCGACTCCGGATTCCAGACTTTGCAGGTGAAGACGGTTGTGCGAACCGGTACGGTTACAACCGGTAGCTTCAAGCTGACGATCGGCCAATCCTCGGAGACGATCGAGGTGAGTGCAGGAGCGTTGCAGGTCAATACTGAGCAGATTGGCGTCTCGGGTGTCATTGACCGCGAGCAGATCGACTCGCTTCCGGTCAACGGTCGCAATATTATGGACTATGCGCAGCTCCAGCCTGGAGTGATCATGCAGGCTGGCCAGTCGTTCGATCCTACCAAGGCGGGTTACTCAGCTATTTCGGTGAGTGGTGTCGGTGGACGTACGACGCGCATCCTTCTGGATGGGCAGGACATTACCGATGAGACTGTCGGTACGACGATCTTCAATGTTCCGGCTGGTGTCGTGCAGGAGTTCCAGCTCAATCGCTCGACGCAGGACGTGTCGGGTGAGGTGACGTCGACGGGGCAGGTGCTTGTTTCGACTCAGTCGGGTACTAATGGCTATCATGGCAATGGGTTCTACAACTTCCAGGATGCCCGCGCGGGTGCTGCGGATGTAGGTGGGTTACAGGCACCTTTCCAACGCAACCAGTTTGGCGGTTACTTCGGGGGCCCGATCATCAAGGACAAGCTCTTCTTCTTCGGCGGACTCGAGCGGATCAAGCAGTCGGAAGAAGATGTTGCGCTTGGCGCGAGCCCCGCGTTCTCGTCGATTCTCTCGGCGTTTCCATTCGTTCCTGCACCGTTCCACGATACCTTCAGCATGGGGCGTCTGGACTACAACGGTCCCAGAGGAATCCATCTTTTCGTACGCGGTGCCTATAGCGTCAATTCCGACTTCGCAACCTTCGGTGCAAATCCTTATTCGGTTTATGAGAACAGGGACAACGTTCCGGCAATCGTTGGCGGAGCCGACTTCACCAGCGGCAGGTTTACGCACTCGTTCCGTGGCGGCTATGAGAAGTTCCATAACCTTCTCCAGGATGGAACCGCTGCATTGGGGAACTCGATCTACAATCCGTCCACAAGTGCCGCAAACCAGATCACGCTAATTGGCAGCATCAGTGCCGGACCCAACGACCTTGCGCCGCAGGGGACATACCAGACTGACAAGCAGTTCCGTTATGACGGTACCTGGACCAAGGGGGCTCACTCGATCAAGTTCGGTTTTGATATGAACCGTCTGGCCAGCGGAGGGTTTGCCGATTTCTATGGACCCTCTCTCGTTACAGCGCTAAGCGCTACTCCTGGCAATCTGGTTGGGGCGGACGCATCGAATCCACTTGACTATGTTGCGCAGTTTTATCTCATCGGTAACGGAAATGGCCTCTTCTCAGAGCGCCCTGGCTTTGGTCTGTCCGGCGGTCTCTCTCCGAGTTGGCGGTTTGGAGCTTATGTCGCCGATACCTGGAAGGTAAGCACGTTCCTCACGCTTACTGGCGGTCTACGCTGGAGCGTCGATACGGACCGTGCCAACCAAGATCTGGCTACCCCGCTCTGCTCGACGGTTGATCCCTCTCTACAGTTTGCCGGATGCACGGGAAATACCCCGTTGTTCGATCAATATCAGGCTGGTCTAGGCGTTAGGACGCATCAGCCCTATGCCAACTTCGGACCTCAGGCGGGATTCAACTTCAGCCCTGGTGACCATAAGATGTCTCTGCGTGGAGGCATCGGTATCTTCTATGAGAGCAGCGTATTCAACAACACTGGGAATTCGCGCACTGAGTCCGTCAATGCCGATTTCCCGTCCTTCAACTATGCTCAGGCAAATGCCGGAGGAACGAGCATTAACCTGCCAGGCTATGGGGTAGTGACTGCGGCGCCGGACGGAACGCCTGTCTCCACTATCCTCAATGAAGCGATCGGTCAAGCTGCACCAGAGATCAATGCCATCAAGGCTGAGTATCAGTTGGCAGTGAAGGGTGTTGCAGGACCCAATCCCTCTTACATTGGTACTGGAAGTGGCCTCTACGCGAATAATCTCTATGCAGGTCCGTACAAGAGCCCATACTCGATTCAGTTCAACGGCGGAATTCAGCGTGAACTTTCCAAGGGACTGGTCTTTAGCGCCGATTACGTCCACAATGCGACGCTCAAGGTTCCGCTCACCCAGGATGTCAACCACAACGGCGCGGCGCGGACTTTAAATGTTGCCGCGGCGCAGAATGCTATTGCAGCGACTTTAGCTGCTTGTGGAGTAACTTCAGTGGCAGTTGCGGTCGGTCCTTATGGTTGCCCCGGTCTCCATCCGGCTGGACCGGGCACGGCGGTTGGTTCGGCGACGATCCAAGACTTCGCAGGTAAGGGTCTGGATTCGGGCGCTGTATACCTTCAAGGAGCCTCAGCCTCTGCCTTCGGTCTGACGCCGAATACGGGTGCTGCATTTGCAGGCATCAATCCCAACGTTGGTTCGGGTAAGTTCATCCTTCCTATTGGACGCTCCGGGTATGACGCACTCCAGATGGTTCTTCAGCAGCAGAAGGCACACCCTGCTCCCGGCATCGTGAGCAGCAACTTCCAGATCTCTTACTCGCTGTCGCGCAGCGTTGGCTCTAACGCAGGCACAACTAATCCCGCCGATCAGTTTTTCGCTGGGGCTCCTTCCTGGGATAATGATGATCCGAATCGCTATATCGGCCGCAGCCCTCTCGACCACACGAACGAGTTGAGCTTTGGCGGAAGTCTTGCCGTCAAGTACGGCGTAAATGTCGCGATGATTGGGCACTTCTTCTCCGCACCCGCGGCCTCTCTCATTCTCGATGCTACCTCCGGCCCGACAGCACAGATCTTTCAGACGGATGTGAACGGGGACGGTAATACTGTGGGTCCACTCGTCCCGGGAACGGGTCCTGGCTACTATGAGCATCAAGTCAAGGGTGCGAGCCTCAATACAGTGATCAACAGATACAACTCCACGTTCGCCGGTGCGCCCACGCCAGCGGGTCAGGCATTGATCGCAGCCGGTCTCTTCACCCAACAACAGCTCTCTGCGGCGGGAGGAGTTCAGCAGGCGATTGCTTCTGCTCCCAGCAATCCACTGAACAATGCGGCTCTTCGTACCTTCGACCTGAGTGCTAACTACCCGATCCACTTCAGCCGCTTCCGTGAGGGCCTGAGCCTGGTTCCGGGGATCGCAGTCTATAACATCTTCAACATGAGTAACTTTGGCTCTATTCCGGGCATTAATGGAGTTGCAGCAGGAACCCTGCTGAACGTTGCGGATGCCGGCCAGCCTGGATACTATAATGGCCCTAGCGATCAGGCTACGCTCAACCAGGCTAGGACGGTGCGCAACTCGGGTACGTTCGATCAAGGTGGTCCGCGTACGACTGAGTTCCAGTTGAAGCTCAACTTCTAACCTGTTTCTGGCAACATGATTCGAATGGCGGGGAGCTTCGGCTCTCCGCCATTTTTCTTTTAAGCAAAATGCTCGAGAGGATGCAGTAAGGGCTTTTCAATATCAGACTGATGTGGTCTTATATGTATATAAGACTTACTTGGTCCGAGATTTGAAGGCTGCTTTCCGACTACTTCGGGGGGCGCTCGGACGTTGAGTGACTACGAGGAGATTCGGTGATGAAGCAGGTGCAGTTGAAGGCGGTTCTTGAGGCGAAGCAGCGGGCGCGGGTGAACGGTAACGGTGGGTTTTCTGGTTCTAGATTTACTGGTTCTAAGGGGTGGTTGGCGGTGGGGACGCTGGCGGCGGCGGCGATTGGGAGTGCTGTGCCGGCGATCGCGGCTGCGAGTGTGGTTGCGAAGGATGGTGGGGTGAGTGGGCAGACGATCTCTCCAGAGGCGAATCTGCCGGTGCGTCGGTTCAGCATTGCGGCGGGTGGGCTTGAGGAGGCGCTGAAGTCGTATGAGGTGACGTCGGGGCTGAAGATCAAGCTGACGGTTCCGGTGGGGACGCTGGCGGGGTTTGAGACGAAGGGGGTGTCGGGGCTGCTGGCTTCGGGTGAGGCGCTGGGCAAGCTGCTGGAGGGAACGGGGCTGAGCTACCGGCTGGATGGGGAGTCGACGCTGGTGGTGGGGTTGCAGGCGTCGGCGGATGTGTCGGTGACGGCGCAGCAGGCGATGCCGTTGACGCGGTTTACGGAGTCGCTGACGGAGACGCCGCAGTCGATTACGGTGGTGCCGCAGTTTGTGTTGCAAGAGCAGGGGGTGTCGACGCTGCGGGACTCGCTGCGGAACGTGCCGGGGATCAGCCTGGCGGCGGGTGAGGGTGGAGCGCAGGGCGATAACCTGACGATCCGCGGATTTACGGCGCGGAACGATATTTTTCTGGATGGGATTCGGGATTTTGGAAGCTACTACCGGGATTCGTTCAACTATGAGCAGGTGGAGGCGCTGGAGGGTCCGGCCGGCATCGAGTTCGGACGCGGATCGACGGGTGGCGTGATCAACCAGGAGAGCAAGGTTCCGGAGCAACGGAAGTTCATTACGGGCGGCGTGGAGCTGGGAACGGACCTGACGCGACGGGTGACGGTGGATGTGAACCAGCCGCTGGGCAAGATTGCGAGCGGCCCGATGGCGGGCGGCGGGGCGGCGTTCCGGCTGAATGTGATGGGCGACGAGGCGAACATCGCGGGGCGGGATGTGGTGGAGAACAAGCGGTTCGGCGTAGCTCCATCGCTAAGTGTAGGGATGGGGTCGCCGACGCGGGCGACGCTGAGCTATGTGCATCTGGGCGAGAACGATATTCCGGACTATGGGATTCCGTGGTTGCTGAACAAGCCTGCGGCGGCGGCGCGCAGCTCGTACTACGGGTTCCGGCATGGGAATTTTCTGAATACGCATGACGACATCGTGACGCTGAAGGTGGAGCATGACATGGATGAGCATGTGAGCCTGCGGAGTTTGTCGCGGTTTGCGAACTATCCGCGGAATGCGCAGATCACGGAGCCGCAGGTGTGCTCGAATGGGGCGATCTCGACGGCTGCGGCGACGTATGGGCAGTTGCTGGCGCCGACGTCGTCGCTGAACTCGGCGCAGCTTTGCCAGTACAACGGGGCTACCGATCCGAGCACGATTCTGGTGAACCGGAACCAGATTACGGTGAAGAGCCACGAGAGTGATCTGTGGCAGCAGGATGAGGCGGTGCTGCACTTCAAGCTCTTTGGGGTGGGGCAGTCAATGGTGCTAGGGATGGAGGGTGGACGTGAGACTTCAAACCCGACGCGCTTCACGTTTACGGGTGTTCCGTCGGCTACGCTGATTAATCCGAATGAGGATCTGGCGTTTGCGGGCACGGGGACGGTAAGCACGATTACGCATCTGGCGTCGGATAGCGGCGGTGTCTACTTTATCGACACGATGAAGCTGGGGCGGTATATCGACCTGAGCGGTGGCGTGCGGTATGACTACTTCTACACGCAGCAGCGGCAGTACACGGCGAGCACGGGAGTGAACTTGTTCCTGCACCGCGTGGACAAGCAGCCGTCGTACCGGGCGGCGTTTGTGGTGAAGCCGAATGAGCATGGCAGCGTTTACTTCGACTATGGGACGAGCTTTAATCCGTCGGCAGAGGCGCTGTCGCTGTCGGTGTCGACGGCGGTGTTGCCGCCGGAGGAGAACGAGACGTATGAGGTGGGTACGAAGTGGGACATGCTGCATGAGCGGCTGACGGTGGCGGGGGCGCTGTTCCACACGGTGAAGGACAATGCGAAGGAGACGTCTCCGGCGAACTCGACGATTACGGTGCTGGCGGGTAATCAGTTGGTGAAGGGCGCGCAGATGTCGGTGACGGGGCGGCTGGGACGCGACTTCGATGTGATCGGAGGGTATGCGTATCTGGACAGCAAGGTGATCGCGTCGATGTACTTCCCGAATGCGATTGGGGCTCCGCTGGCGAATGTGCCGAAGCAGACGTTCAACGCGTGGCTGACGCATGGGCTGGGGCTGCGGATTCAGGGCGGCCTGGGCGGGAACTATGTGGCGTCGCGAACGGCTAGCTCGACGATTCCGTATGTGGCGACGGCGTGGGTGGGGACGACTCCCGCGAACGCGGTGGTGACGGCTACGGCGTTGAAGCAGGTGCCGGGGTACTGGGCGTTCAATGGCGTGATCCGGCGGCCGTTGGGCGAGCGGTTTGAGGCTCAGGTGAATGTGAACAATATTCTGAACCGGTACTTTATTGATGAGCCGCATCCGAGCCATTTGGTTCCGGGGGCTGGGCGGAGTGCCTTGTTTGGGGTGAACTATAAGTTCTAAGGTAAGGGCGAAGTGCAGATGCTTGTCATCCTTCCTCTACGAGGAAGGATGACAGGTTAAAACAGACAACTGCAAAAACAACCGCAGGTCCTTCGACTCCGTGCTTCGCACTTCGCTCAGGATGACAGTTTTTTGGGGCTGGTTGAAAAGAGCAAGAGCAAGAGCAAGAGCAACTGCAACTGCAACTGCAACCGCAGGTCCTTCGACTGAGTGCTGCGCACTACGCTCAGGATGACAGATTTTTATGTATGTTGGGGAAGAGCGGTCGCGCTTTCGCGCGATGCCCACCTTAGCGACGGTGAGACTGTCGCTAAGATGGGGCACCCGGTTTGTGGCGGGTTGGATTCGAGGAGATTCGTATGTTGATTACGGTTGCGGATGTGTTGACGGTGGAGCAGGTGGCTCGGGCGCGGCAGATGTTGGATGCGGCGGAGTGGGTGGACGGGCGGGTGACGGCGGGGCATCAGTCGGCGCGGACGAAGGACAATGTGCAGTTGCCGGAGAGCCATCCGGTGGCGCGGGAGCTGGGGGAGATGATTCTGACGGCTCTGGCGAAGAGCCCGCTGTTTGTGTCGGCGGCGCTGCCGTTGAAGGTGTTTCCGCCGCTGTTCAACCGGTACTCGGGTGGGCAGTCGTTTGGGACGCATGTGGATAATGCAATTCGGCAGGACCCGCGGACGGGTGGACGGATTCGGACGGATCTTTCGGCGACGCTGTTTCTGTCGGGGCCGGAGGAGTATGACGGCGGCGAGCTTGCGGTGGAGGATACGTACGGCGTGCACTCGGTGAAGCTGCCGGCAGGGAGCATGGTGCTGTATCCGGCGACGAGCCTGCACCATGTGACGCCGGTGACGCGGGGGGCACGGGTGTCGAGCTTCTTCTGGCTACAGAGCATGATTCGGAGCGATGGGGATCGGACGCTGCTGTTCGATATGGACCAGGCGATCCAGCGGGTGGAGCGGGAGTCGCCGGGGAGTGCGGCGGCGGTGCAGTTGACGGGGGTGTATCACAATCTGCTGCGGCGATGGGCGGAGATGTAGGACTCGTTGGGTCGGTCCTTTGCTTTGAATGGGACTCAAATAGTCGCAATTTACAAGGTTTTTTTGCTTGTGTAGAGTCTTTTACCAAGACAACCGCAGGTGCTTCTGCGGAGTCTATAGAAGGGTAAAAGGGGGATTCGCTATGCAAGCAGTTCATGCTGGACAGTGCGGGCTTTGTACTCACTTCGGTGAGGAACATGCGAAGAGCAGTGTTTTGGTGACGATCCACTCGAGCAAGCAGGCAGATGCTGCGTTGTTGGATGAGTGTGGACATCCGAAGCATGCGGCGCTGCATTTGAAGGTGACGCCGATCAGCGGATGCGATGGGTTTGTGGCGGTCGGGCAGGCTTAGTCTTCGATCGCAGTATGATTTCTTTCTATTGAAGCTCTAACGGCATTGAAGTTCTAACAACGAGAGGCCTCCGCAGTTGCGAGAGGCCCTCGTTGTCACATGCTCTGGGAGAGGCACGATCCTGGTTGAACTTACTCGAAGCTGAACTTACTCGGGACCGGGGTCATGTCCGGGGCCTTGTGGGTCGGGGCGGCGGTCTACGGGCTTTGGGGTTGCGGTGGGGTCGACGGCGATGGTGATCTCGGCGAGGTAGTGGGCGGGCGATGCGGCCGGGGCAAAATGGGCGATGGAGCTGTTGCCGTGCTGGCCGGTGAAGATGCCATCCTCGCTGGGGGTGACGCGGTGGATGTGGTGGCTGACGTAGGGCTGCTGAGCCATCAGGGGTAGAAGAAGCTCTTCGGGGAAGAAGATCTGGCCGATGTGAGAGGTGTGTCCGGCGGCGTAGGTGTGGGTTGCGGTGTGCCCTCCGAGACGCACCTTGAAGTGGATATGGTTGGTGCGGCCTTGATAGAAGCCGGGGACGATGGTCTGGAAGGAGACGGCTCCATCGGGCCCGGTGAGCTGGATGCCGCGGCAGAAGGTGAGCTTGTCGGTGGGATGCGTGGCGGGTGGTCCGCCTCCGTGCTTGCCGAACTCGGGCGGTGGGCCGGGCGGATGGCTGTGCGATGGATCGTTGGGGGAGCCTTCCGGGTCTCCGGGTGGTGGGCCGAGCGAGGTTTTTGTGTAGCCGGAGTAGATGCCGGAGGCGTCGCAGTGCCAGAGGTCGATGGCGGTGTTTGGAATTGGGCGGCAGGTTCGGACGTCCTGAAGGATGATGTGGAGGGAGAGTGGGATGCCGGGGCGATCTTCGGCGATCTCGGAGCGGAGGAGTTCGTTGGGGATGTAGAACGGGCCGACCTCCTGCTCGGAGATGAGGGTGCAGGCCGAGGCGGGCATGGCTGTGGTGGCCAGGGCGTAGCGGCTGAGCGGAAGGCTCGCTGTGGCGGCGACTGCGGTCGAGAGAAAGCTACGGCGGGATGTGCGAGTCAAATACGATCCTTTGTGGTTGGCCTATCTGTCTGGGGTGAATAGACGGGCGAGGATGCGGTCTGGCCTACATAGGTTGGTGGATTCTTAGCGGAGGCGTTCGGTGAGGAGGTGGTGGGCGATGCGGATGGCGTTGGCGATGATGGTGAGGGACGGGTTGACGGCGCTGGAGGAGGGGAAGCAGGCGGCGTCGACGACGTAGAGGTTGTCGAGGTCGTGTGCCTTGCAGTTGGCGTCGAGGACGCTGGTGGCTGGGTCATGACCCATGCGACAGGTGCCGTTCTGGTGGCCTACGCCTTCGAGGGGGATGCGCTTTTTGAAGTAGGCGTGGAGAGGGACGGAGGTGTCGGCGTGGCCGGCCTGCTTGAGGATATGGACCCAGCGATCCTTAAGGCGGTCGAAGCTTTCGACGTTGTTGGGGGTGTAGGAGAGCTTGATGTGGTGGTTGGCGGCGATCTGGACGGTGTCGCCCTCGTTGGTGCGGCCGGTGTCGTCGAGGCCGTGGGGACCGGCGAGGCCGGGCTGATGGCTGGGGATCGAGCTCGGCGTGGCGTTGCAGATGGTGACGCGGTTCTCGGGTGCGGGGAGGTCTTCGGTGGTGAGCCACCAGGGGACGGCGTGCTGCTTCATGGTCTCGAGGACGAAGCCGGGAGTGAGCGGCGGGGCGTCGCCCTTCATCATCTCGTGGTGGAAGCTGCCGACGGGCTGGACCTGCCCGAGGGGGTAGGGATAGGCGGGGTCGGTGTCCTTGAGGTAGAAGTCGTTGGTGCCCCAGGTCTTTGTGTAACTGTCTTCGTTACGTTTTGTAGAGAGGGCGAGGAGAGCGTCGGCCTGATGGTACATGAAGTTGCGGCCGACCTGGTCGGAGGAGTTGGCGAGGCCGGTGGGGTGTTTGTCGTTAGCGGACTGGAGGAGGATGACGGCGGAGTTGATGGCTCCGGCGCAGAGGCAGAAGAGGTCGGCGGTGTAGGTCTCGGCGGCGAAGTCGGAGCGGCTGGAGAGCTGATCGACTTCGACGCTGGCGACGGCGGTTCCGGTGGAGTTTGTGACCAGTTTGGTTACACGCGCGTTGGTGATGAGGGTGACGTTGGGTAGGTGCATGATCTGGCGGATGCAGTTGATGTCGGCGTCGGATTTGGCGTGGATGAGGCAGGGGTAGCCGTCGCAGGTGTCGCAGCGGATGCACTTGCTGGCGACGGGGTCGGCTTCGTTGCGTTTTAGGCCGAGGGGGATGGGGAAGGTGTTGACGCCGTTGGCGCGAACGGCGGCCTCGATGGAAGCCATGCGGGTTTCGTTCGAGAGAGCGGGGTAGGGGTAGGGCTTGGAGTGGAAGGGCTCGGTGGGGTCCCAGCTACTGCCGTAGCCGCCGGGGACGGGTGGTGCGGTGCCGAGGTCGCCGTGGACGTGGAAGAGCTCTTCGGCCTGGGTGTAGAAGGGTTCGAGATCGGCGTAGGAGATGGGCCAGGCGGGGGAGATGCCGCCGCGGTGGTGGATGACGCCGAAGTCTTCGGCACGCATGCGGAACATGGCTGCTCCGTAGACCTTGGTCTGGCCGCCGACGAAGTATGCCTGCTGGGGATGGAGGTCGTTGCCGTCCTTGTCCTGCCAGACCTCTTTGGTGTGGTAACGGTTGTCGAGGAAGACGGCGGAGGTGTCCCAGTTGAGCTTCTCCTGCGGGAGGAAGGAGCCGCGTTCGAGGATGAGGATGGTCTTGCCGGCCTGGGCTAGATGCAGGGCGAGGGTTCCGCCGCCTGCACCGGTTCCGATGACGATCGCGTCGTAGTGCATGGACATGCGGAGTTGGATGCAGATTTTACGGTTCCGGGTGGGGAAGGAAGAGGCTGAAGATGGTGCCGTGGTGGATGGGGTGTAGGGAGCTGCGGACGGTGAGGCTTCCGTTGTGGTGGCTGACGATGCCGGAGGAGATCCAGAGACCGAGGCCGGTGCCGTTGAGGTCTTTGGTGGTGTAGAAGGGCTCGAAGATGCGGGCACGGACGTCGGGAGACATGCCGTGGCCGGTGTCGGCGATGGTGATGCGGACGCCTTTGCGATGGGTCGTGACGTCGGTGGTGTCGTGGGCGCGGACGACGATCTGACCGCCGGTGCGCATGGCGTCGATGGCGTTGGCGATGAGGTTGTTGAGGACCTGGCGGATGTCGTTTTCGAAGCAGAGGATGGGGGTGCTGGTGGCGTACTTTGCGTTGACGTGTATGGAGGAGTTGCCGAGGCGTCCCTGGTAGAGATTGAGGACGGCGCTGACGAGTTCGGCGGGGCTGACGAGGGTGGGTTTGACGGCCTGGCGGTGGAAGCGGAGGGTCTGGGTGGCGATCTGGGAGACGCGGGAGAGCTCGCTCTGGGCCATGTGGATGTAGGTCTTGATGGAATCCGGAAGACTCTCGTCCATGGCGGCGAGGAAGAGGAGATTGGTGATGGCTTCGAGGGGATTGTTGATCTCGTGGGAGATGGAGCTGGCGAGGCGGCCGACGGCGGCGAGCTTTTCGCTCTGGATGAGGGCGGATTCGGCCTTCTTCTGATGGGTGATATCAAGGGTTGCGGTGGCGATGGCCTGGATGGAGCCGTCGGGGGCGAAGACGGGGGCATAGTTGACGTTGAAGAAGTGCTTCTCGCCGGGGCGGCTGGGGAACTCGCCGTCGATGAGGCGGCGTTGCATCTCGCGGGTGGCGACGACCTGGTCAAAGACCTCTTTGACAGATGTTGGCGCCACCTCGGTGATGGTGCGGCCGAGGATTCGCTCGGGAGGAAGGCCGATGATCTCGGCGAGACGGTCGTTGAGGCGGAGGTAGCGGTATTCAACGGGATCGAAGAGACCAAGGCCAACGGGTGCGGTGCGGTAGACGGTCTCGAGCTCGGCACGCTGGCGCTCGGTCTCTTCCTGCTTCTGGCGGAGGGTGTCGGCGGTGGTCTTGTTGTCGTGGACGTCGTAGGCAACGCCGAGCCAGTGGAGGATGGCTCCGGAGTCGTCGCGGACGGGGAGACCGCGGAGAGACCACCAGCGAGCGACTTTATCCTTGGCGCGGATGAGGTGTGCTTCGATCGCGTATTCGGTTCCGGTGGCGATGGAATGAGTCCAGGCTTCGACGACGCGCTCGTGATCGGTGGGATCAAATGCCTCGAGCCAGCCGAGGCCAACGAGTCCTTCGAGGGTCTTGCCGATGTAGTCGAGAAAGCCCTGGTTGGCATAGATGATGCTGCCGTCGGGCGCGCCCATCCAGATGGCCTGGGGGTTGAGTTCGGTGAGGACGCGATAACGGGCCTCGCTGGAGGCTAGCTTTTCTTCGTTCTGTTTGCGGACGGTGATGTCGGTGGTCATGCCGCGGAGGGTGGTGGCGACGCCGTCCTGGTTGATGATGGGAAGGGTGCGATTTTCCAGCCAGAGGATGTCGCCGCTGGGAATGGTGATCCGGTAGTCGACGGTGGTGTTGGTGTTGGTGTCGATCGCCTGACGGATGCAGGCGTGGATCGCGTGGAGATCGTCCGGATGGACGAAGGAGTGAAGGTCGTCGAGGGTCTTTATCTGCAAGAAGGGGCGGCTGAAGACGGGGTAGGAGCCGTCGTCGAAGGTCATGTTGCCGGTAGCGAGATCAAGCTGCCAGGTGGCGATGCGTGCGGTCTGCTGGACGAAGGAGAGGGTTGCCTGTTTCTCAAAGAGCGCGTCGGCGGGGCCTGGTAGCGGAGAGGGCGCGGTGCTGGAGGATTGTTTATCGGACATGTCTGCCGGATTGCTCGGGGTCTCGGCCCCATTCTACTGACGGTAGCGCACCCTTGCGGATAGGACGTTAGTTCCGGACTTCCAGTTGTGCGATGCGTGCTTCGAGCAAGGCAATGTTTGTGCGAAGTTGGGCGACTTCAGCTTCGAGTTCGGCGAGGCGGCTGGGCGTGGCGGAGGTTGAGTGCTGGGGTGTTGGGGTAGCGAGATCGTTGAGCGAGGGTGGGCCGCCGAGGAGGTGCATGTAGCGGGATTCGCGGGAGCCGGGCTGGCGGGGGAGGATGACGGTGAGTGGGCCGATGGTTTCGGTGGCGGATGACTCGCTTGGTGGCTGGCGGCTGGCGAGGCGTTCGAGGGTGGACTGGACGGCGGCGATGTCGTCGAAGTTGAAGAGGCGGTCGGCGCGGCTGCGGAGCTCGCCGGGTGTCTGCGGGCCGCGGAGGAGGAGGAGGCAGAGGATGGCGGTCTCGTCGCGGCGGAGGTTGAAGACGGTGCGGGCGCGGTGCTCGAACTTGGGGACGCGGGAGTCGCGGTTAGGAGTGGTGAGGCTGAGGTCCTCGAGGACGTGGAGGGCCTGGCGAACCTGCTCCTCGTCGAGATCGAGGACGGGGTCGCGGCTGGAGCGCTGGTTGCAGGCGTTGAGGAGGGCGTTGAGGGAGAGCGGATAGTTCTCGGGAGTGGTGATCTCTTTTTCGATGAGCGCGCCGAGGACGCGAAGCTGGATGGGGTCGAGCGTCATGTCTACAAGGGTGCCACAGGGGGCGGAGTTTGGGAGCGATAGTTGCACTCTATATGGTGCAAGGGTTGCCGGAAATGGGACCGGATGACAAAAAGGTGACAAATATGGAGGAGTGAGGCAACCGCGCGGGATAAACTAGAGATGCGGAATGGCCGATAGGAATTCTCATTGGGGTCGGTCATTCATTCGCGGCCAATTTTTCAGGGAGTGTGGATGCGTCAATACCTTACGGGGCGTGTGATTGCGGCGATGATGGCGGCTGCTGTTGCGTTAGGAGTGGGCGCACAGGCCAGGGCGAACGATGTCGATCTTCTCAACGATAAGACGTTGATGAACGAGACGACGCTGATGAGTACGGCGCACGTCTATCACCTGCGGTTGCAGAACGAGCATACGGGCGAGAGCACGGACATCGTGTACCGCGTGGGGGACCTGTATATTCCGACGGCGCTGGATCAGCTCAACGGGTTTTTGCGAGATCGCTGGACCGGGGCTGTGACGCACTACGATCCGCGGGAGTTTGATCTGTTGCACTCGATCATGGCAAAGCTGGGGCGGCCGGACGGTGTGATCAATGTTGTCTGCGGATACCGGTCGGCGTGGACCAATCACCTCCTGCGGACGGCGTCGAGGAACAGCGGCGTGGCGGAGCATAGCCAGCATATCGAGGGCAGGGCGATTGATATTCGCGTGCCGGGGGTGTCGACGGTGAAGCTGCGGGATACGGCTCTGTCGATGGATGCGGGTGGCGTGGGGTACTATCCAAAGTCGCAGTTTGTGCATGTGGATGTGGGACCGGTGAGGGAGTGGTCGTTCGGTGCACGGACGCGGCATGCGAAGCTGCGGACGGCGAAGTACAGCAAGCATCGGCATGGCCGTAAGGGCGTGATCCGGCATATGGGGGATTGAGGGTTTTCGGTGTGATGGAAGTCCCGGCGATTGCCGGGGCTTTTTGTTTAGGTGGAGAAAAATCTGACTATTGTGGTCAGAATGACTAGAATGGTCATAACGGAGGCATGCGATGGCAAATTGGGCAGTGGCGGAGGCGAAGGCAAAGTTCAGTGAAGTGGTGGATCAGGCCCAGAAGAAAGGGCCTCAGCAGATTACAAAGAATGGGCGCCCGGTTGCGGTTGTGATTTCGATAGAGGCTTGGAAAGCGGAGTATGGCACTGACAAGCCAAAGGAGAGCCTTGCGGAGTTCTTTATGAATTCACCGCTGCGCGGTGCGGGGCTCAAGATTGGCCGCGTTCGGTTGGACCCGAGGCATATCGAGTTTTGAGATATCTGCTGGATACCGATGCGATCTCGCAAATTACCAAAAGCAAGCCCCACCTGGGCGTGGTTCGTTGGTTGAATGAGCAGGATGAGGATGACTTGTTTCTGAGTGTCGCGACGCTGCTGGAGATTCGCGTGGGAGTCGAACTGGCCGATCAGGGCAAGAAACGCGATTTATTGGAGCGCTGGCTGGTGGATGTACTTCCCGCGCGCTTCGAGGATCGCATCATTCCTGTGGAACGGCATGTGGCTGACTTGACCGGACGCATCATGGCACGCTCACGGAGTGAGGGGTGGACGATGGGATCGATGGATGCGTTGATTGGTGCGACGGCAATGGTAAACGAGATGGGACTCGCGACGCTGAACCGGAAGCATTTTGAGCGGTTGGGTGTGGAGTTGGTGGAGTTCTAAACTCCGATCAAAATCTAAGAAAAAGGTCGCTATGAATCATGGAGAGCTGTTGGAACACTTGCAGCAACTAGGTGGTGCGATCAATTTTTCTGTTGTGGTACCAGGTGAAACGGTTGATCGCGCTTTCGATATGGCAACCGCTGCTGCCCTCGTCAAAGCTTACGAGTTTTGCAAGGAAGCAGCTGAAGCTGATAAGCGGCACAGTTTCTTCCTATTAGCATCCCTACGAGGAATTTGCGAAGATTACATCGCGCTGAAATTTATCCACGATAAAGAAGAAACCGCAAAAGACGAAATTATCTATTTAAGAATGTTGGACGAGACTCACGAATCCTCTATTGTTCAATGGAAGTTTTTCAAGGAGACACATTCGAGTCAGAGGCTTTACTACAGAGACAATTTCAATGAAGAACGAGAGCGCATTCGCGGAGATTTGAGAAAACTACTAAAAAATCATCGAATTAAGAAGAACGCATCTATGCCGTCTGTGCACTACATGGCTGACGAAGTTGGCATGCTATCTCTGTATCAGTACGTTTATCACGCGACTTCACAATTTGTGCATTTCAACCCCCGTTTACTTTTACGCATGGGCTGGGGCGGCCCTCCGAGATTTGCTTTTACCTCCGCCAATTTCGGTGATTACTATCAGCACTTCTCGGTCTTTTATGGATCATTTCTATTGATCGCTATTTTTGAATGGCTAGCTACCATTGATGCTCCGGCTATTAGGCATAAAACTCCGGCCTCGCTTCTCTTGCTGAAAGACTATCTCCAGGAGACCTCCAGATGGCCTGAGCTTGTTACCTTTGAAGAGATGAACATCGGTGTTCTATCCAGACATCTCCTCTTTAAGGCTCCGGATGAAGTACATCCTTAAACTACAAAGGCCGCCAGCAATGGCGGCCTTCGTAGTTTGGGGAAGCTCGTTGTGGCACGGCTGAAGCCGTGCCCTTCCTGTTCTGCGATGATTAGTCGCCGGAGACGGTTTCTTCTACCTTGGGGGCTGGTGCTGGCGCGGCTTTGATCTCTCCGAGGGAGATGAAGCCGGGCTGCTCCTGTTCGCCGAGCACTTCCTTGCGGTAGAGCTTGGCCATACGGGCGTTTTCGGCGTCCTGCTTGATCTTCGCGTCGCGGGCCCGGATCTTTTCTTCGCGGGCGTTCTTGGCGATACCGCTCTTGTCGAAGGTATCGTTGGCAGCGGCGTTGACGTGCTCGTCGTTGAGGACCAGGTCGTACTTGGCTTCCTTCTCGAGACCGACCTTCTTGCCGCCGGCGAAGATCTCGTGACGGCCATGCTCCTCGTACCACTTGGTGAGGGTGGAGGTCATGTGCATCTTCTCGATGATGTTGCGCCAGCCGACGCCAGTGTTGTAGGCGCAGAAGCTGATCTCTCCCTCTTGTGTGGCGTAGGGGATGATGCACTGCTCGGTGCGGCGGAAGTCGTAGTTGAAGAGGTCCTGGAACCACATGCCGGCGATGAAGAGGAAGTTCCAGCGGTCGGAGCGGCGGAGGTTGATGTCTTCCATGGTGCGGTCCGCGGAGACTTTGCCGTAGCTCTTGCCGGTGGCGCCGAAGCTCTTATCGAACTTCTGCAGGAGGTCCTTGATTCTGAAGTGGGTCGGGGCCTCGTTGGGGTTGTAGTTGCGGAGCAGGGCGAGGGTGACGCCGATGATGGAGAGCCACTTGCCGCGGGCGGCGTCGTTGATGCGGGCGACGTCCTTGGCGAGGCGGTCTGCATTGAGGAAGGCCGTGACGGGCGCGGCTTCCTTGGTTTCCTTATCGATCATGAGGGCCATGCCGATGCCGCAGTTCGGGTGGCAGCCGCAGGAGAGCTGGCCCCAGTCGTGGTTCGGTCCGTGGACGAGGTCGGCCCAGTCGGCGAAGGTGGACATGAAGGAGATGGGGAACCAGTCGCGGGTGGGCTCGCCGAGGCCGGTCTGGTTCTTGACGTCGTGGGCCATGTGCGAGAGGGTGTAGCGCTGCGCCATGCGGCGCTCGTCGGAGACGGCCTCGTCGCGGCCGGTGAAGCTGACGGGCTGGAAGGAGAGGAAGTTGATCTTCTTCGGGTTGTCGAGGGCGAACTTGATGATGTTGCCGACCTGCTCGTTGTTGATGCCGTTGATGATGCAGGTGACGGGAACGATGTCGACGCCGGCCTCGTGCAGGTTGTGGATGGCCTGGAGCTTCACGTCGAATGCGTTGCCGACCTTACGGTGCGAGTTGGGCGCGTTGCCGATGCCGTCGAACTGGAGGTAGGCGTAGCGGAGACCGGCTTCAGCGGCGGCCTTCGAGAACTCCTTGGACTTGGCAAACTCGATGCCGTTGGTCGCGGCCTGAACGGAGGTGTATCCGACCTTGCGGGCGTAGGCGACTGCGTCGAGGAAGTAGGGGGACAGGGTGGGCTCGCCGCCGGAGAACTGCACGGACATCTGGCGCTTGGGCTTGATGGTCACGGCGTTGTCGAGCATGGTCTTGATCTCGTCCCACGTAAGCTCGTGGACGAAGCCGACCTGGTTGGCGTCCATGAAGCAGGGATCGCACATCATGTTGCAGCGGTTGGTGAGGTCGATGGTCAGAACCGAGCCACGGCCGTGGGTGACGGTGGACGTGCCGTGGTTGTGGAGCTTCTCATCGTTGTGGGCGCGGATGTCGCGGCCGGGGAAGACCTCTTCGAGGTGCTTGAAGAAGGCGGTGTCGATGGACATGACGTCTTCAAAGTGGCCGTGGATGGGGCAGTCCTTCACCATGAGGATCTGGCCGTCGCGCTCGATGATCTGCGCCTTGATCTCGCCGACCTTTTCGTTGAGGAGGATCTCGTGGGGGAGCTTGCCGTCGACGATCTGCTGACGAATCTCCGGGATGCAACGCGGGCAGAGGGAGTCAGTGGTACGAGGCCAGCCGAGGGGCGGCTTCTCTTTCTGATAGCTCTTGAGCAGTGGCTTATCGCTCCACTTGGGGGTGAAGCTGGCGTTGGGGCTGATTGCGTTCAGCTTGTTGAATACGGCCCAACCGCCCTTCGCCGCGACGACGAGAGCCTTCTCAAATACCTTTGCCGGTTTCTTAGCCATGTGCGTTTGTGTCTCCTGGAGTAAACGATCGATCTTTTGAAATCAGAATCTTTTCGATAACGTGATGTCTACCAATACCTTAAGGGTACTCGATCTACGGATCGACGCGAAGTGCGTATCCGGATTCGTGCGACGTTCGTCAGATGCAAGGATACCCACCCGAGGGTTCATTTTCGAAGAAGCAAAGGTTCAATGGCAGGAATCTGCATTGAATGGTGTCATCTGAGGGGTGGAAATAGGCCCTATGGTCACATGGGTTGGCCGCTGGAGATGTTGTTCAGGATCTGCTGGGCGAAGACGGCGTGGACGTGGACGCGTTTGGCGAGGTCGGGGAGGAACTCGGTGATGAGGTCGTCGATGGGATTGCTGGCGTAGCCGATGATGACGCGCTTGACGGTCGAAGGTCCGTTGACGGCGACGCCGGGGACGTAGAGGTTGCTGATTTCGGCGCTGATGGGATAGGTGAGCAGGGTGCTGTAGTTGGGCATGGGGGTGCCGTCGTCGTGCTGGGAGATGACTGTGTGGGAGATGGCGTGGAGGAAGCGGCGGGGGATGCTGGCCTGCGGGGAGCGGTGGTAGTGGGGGTCCTGGTGGAGGATGGAGTCGATGGCGAAGGTGGAGATGAATTCGCCGGTGGCGTCTTGTGTGAGGCCGTAGCCGATGTTGCGGCCGAAGCCTTTCCAGCCTGGGCCGTATGCGGTGTGGGAGTCGATGCCGATGACGAAGCCGGCGTTGGCGGTGAGGGTGAAGAGGTTGGCGGGATCGATGACGTCGTGGATGGCGAGGAGGCCCTTCTGGCGGGATGTCATCGGCAAGGGGGCGGGTGAGTTGAGGAAGCGCTGGTAGGGGCTGAATTCGGAGGCCGGGGTGCAGGAGCGGGTTTTGAGGTGTGGAGTGACGGTGGTATCGGTGATGATGGTTGACGGTTCGCCCGATTTGCAGACGGGTGGGGTGGTGACGGCGATGATCTGGTGGTAGGTTTTGACGGCACCGGGGGAGTCGGGCAGCGGCGTAGCAGGTTGCGGCCTGGCTGGGGCTGGCTGCGCGGGCCCGACGGTAGCGGGTTCCTGGGCGAGGATATTCGCTGTGGGTCGCAATAGGGCGAAGAGAAGAAGCCAGCGCATCGCCATATCTCCTGCTTACTAGAACACCGGCTGGGGCAAATAGATGCTCGTCCAGATGCTCAGCCGGGGCTAGTCGCGGCTCTCCTTGAGGTGGATGGATTCGAGGGCTCCGCTGAGGAACTCGCTGGCGAAGAAGCTGAAGGCGGTTCCATACATGGAGTTGCCGAAGGTCTTGGCGGTTTGATCGAAGCCGCGATTGAAGTTGGGATAGTAGGCGTTGGTGAGGGCGGCGCCTACGGCGTTTCCGGCGACGAGGGAGTAGTTGGGGGCGAGGCGGCCGTCGTCGCCGCGGGTGACGAGGACACGGGAGACGGAGTAGAAGGTGCGCACCGCGATGTTATGGCTGGGACCCATCTTGTAGTAGCGCGGATCCTGGTGGAAGACGTTTGCCATGACGGAGTCGCGGAGGACCTCGTCGGAGTAGCCGCGCAGGGCGGCAGCGCCGAGGCGTTGGCCGTAGGCACCCTTGTCCACGCCGTAGTTCGGGCTGCTATTGATGATCTGCGAGTATCCCGAGGAGACGACCCAGCCGAGGGCGGAGTAGAGCGAGATGCCATGGATGAGGCCGAGCTCTACCTTGTTGCCGCTGGTGAGCTTGGGGGCGAGTTGTCCGGGGAGGATGAACTTTTCGGTAGGGGAGGCCATGTGCTTGGCGCGCTCTTTGTCGGAGCGGGAGCCGAGGCCGAACTGCCAGTCGTTGTTGACGTCGCTGGAGTCTGCGCTGCTGCTGGAGGCGGTGAGGGTGGCTCCGGGGGAGTCAGGGAGAGTGTCTGCTGGGGTGGTGTTTGCGGCGAGGAGAGTGGTTGCGGCGGGTCTGCTGTTAATGTTCTGGCTGAGAGCCAGTGGGGTAGCGGCGAGGAGGGTCAGGGATGCGATCAGGCTGAGTGATCGTAGGGAGAATCGGTTTGGAAGAGATGACTCTGGGGCCGTGTTCAAAAAAGAAACCTCGTACTTAGGTTATCTGACTGTGGCTGATTGGACGTGTATCGCAAGGCAGCCGGACGACCTGGCGAGGATGACGGCTTGAACGGCTCATCCACTGTTGCCGGTGGACTCAACGATACTATCTGTCCTTACGGACGCTCTCCAGGGGCGGCAAGTTGTATGACTGACGCAGTGCGGGGTGGATGGTTACCAATGCAGCACCCGCGGGCAAATAAGCCGGGTGTGCGTTGACCGCCGTTTTTCCTCATCCGTATAACGGAAGGTGGAGAGGTGTCGATATGGCGAATGAAGCACCGAAACGTCCGTGGGAGCAGCGGTTGCATGAGGCTGCGGCGACGGTCGAGGATGAGTTGCGACGAGTCATGACGTACATCAACGATGAGGTGGTGCCGGAGGTTCGGCAGAACGGCTCGGATGCGTTGCGGGCTGCTGCGGCAGAGATGGAGCGGCTGGCGCGGAAGATGGACGATCGCGCGAAGCGCTCGACGGGGACGCCTCCACCGCCTCCACCTGCCGGGGGCTCGACAGGCTCGTGAAGCGCATGCGCGTGGCTGCTGCCGTGTTCTCGGTGCTTGCGCTGGGTGCGGTGGGATGCCATAAGCAGGCGAAGCAGGCGTACTCGCCTCCGCCCCCGCCATCGGTGTATGCGGGTGGGCGTGCTCCCTCGGGATCGCGACAGGGTGGGGTGGTGCCGCAGCCTGTGGTGCCTCCGCCTTCGATGAAGGGAAGGCCGGACACGGTGGAAGAGGGGCTGGCGAGCTGGTATGGGCCTCCGTATCACAATCGCAAGGGTGCGGATGGCACGGTCTACGACGAGAATGCGATGACGGCGGCGCATAAGACGCTGCCGATGGGTTCGATGGTGCGCGTGACGAACCTGAGCAATGGTCAATCGGTGGTGGTGCGGATTACGGACCGGGGACCGTTTGTGCGCGGGCGGATTATCGACCTGTCGCTGGCGGCGGCGAAGGCTACGGGGGTGTATCGCGCGGGTGTGGCGAAGGTTCGTGTAGAGGCATATCTGCCGGCGACGCGTCCGGGGGCTGATCCGGGGGGACGGTGGTGCGTGCAGATTGGCGCGTTTCTTGCGGCAGAGGATGCGATCCAGTTGAAGAACGATCTGATACGGCGGTATGCGACGGCGAAGGTGATCGAGTTCGCAGGGCCTACGGGGTATTGGGTGCGGATTAATCCGCAGTTGCCGGATAAGAGCCATGCGGATCAGATTGTTTCAAGCATTCATGTTCCGGATGCGGAGCCTTATTTGATTCGGACGGATTAGGGTGGGATCTTGCAGAGGAGAGTTTTGGGCTCGATCTTTCCCTCAGGGGCTAAAGCCCTTTGCATGGGTGAGTTCTTTTGGCGCGGCTGAAGCCGCGCCCCTTCAAAGCGATGCTCCGCTGAGAGCCACAGATTTTGGGGTTGATTTAAACAAACAACTGCAACTGCAAAAGCAACCGCAGGTCCTTCTACTCAGTGCGTTGCACTTCGCTCAGGATGACAGCTTTTGGGTGGCGTTCGAAGATGCGTTAGGTGATGACGCGTTTGCCGGTGCGACGCTCGAGCTCTTTCTGGAATTCGAGTGGAGCGCAGTGGTTGGAGGAGTGGCGGATGCGGACGCGGTTGTCGCCGAGGACGAGGGTGGTGCGGCCGCCCTGCATGGCCTGGATAGCCATGACCTCGCTGTAGAGGATGGACTTTTGCTTCTGCAGCCAGAAGCGCTGGGTGACGGCCATCGGGGTGAGGATGATGGTGCCGGGCATCTGGAGCAGGCTGACGGCGATGGCGATGAGGAAGAGAAAGATGATGGGCCAGGGCATGAGGTGGTTCTGACGCCAGGCGATCCAGAGAAAGAAGACCATGTAGGCGGGCAGGACGACGCCGCGTGCCCAGGCGTAGACGGGCTTGATGGGGAAGACGAGTCCTTCTGCGGTCTCCCTGGCTTTGCCTGCGGCGAGGCGGCTGCTGTAGAGCAGGACGATGGCCATGACGACGACGAGCGGGGCGAGGATGCGAGAAGGATCGAAGTGAGTCATGCTTAACGGCTTTCCTTGGGAGTAATTGCGGGGGGAGCGTAGTAGGGGAGCTTCTGCTGCTGGTCGGTGGCGCGCTTGACCTCGATGTCGGCGAAGAGGAGGCTGGGCGCGATGGTGGTCTGGGGTATGGCTCCGAGGTTGTTGGCGATGTAGGCGTCGCTGCCGGCGGCGAGGATGCCGGAGCGGATGCTGCGGGTGTCGAGCTCGTCGAAGTCGGCTCCGCGGACGAGCTGGCGGGTGCCGTCGGCGTGGACGAGGTAGAGGAGGCGGGGATTGAGCTCGCCACCGAGGGTTTCTACGGCGTAGACGTCGCGGCCCTGCTGCTTTGCGAGAGCGATGAGGCGCTGATTCATCGCATCGGCTGAGAGCGGTTGGTTGGACTGGAAGAGCAGGACGCCGGCGTGAGAGTGGGCGGGCTGGCCGGGAGCGGCGCGGCCGTGGCCGTTTGAGGTGGGGAAGTCTTTGATGGGCTCGCGTCCGAGGTCGAAGTTGAGGAGTTTGCCGGAGAGGATGAGGTCGACGGGCTGCGCGAGGACGCCCTCGTCATCGACGGTGTAGGCGCCGAGGAGGCGCTGGCCCTGGAAGGTGGTGAGGAGCGGGTCGTCTTTGACGTTGAGGAGCGCGGAGAGGACGGGGGTGTGGAGGCTGGAGCTGTAGGCTCCCTGGGTGCGGGCGGTGGTGCCGACGTCGGGGCGATCGGCCTCGATGTTGGGGGTGAAGAGGCGGGCGAGGGTGTCGACGGCGGCGTCTCCGGAGAAGAGGACGGGGCCATGGTAGTCGTCGGGAGCGACGAGGGGCGCGTTTCTCAGCTCTTCGAGGCTCTTCAGGTTATCGAGGGTGCGCTGGTGGAAGGCGGCGGGGGATTCGAGGTCTTTGCTGAGGACGGCAGTGGTGCCGTTGGCGCGGGCGAGTTGCATACCGTCCAGAGCCTGACCGCCGACGCTGATGGTGGCGTTGTAGCCGGTGTAGCCGTGGCGGACGGCGGTGCCTTCGGTGTTGACGAGGTAGCGATTGACGGCTAGGCCGCGGACGTTGGCGCTGGAGAACTGGACGTGCGCGGCGGAGGGGACGGTGGCGTAGAGGCCGCTGGCTTCGATGATGACGTGCTTCCAGGTGTCGCGGTCGAGCGAGAGGGAGACGAGCGGCTCGATGAGGGTGACGGGCTTGGCTGGGGAGAAGTCGTCGGCGGTGGGGGCGGATTGGAAGCCTTTGAGCGCGGCCTGTTTGACGGAGTAGGCGCGTAGGGCGTTCTTGTAGGCCTCGTCGGTGGCGGTCCAGAGAGCGTAACGGAGGGCGGCGGGGTCGTTGGCGTCGTTGCTGTTCAGCGGGGCTAGCTGGACGGAGCCGTCGCCACGGCTGCTGCTGGAGTCGGCGGCGTAGCTGCCTATGCGGACGGTGACTCGGACGACGCGCTGGTGGGAGGTTTCCTCGCGGGTGAGCGCGCCGTAGTTGGCTATGGCTTCGTAGCTGGTCTGCTCGTCGAGGCGGTACTCCATGAAGTAGGGACGCTGCATGCCGGGGAGGACGAGGAGCGCTTGCTCGCGCTGGAGCTCGGCTTGCATGGCCTGGAGCATGGGGTCGGGTTTTTCTTCGGCGAAGGCTTTATTTGTAGCGTATGTGGTTACGAATAGAGTTGCCAGGGCGAAGAAGGTTCGAGTTTTATGTAACTGTTTTGGTTTCATGTTTGAACTTGTAGGCAGCATAGAGGAAATGCAGGTCCTTCGACTACGGCGGCAAAGTGCGCCTCCTTCGCTCAGGATGATAGATGTTTTCCTAAAAGGAGAAACAAGCAACGACCAGGACGAAATACAGGGGTCCTTCACTGCGTTCAGGATGACGTTGGTTTGTGATTTCGATGAAGAATGTGTGAGGGTCATTTTGCCTCCTTGGTGGTGGAGGCGGTTGGATCGGGTGGAGGGATGATGGGTGGGCGGGCGGTGCCTTGGGCCTGGCGCTGGGTTTCGATGGCGGAGACGAGCATGGCGGGGGCTACGGCGCTGACGGGGATGCTGCCGGATTCGGCTCCGCAGATGCCGTTGAAGACGTCTTGCTTGTCGCTGGTGGCGAGGATGCTGTTGAGCGCGGCCTGTGGGGTGCCTACGATACTGACGCCGCGGACGAGTTCGTCGGGGCGGCCGTCGACGAAGACGCGGTAGACGACTAGGGGGATGACCTGGAAGGCTTGCGGGGAGCGGCGGGTGGTGACGGCGAAGCCGGAGGAGATGTCCTCGAAGTAGAGGCCGTAGGGCTTGCCTTGTTTTTTTGCTTCGTCGATCAGCATCTGGCGGAGCTGCGCGTCGGTGACGCTCTTGGATGAGGTGACGATGAGGTTGCCCTGACGCCCGGTGGGCATGCGTCCGGTCTGGGCGCGGCCGTGGCCGTTGCTGGTGGAGAAGCTGGCGACGGGGAGTCGGGACATGAGGAAGGTTTCGAGGACGCCGTCGCGGACGAGGTCGACGCGGCGGGCGGGTTGGCCCTCGTCGTCGTAGTTGTAGTGGCCGCTGAGGGAGATGCCGTGGAAGTCGGCGAGGGTGGGGTCGTCGGCGACGGAGAGGAAGGTGGGGAGGATGGGCTTGCCGACGAGCTTGGTGAAGGTCTGGCCTTCCTCGTCGCCACGTTGGCGCTGGCCTTCGAGGCGATGGCCGAGGACCTCGTGGAAGAAGACGGCGGCGGCTCGGCCACTGAGGATGGCGGGGCCGTTGAAGGGTTCGGTGATGGGAGCGACGCGAAGGGCTTCGAGATTTTTCGCCATGGCCTCGAGCTTGGTGGCAAGGGTCTTCTGGTCGGGGAGGCTGGATAGCTTGTCGGCCTCGAAGGTTTCGGCGCGGAAGAGATCCATGCCATCGGCGGCGCGGGTGCGGGCGACGATGACGAGGCGGGCGACGTGGTTGGGAGTGGCGACGTGGGTGCTCTCGGAGGAGACGAAGTAGTCGGTCTCGCTTTCTGCGTCGAGGGCGACGGTGTTGTAGAAGATGTCGGGGTATTGCTGGAAGTGGGCGGAGAGATCGCGGAGGCGCTGCTCCCAGACGGCTTTATCGAGGGTGAGCTGGGGCGCGGGCGGGAGAATCTCGCTCTTGGCGGCCTCGGTGGAGAAGTCGGCGGAGACGTCCTCTTCTTTGGCGCGGACCTGCTGCTCGGTCTTGACCTTGAGGAGGCTGTCGAGGGCTTTGCCGTAGCCGCGGTTGGTGGCGTACCAGAGGCTGCGGGCGATGGCGGCGCGGTCGTCGGTGAGGGGGAGCGGCATGGTGGTGAGGGCGCTGGTGCGGTGGTCGCCGTGGGTGTTGTCGAGTGCAGGCGTGCCGAGGCGGATCTGGATGTCGGCGGTGCGGCTATGGCTCTGATTGGAGCTGGTAATGGCGCCGTATTCAGCGGACATGCTGACGGATTCGGTGTCGGCTACGCTGTAGCTGAGGAAGTAGGGCTTTGGCTGGGAGCTATCTTCGGAGCTGCTGCCGAGGGAGGTCATGGCGCGCTGAAGCTCGGACTGCATGGTTTGCATGAGGACGGGCTCGGACGCGGCGGCGACTCGCTGGGTAGGACGGATGAGGCTGCCGACGAGCAATGCGGAGAAGGTTGCTCCGGCGACGATTCGACTTCGTTGGTTCATCAAAGGATTCTGGCTCCGCTTCACACAAGATGCGCTGATGGCGAGTGTAACGAATTGGACTCGATGTTTGGGAGGAGGTTGGTGCCTTCGTTGGCTGTGGGGTTGCGTGAGAGGATGCGTGTGAGGGATTTTCTCATGCTGCTTCACCGCCTCTTGTTGTTGGTTGTGTTGTTCGGTTCGGTGTTTTGTTGCTGCGAGGGTGCTCGGGCGCAGGGGGTTGTGGAGGCTACGGCTGGTCCGCAGAATCGTTCGGCGAAGGGTGTATATACGTTGCCGCCGGAGAAGATGAAGCTGGCGGTGGCGCTGTTTCGGATGCGGACGCTGCTGCATTTTGCAGGGGCTGGGTGGGGGATTCTGCAGTTGTTGCTGGTGCTGGCGCTGGGAGTGGCGGCGCGGCTGCGCGATGTTGCGGTGCGGGTGACGCGGAATCGGTGGGGGCAGGGTTTTCTATTTACGCTGTTGCTGCTGGCGGTGTTGCTGGTGCTGGATCTGCCTCTGGCGGTGTATGGGCATCATCTGTCGCTGGTGTATGGCTTGTCGGTGCAGGGATGGGCGAGCTGGTTGGGGGATCTGGGGAAGAGCTTTGTGCTGGATTGGCTGACGACGGGGCTGGGGGTGATGCTGTTGTTCTGGCTGATCGGCAGGTCGGAGCGGCGGTGGTGGTTCTGGTTCTGGATACCGGCGATGGTCAGCGTGGTCTTCGGGGTGTTTGTGTCGCCGATCTTTATTGATCCTCTGTTCAATCACTTTGAGCCGTTGGTTACGCATGATCCGGCGCTGGTGGTGCGGTTGGAGAGGGTGGTAGCGCGAGGGCCGCTGACGATTCCTCCGGAGCGGATGTTCTGGATGCAGGCGAGCGCGAAGTATACGGGGCTGAATGCGTATGTGACGGGCATTGGGCCATCGAAGCGGGTGGTGGTGTGGGACACGAGTATTGCGAAGGCGACGCCGGATGAGATCTCGTACATCTTCGGGCATGAGATGGGGCACTATGTGCTGCACCATATCTACCGGACGCTGGTGTTTGTTGGGGTTTTGATGCTTGCGGCGTTCTGGGTGGGGTTTCATCTGGCACGGTATCTGCTGCGGCGGTATGGCGCGCGGTGGGGGATTGCTTCGCAGCATGACTGGGCTGCGCTGGCGGTGTATCTGATGGTGTTGGCGACGCTGACGTTTGTGACGGAGCCGCTCGTGAACGGCTATAGCCGGGCGCAGGAGCATGCGGCGGATGTGTATGGGCAGGAGGCGATCCACGGGATCGTTGCGGATCCGCAGAGGACAGCAGCAGAGAGTTTTCAGGTGCTGGGGGAGACGAGTTTGGATGATCCGACGCCGCATCCGTTTGTGGAGTGGTGGAGCTATAGTCATCCGTCGATTGCGAACCGGGCGACGTTTGCGGCGGCGTACGATCCGTGGGGACCGGATGGGCATCCGCGCTACTTTGCGAAGTAGAATTCTGCTATGAGCGATTGCCTGTTCTGCAAGATTGTTGCTGGGGGGATTCCGGCAAAGCGGTTGTATGAGGATGAGCTATGTTTGGCGTTTGCGGATATCAGCCCGCAGGCTCCGGTGCATGTGCTGGTGATTCCGAAGGAGCATGTTGCGTCGATGGCGCATACGACGGCGGAGCATGCGGGGCTGCTGGGACATCTGGCTGCGGCTGCTGCGCGCATTGCGCTGGAACAGGGGCTGGAGAAGGGTTATCGGATCGTGATCAATACGGGCGAAGATGGTGGGCAGACGGTGGATCATCTGCATTTGCATGTGCTGGGTGGACGGCCCATGGGATGGCCTCCGGGGTAGGGAAAGAAAAGATTTTGTATGACAACAAAGGCCATGCCGAAATATCGGCATGGCCTTTGAATGTTGAAGAGGAACGGGCTACTGGTTGAAGTTCGGCTCGTCTTCGTCGATGATGCCGTAGCGACGCAGCAGGTTGGGGAGGTTCTGGCTGAAGGCGGCGCGGGGCATGACGGTATCGCATCCGGCCTCGACTGCTTTGGCTTTGAGGTCTCCCTGAAGGTGCGAGAGGAAGCCGACGATCGAGGTGCTCTTCTTTAGCTTGGTCTTGAGCTTGGGAATGAGCGTCATGGGCTTGGCGTTCGCGTTGTTAAGGTCGAAGACGATGAGGCCGGGGCGATCTTCTTCTTCGCCGCTGGTGAGGGCAGCGATGGACTCCTTATCGTTTTTGATGAAGGCGACCTTGACGCCGAGCTTGCGCGCGGTCTCCTGGATCTTCGCGGTGAAGAAGAGGTCCTCGATGAAGAAGTAGATCTTGGTTGGCGCGTCCTCGGCGATGGGGATGGTGCGGCCCTGGGAGTAGTCGATGGGCTGCGAGTCGCTCTGATAGCTGTTGCTGCGACCATGGCTTCGGCCCTGATAGTTGCCGTGGCTCTCAATCGTGGAGGGCGGGGTGTCGGCGAAGTTGCCGTTCACGACGCGGTAGCTGTGATCCATGGGGCCGACGAAGCTGCGAGGGCCGCGCTGCTGCTGCTTGCCGCCGCCGCCCTTGCGCTTGAAGCCGCCGCTGTTGTTGCCGGGCTGATGGCTGTTGGCGTCGCGGAAACCGCCACCGTTGCTTTGGAAGCCTCCGCCGCTGGCCGAGATGTTGCCGGGATTTTCGGGCGAGCGCTGCCGATCGCGGTCGCGGAACTTCTTCTTCCAGCGTTTGCCGGTGGACTGAGAGCCGTTTTGATGGCCGCCCTGGAAGCCGTTCTGGCCGCCGTTCGGCGAGCTTTGCGGCTGGGGCGCGCCCTGGAGAGCTGGGACGGGCTGGCCGGGGCCAGCGTCGCTGCCGAAGGATTCCGGTTGACCGGCGTCGCCACCAGCATCGGAGCCTTTGGTCTTCCGCTTCCGGCGACGCCGCCGACTGCTCTTCGACTGCCCCATGCCGTGCGGCACGTTCTGTGCATCCTGTGAGGAATGCTCGTTCTGACCCTGGTGGTCAGATAGCGGGAGTTGTCCCTGGTGCGATTGCACGTCGGACACGGTCTGCTCTGAAGTCATGCTTCCACTTCCTATTGCACTGGTACGCAATTAGCGTTTTGCACCCACGCTCATGGTGATCCGGTCCCCGCATGGAGATGTTGGGAGCGAAACAAACCGGTATGGCAGCGTCGGAAAAAACGATCTCAAGTTGTACTCGAACGGACGTTATCTATAACTATCGGCTGCGACTCTACGGTTCAATTGACCATCGTGTGCAACCGGAATTCGCCTACAGCGGCGAATCCATCACCCTAAGTACCTGTTTGCAAATGATTCGGCAGGACGATCCACTGTATCTGCGTCTGCGCCACTCTACATAAAGGCGTGTCTCACAAAAAGCGGCACCACAGCCGATTCATACGGCAAGCCATAGACTATCCCTAAACCTCCGAGATAGCAAGTATTTCGTGTTGCAGGTAGCGATGGTGGTTCCCCGGCCGACATGGAGGCAGACAGGCTTCTGCGCCTGAACTGCTGTTTTCTTTGATTTTTGCTGTATTTTGAATGGCCAGTCACGGCCTCCTAAAGCGGTCTCCTCGTTGGGAGACCATACTCTCTGCGGCAAGCAGCACCATACATGGGTGCCGGCTCTTCCAAGTCCAGAGAATTCTGCTATCGCGGTTCGGTCATGCCAAACTGCGCGCACTCTGGTTAGAGCAATTAGACGGCCAATGGGGAAGTATCGGTTTTGCTGTGTATTTTGTGCTTCCTAGGCGTCGGTTCTCTCTAAAGTCATAGTGTGCGGTTATAGACATTCCAAATTTGGAAGATGAAGGTTGGATGATCTTTTTCGTGAGTCGTTTGACCCAGTATGTTGGGAGTCCTATAATCAGAGGCGTTCCGGCAGCTCTCCTGCTCCTGTCCGCTTTTCCGGGGGACCTAACAAACGGATCGGCTATAACGTAGTTGCGCAGCAGCGCTGCGTTGCCCCGGGGTGGAGTGGAACGCGGAGCATGGCCTGGGTTGCAAGCGATTGCGATCTACGGCCGCACTATAAGGATGAACGATCTTCAAGGAGCTTTACACACTACATGAACCGTACTCTTACTCTTCTCTCCGCGCTCGGCGCAGGCTTGATGACTGCTGCCGCACCCGCCCAGACCGCCGCCCCTCAGGCTCCGGCGGCCACCACCCAGCAGGCACCGGTCAAGCCAGAGGCAATTCCGGCGAAGATCGCGCTGATTTCGTTCGAACAGGCTGTTCTCGCAACCAATGAGGGCCAGCGCGCCGTTCAGGAAGTCCAGAAGAAGTATGAGCCGAAGAAGGCTCAGATCGAAACGCAGGCGCAGGAGGTCGATACGCTGAAGAAGCAGATGCAGAGCGCACCGGCGACCCTGTCGGATGAGGAGCGTACCGCCCGTCTGAAGGCTATCGATACCAAGGAGAAGGCTCTGAACCGCGATGCGGAGGATGCTTCTCAGTCCTACAACGCCGATGTGCAGGAAGTATTTGGTAAGGTAGCGCAGAAGGTGAACGTCACGATGCGTCAGTATGTGGCGCAGAACGGCTACACGCTGCTTCTGGATGTCAGCGGCCAGCAGAGCCCGATCCTGTGGGCTGTTCAGAACACGGATGTGACGCAGGCTGTTATCGATGCGTACAACACCAGCTCTGGCGTTGCTGCTCCGGTGCCATCGGCTCCTTCGCCCGCAGCACACCGGACGACTCCTCGTCCTTCCACCACCCCTAAGCAGTAGCTGAACTCATGCCTGGGGAGAAGATCGGGTGGCGATCTTCTCCCCAGCATGATTTTGATTGATCCCTTCCCTCTGACATTGCTGTGGAAAAATATGTGGATTTCCTGAGATGGGAGTTCTGCTATGTCGCTTTTCGTGCGGAGCTTTCTGATGGGCGCAAGTTCTGAAAAATAGCTAAGTTCTTATTTTTGAATTAGATGCGATTTTTGTCAGTGATCCTGCGCTTCTGCGGTCGCGGGGAACGGCAAGTCCAGCGATTTCAATCGTTTCCACAGGTAGACGTTACAGACTAGTTACTCGCGCTGGTTATTTGCGGCACGGCAGAGCCAGGCTCTTCCGAACATGTTTATTTCAGCAATCTGAGGTGAGTTACGCGTACGTAGGCTTATTCTTCGCCGACCTTGAGGACGGCGAGGAAGGCTTCCTGTGGGATATCGACCTTGCCGATACGCTTCATACGCTTCTTGCCCTCTTTTTGCTTGTCGAGGAGTTTGCGCTTGCGGCTGATGTCGCCGCCATAGCATTTGGCGATGACGTTTTTGCGGATGGCGGTGACGGTTTCGCGGGCGATGACCTTGGCGCCGATGGCGGCCTGGATGGCGACCTCGAACATCTGGCGGGGGATGAGCTCGCGCATCTTGGAGACGAGGGCCTTGCCGCGGTCGTAAGCGAAGTCGCGGTGGACGATGATGGAGAGCGCGTCGACGGGGTCGCCGCCGATGAGGATATCCATCTTGACCATGGGGGAGACCCAGGTTCCGGCGAGGACGTAGTCGAGTGAGGCGTATCCGCGGGAGACGGACTTGAGCTTGTCGTAGAAGTCGAGGACGATCTCGTTGAGCGGGAGCTCGTAGGTGAGCATGACGCGAGTGGTGCTGACGTATTCGATATTCTGCTGGCGGCCGCGTTTGTCTTCGACGAGCTTGAGGATGTTGCCGACGTACTCTTCGTTGGTGAGGATCTTTGCGGTGATGACTGGCTCTTCGATCATCTCGACCTCGGTGGGGTCGGGCCAGCGGGAGGGGTTGTCGACCTCGAGGACGGTGCCGTCGGTCATGGTGATCTTGTAACGGACGCCGGGAGCGGTGGTGATGAGGTCGAGGGAGAACTCGCGCTCGAGGCGTTCTTGAATGATTTCGAGGTGAAGCAGGCCGAGGAAGCCGCAGCGGAAGCCGAAGCCGAGGGCGGCGGAGGATTCGGGCTCGAAGGAGAAGCTGGCGTCGTTGAGACGGAGCTTTTCGAGAG
Source organism: Granulicella arctica (assembly GCF_013410065.1). NCBI lineage: Bacteria > Pseudomonadati > Acidobacteriota > Terriglobia > Terriglobales > Acidobacteriaceae > Granulicella > Granulicella arctica. Next base: position 1,363,521 of record NZ_JACCCW010000001.1, read on the forward strand.
CGTCGCGAAGCATGGCGTGCTCGTGCGAATCGACGGTGTAGAGGCCGGCGAAGACCATGCTCTTGATGTCTTCGAAGCCAGGCAGGGCGTCGGCGCAGGGGCGGGCGACCTCTGTGATGGTGTCGCCGACCTTGGTGTCGGCCACGTTCTTGATGGTGGCGACGAAGAAGCCGACTTCGCCTGCGGTGAGCTCGGCGATCTCGACGGGCTTGGGGGTCATGACGCCCATGCTCTCGACGTCGAAGACTCTGCCGTTGGACATGACCTTGATCTTCATGCCCTTGCGGAGCTTGCCGTTGATGATGCGGGCGAGGACGATGACGCCCTTGTAGGGATCGAACCAGCTATCGAAGATGAGGGCCTGGAGGGGCGCTTCGGGGTCACCCTGGGGCGAGGGGAGATCGTTGACGACAGCTTCGAGGATATCGGCGACGTTGAGGCCGGTCTTTGCGCTGACAGCGATTGCGTTATCAGCAGGTAGCCCGACGGATTTCTCGATCATCTCCTTGGTGCGCTCGATGTCGGCGCTGGGGAGATCGATCTTGTTGATGATGGGGATGATCTCGAGGCCGTTGGAGATGGCGAGGTAGGCGTTGGCGAGGGTCTGGGCTTCGACGCCCTGTGAGGCATCGACAACCAGCAGTGCGCCTTCACAGGAGGCGAGGGAGCGGGAGACCTCGTAGGAGAAATCGACATGGCCGGGGGTGTCGATGAGGTTGAGCTGGTAGGTCTCGCCGTCCTTGGCCTTGTAGACCATGCGGACGGTGTGGGCCTTGATGGTGATGCCGCGCTCGCGCTCGAGATCCATGGCGTCGAGGACCTGCGCCTGCATCTCGCGGGCGGTGAGCGAGCCGGTGAGCTCAAGCAGGCGGTCGGAGAGGGTGGACTTGCCGTGGTCGATGTGCGCGATGATCGCGAAGTTGCGGATGTGACTTGGATCCATTTTGTAGCTGGGTAGCCTCAGTATCTATGTTAACACCCGGGTGGTGAATGCCAAGCAGGGGAGGTGCGGGCCTGTTCACTAGATTTCTGAGGAAAGGTGTTGATCGCGGCGTGAGCTACTGACGATCCATACACCAAGAACTACAAGGCCGCCGCCGAGGATTTGGAGGGTTGCCATGTGTTCTTTGAAGAGGAAGAGCGCGAACAGTGCGGCGAGAGGGCCAACGGCGAGCAGCATAACGGAGGTTATGGTTGCAGGAAGATGGCCGAGCGCGTAGGTCAGGCAGAAGTAGCCCATAAGCTGGCATACCAAGCCAAGGCCAAGGAGTGCGGCCATGGAAGAGATGCTCGGCACGCGGAGTGAGATGTGGGCCGAGACAGCGACGACCAGAAGTATGACAGAGCTTGCCGTGGTCGAGAGCGTGAGCAGGGTTCGCGTGTCACAGCTTTCTCGAAGGCGTTCGGTGGTCATGAGATAGAGAGCAAAGCAGACAGAGGCCATGACGGCGAGAAAATCGGCGGACGATCTGGAGCTTTGATGTTGCGCGTCTACCGAGACGATTAAGCAGGCACCAAGGAGAGCGATGGCAAGGGCGGTCCAGAAACGTGGAGAGGGTGCTCGTCGCGTGGTTGCCCAAGTGAGCAGCCCGACAAGGATCGGCGCGTTGTTTCCGAGGAACGTGGCGCTTCCGGCAGAGGTGTGCATGACGGCTATGTTGTAGAGCCCGACATCGCCAGCAAAGAAGACTCCTCCAAGGGCAGCTAGCCAGAGCGTAAGTCGATGGATGCTAGCAAGCTTTGTTCTGGAAGACAGCAAGAAGGGCCAGATTGCCACAGAAGAGAAGAACATCCGATAAAAGGCGGAGGCGATTCCTGGCATCTGTGTCCATCGGACAAGATTGCCGACCAAGCGATTGCGACTACACCTACTGCTAAGGCTGCATAGGCTTTGGCTGATTGTCCGTTGGGCATTTCTGACTATTACATGTGAGGCTTGTCTTGAACGAGCCGCGATGTCTGGTCTCTAGTTAATCGAGCTTTACGGATGGCTTGCGTATTGTTAGATTGCTTCGCATGGCCTTTACGATTCGACCGGGCGAGTTGGGAGATGCAGCGGGGATTGCGCTCGTTCATGTGCAGAGCTGGAAGAGTACCTATCGTGGAATTGTTCCGGATACTTATTTAGCTGCTTTGGAGATTGAGTCGCGAGCCGAGATGTGGAAAGGGCAGCTCCTTTCTGGCGACTCTTTGATCTTCGTTGCTGAAGACGAATCGGGAGTCGTCGGTTTTGCTGCCGCTGGGTCATTGCGCGAGAGTGTGGACGACTACGACGCCGAGCTGTATGCGATCTATCTTCTCGATACTCGACAAAGGCAAGGAGCGGGGCGCATGCTTGTCCATGCGCTGGCGGTAGGGTTACGTGCTCGCGGCTTCAAGAGCTTTCTGGTGTGGGTGCTGGAGCAGAATCCGTCGGTGAGTTTTTATAAGAGCCTGGGGGGTGTTCAGGTTGCACAGAAATCAGTTGAGATTGGCGGCGTGTATTTGCCGGAGATTGCTTGCGGGTGGTCGAGCATTGATCAGCTTGTGCTCTAGGCTGGAGATCTTGCTGACTAAGAGGGTTGGGAGTGGCTGGGCGACTGATTCTGCATGACAGGACGTATTTGTCCACAGGGCGTCTTACAATGGGCAGAGACGAATGGTGCGGATGATTCGAGAAAAATGGATGCGGCGGTGTGCATTGGTGGTGGCGTGTGCGCCGCTGGTATTGCTGGCGGGTTGTCCGCAGGATGATCTTGCTGCACCGGGCACGGTTGCGACGCAGGCGACGGCTCCGACGGTGGCGACTCCGGTGGCTGCGCCTCAGCAGGCATCCGCGGCGACACCAGCGCAGACAGTCGAGTCGTCGGCGAATGCGTACAAGGTACAACAGTTGATCAACAGCGCGGAGGCGAGCTATCGCAGCGGCGTGGAGAACTATCGCGCGAACCGGCTGGATGCGGCGCGGCTCGACTTCGACACGGCGGTTGACGTGATGCTGACGAGTGGGATGGACTTGAAGAACGATCCGCAGCTCTCGGATGAGTTTGAACATCTGCTGAACGCGGTGAACTCGCTGGAGATGGCGGCGCTGAAGCAAGGGAATGGGTTTTCACCGAAGATCGAAGAGACGCCGCTTGAGAGTGCGGGGGACCTGACGTTTGCACCGAATCCGGAGCTGACGGCGAAGTTGAAGGCGGAGCTGGAGATCAAGTCGGACCTGCCGTTGGTGATCAACGATGAGGTTGCGGGGTACATCGGGATCTTCGCAAACTCAACCTCATTTCAAGCGCATATGCGGCATAGCATGGAGCGCGGGGGTAAGTACAAGGCGATCATCCAGAAGGCGCTGGCTGACCAGGGTGTACCGCAGGACCTGTACTACCTGGCGGTAGCGGAGTCGGGCTTTCAGCCGCAGGTCGTGAATGCGAAGAGCGGGGCGGGCGGGATGTGGCAGTTCATGCCGTTTCAGGGAGCCTACGGCCTAACGCGCAATGGGTACTTCGATGAGCGCTTCGATCCGGAGAAGTCGTCGATTGCTTATGCGAAGTACATGAAGGCGCTGTACAACCAGTTTGGCGACTGGTACCTGGCGATGGCGGCGTATGACTGGGGTCCGGGCTATGTACAGAAGGCAGTGATGCGTACGGGGTACGCGGACTTCTGGGAGCTTTATCGACGCAATGCGATGCCGAAGGAGACGAAGGCGTATGTGCCACAGATCCTTGCGGCAGTCATCATGGCGAAGAATCCGGCGAAGTACGGTCTCGACAAGGTTGTGCCTGATCCTGCGGTGGTGTGGGATACGGAGAAGGTGGACTATGCGATCGACATGCGGCTGGTTGCTGATCTGACGAACTCTTCGCTGTCGGAGATCGTAGCGCTGAATCCGAGTCTTCTGCGTATGACTACGCCGAGCGATCTTCCGTTCGATCTGCATCTTCCTGTCGGCACGAAGGGTGTGTTCGAAGAGCGGCTGAAGGATATCCCCGAGGAGAAGCGCAGCAGTTGGCGCTTCCATGTGGTGCGTACGGGAGAGACGTTGGATGGGATTGCGGCGAGCCTGCATGCGCATCCAAGCGATATCGTCGCGGAGAATGGGATGAAGGCGGGTGAGACAGTGGAAGGGGGCGATGAGCTGGTCGTTCCTCTCACGGTTGCTTCGATGGTCAAGCGTCCGCAGCGGTACACCGTGCGACGCGACGATACGCTGGTGACGGTGGCGGATCGCTTCAACGTCTCAGTCGAAGATTTGCGCTCGTGGAATCATCTGTCGACAGGCGGAGTGAGGACGGGCCAGTCGTTGAATGTGTCGGAGCCCGTGCACCTCGCACCGTCGCTTCGCAGCCGTCGTGCTGCATCGCGTGGCCGACGATCAGGGCTTGCGGGTTCGAGCAAAGGATCTTCAAAACAGTCTTCGAAGCAGGCGTCGAAGCAGTTATCGACGGGCTCTTCGCGTGGTGCCTCGAAGAGCGTGAAGTCATCAACGAAGACTTCGACGCAGAATGGAACATTGAAATCGAAACACAAAGCTGCTCGATGAGCTTCCTTATCAAAAAGAGTGCTTGCTATCGCTGGCGCATGGATGCAATCTATTGCTAGAATCCGTGCGCGATATGAGTTAAGTTTTAATCGTCGCGCTGTAAGATGGCTCACACGGAAGTTGTGAGGAAGATGCAAAGCAGCCAGGGGAAACGATGACGATGTTCGATGGATTCGATGAGACGATCAAGCAGTACGCGGCGGCGGCGGAGCATGACGAGTACGATGCAGACGACGAGCATGGCATCTCCAACAGCTTCGACGAGGATGATGAAGAGGAAGAGGTCACGCTGACCTCGGACGATGATGGTCACGACGATGATGATGACGAGCCGGTATCCGAGGTGCATGTTGAAGAGGCCATCCTCTATACGTCTCCGGCTTCTCCCGTATCGGGCTATACGCCAGCAGAGAAGCTGTCTACTGTGCCGGAGCCGAGCGTGGCTCCTGTAGCGAGCGTCAAGAAGACTCCAGTAAAGAAGGCACCGGCCAAGAAGGCTGTTGCAAAGAAAGTGCCGGCGAAAAAAGCAGTCGCAAAGAAGGCTCCCGCTAAGAAAGTCGTCGCCAAGAAGGTTGCGACGAAGAAAGTAGTGGCTAAGAAAGCCCCGGCGAAGAAGGTTACTGCCAAGAAGGCTGCGCCTAAGAAAAAGGTGGCCGCAAAGAAGGCGGTGCCGGTGAAGAAGGCAACGGCGAAGAAGAGCGCCGGAAAGTTTATCCAAAGATCTGCCGCGAAGAAGTCCAGTGCTCACCGCGGCGGTAAAGCTGCCCCTAAAAAGGCGGTTGGCAACAAGAGCGCTGGGAGCAGCAAAAAAACCACAACGAGAGGTATCACCTTGGCAACTATAAAGAGAGACGTAATCCCGGCAAAGAAGGCGGCCCCTGCAAAGAAGGCCGTAGCGAAGAAGGCAGCGAAGAAGGCAGTTAAGAAGGCAGTCAAGAAGGCAGTAGCAAAGAAGGTTGTCGCGAAGAAGGCAGTCAAGAAGGCCGTCGCGAAGAAGGCAGTTGCGAAAAAGGCTCCTGCTAAGAAGACCGCAGCAAAGAAGTAACTAGCTACTAAGGCAAGCAAAAAGGCCCGGACTCCTCATCACGAGGTCCGGGCCTTTTTGCGTCTGGAGATACGTGCGGTGCTTACTTTTTCGCCGTGGCGAGGTAGGCGAGCACCGTTTCGCTGTGGGTGTTCGGGTCAACCTTCGACCAGGCTTGAACGACCTTGCCGGAAGGGTCGATCAGGACGGTGTCGCGCTGGGCGAACTTCAGCGGTCCCATACCCATGATGGGAACGCCATACGCATCGACGACCTTGTGGTCCGGATCGGCGAGTAGCTTGAAGGTCAGGCTCTCCTTGGTGCAGAAGCTCTGGTGGCTTTCCGCAGTGTCCAGGCTGACGCCAAGAACGACGGCATTGTCTGCCTTGTACTTCTCAAGATCGCGCTGGAAGTTGTGGGCCTCGATGGTGCAGCCTGAGGTTTTGTCCTTCGGGTAGAAGTAGAGGACGACCCATTTGCCCTTATAGCTGGAAAGGGTGATGGGTGTGTTGTCCTGTGAGGGTAGGGTGAAGTCGGGAGCGTTGGTTCCCGGCTTGATCAAATCCGCTGCGTAGGCCTTGATGCCAACGGCGCTCATCGCTGTAACGCCCGCGATCACTGCAAACAGTAGTCCCTTGCGCTTCATGTGGTTCTCCTTGTGTTTCTGGCAAGGCTGCAGCGCATAGGATGGGCGGCGCGCAGCTCTGTGGGTAATATTACGCGCTCGCCATTCCTCAATTGTCACGGATTCGTTATGCCACGCTACTGCGCGACTACAGCAATTCCTGCTTGATCTGCCGCCGCGACGATTGCCTCGGGGTCGAACAGCAGAGTTCTACCGGCTTCGATGCAGAGACAGGTGGCTCCGGCCTGCTGCATGGTGGCGATGGTGGCGACGCCGATGACGGGGACATCGAAGCGCATGTCCTGATTGGGCTTGGCGACCTTGACGACGGTGAGGGCCTGCGAGAGGAAGCCATCGTCTGCGATGCGTGCGGTCCGCATGAGCGCACCGGCACGGATGATGGTGGCGTCGGTGCCTTCCATGGCTTCGACGGCGACGCAGGCCTGTGCGGCGATGACGACGGTCTGGCCGAGATCGTAGCCTGCGATAGCACGGGCGACGGTGCGGCCGTAGGCGATGTCCTTCTGCTCGTCTTCAGAGGGGGGGCGCTGGGTGAGGACGCCGGGTTTGGCGAGGAGCGGCTCGAGGTAGGCGGTGGAGGAGATGAGCTCGATGCCTTCGTCGCCTAGGACCTTTGCAATGGCACCAAGGAGCATGTCGGTGTTACGGGAGCGAAGGCTGAGGAGCAGTTTGGCGAGACGCCAGTCGGGACGGATGCTGGAGAAGATCTGTTTGTGGCGGACCTGTCCGGCCATGACGGCGCGGGTGACGCCTTCGGCCTGGAAGGTTTCGATGAGGCGGGAGAGCTCGCCGAGGGAGAGCCAGTGGACGCGGATGTTGGGATCGGCTGCGGCGCGAGTGTCGATCTCGGGATCAGTCTCTTCTTTGATGGCGGCGACGACGACGGTGAGGCCGTGGGCGCGCGCGGCTTCGAGCAGGAGGAAGGGGAAGCGTCCGTTGCCGGCGATGAGGCCGAGTTTTGCAGGAGTAGTCATCGCTTTGCCGCCAGCTTATTCATCTTAGGCAACCGAGGCGAGACCATTCTTCTTTACGAGGGTCAGGAGTTTGAGAGACGCGCCTTGCGGTTTTTTTTCGCCGCGCTCCCATTGGGAGATGAGATTGACAGAGACTCCCAAGTGGCGGGCGAAGACAGCCTGACTGGCCTGCTCATGCTCGCGGATGGCCGCGATCTGGCGCGGGGTAAGCGGCTTTACCGGGGTCAAACACATTTCGTCGAAGTGGCGCATGGTCATCTTATCCATCACGCCAGCGTCGTGAAGATCTTCAGCCGTCTCATGGATCGCGGCGAAGACTGGACTACGATACGTCCTGCTCGCAGGAGATTTCTTCGAGGGCGCCGTCTTTGACGGCGATGGCGATGATTTTCTCGTCATAGCTCAGCATCCTTCCAGCGAGATCTTTCAGTCCCGCTACCTCATTTCGTTCCAGATTGTCTTGCGCATTCTTTGCAAAACCAAGAATAAAGAACGCAGTTTTATGAGCTTTGAAGAAGATGATGGTTCGAAAACCGCCTGACTTCCCTTGTCCTTTGCGGGCAATACGTTGTTTGTAGATGCCGCCGCCTAGGTTTGCGTGGATCAGGCCAATTGAAATCTCGTGGACTGCTTTGCAAAGCGAATCATCAGAGATCGCATTCTCGTTTGAAAATCGCCGGAATTGCTTATTGACGAAGACACGCATCCGACAACTTTATCCTGACTGTAGCACAGAGTGTTATGGCAGTACATTTACTTGATGACGCCCCGTTGGCTCTTGGCGATGAAGTCGACGAGGTAGTTGACGTGGTCGCCGAATTCGCCGGAGGCAATTTTTTCGCGGATGACGTCGAGCGCCTGGGCCGTGTTGAGTTTGGACACCTGGAGCAGGCGGTAGGCGGCGCGAATCTGTTTGAGCTGATCCGGCGTGAAGCCGCGGCGTTCGAGGCCGATCTTGTTGATGCCGAAGGCGCGGTTTTCGCGGCGCACACTGGTAAGTGAGTAGGGCAGCACATCCTGGGTGATGGTGGTGCCGCCGCCGATGTAGGCGTATTTACCGATGGTGCAGAACTGGTGAACGGGGTTGAGGGCGCCGATGACGGCGTAGTCTTCGACGATGACGTGACCGGCGAGGGTAGCGGCGTTGGCGAGGATGCAGCCGTTGCCGATGTGGGAGTCGTGGCCGATGTGGGTGTAGGCCATGATGAGGCAATCGTTCCCTACGGTTGTTACGCCTCCCCCTCCGTTCGTTCCGCGGGAGATGGTGACGTATTCGCGGATGGAGTTGTTGTCGCCAAGGGTGACGCGGGTAGGCTCGCCCGCATACTTGAGGTCCTGCGGGGCGATGCCGATGCAGGCGAAGGAGTAAACCTTGTTGCCGCGACCGAAGGTGGTGTGGCCGTCGAGGACGACGTGGGAGACGAGCTCGCAGTCTTCTCCGAGCACGACGCTTGCGCCAATGATGCAGAAGGGACCGATCGTGCAGCTGGAGGGGATTTGCGCCCCTTCAGCGACGATCGCAGTCGGGTGAACGCTCACTCGGGGCTCGCCTCGGTCGCACTACCGGCTTTTTTCGGCACACGCGGAACGATCTGACACATGATCGTCGCCTCGCAGACGACCTTGCCGTCGACGGTGGCGATGCCCTGCATCCGAACGGCGCGGCTGCGCCACTGGAGAACCTTGACCTCGATGCGAACCTGGTCGCCGGGGACGACGGGGCGACGGAACTTAGCGTTGTCGATGCCAGTGAAGAGCATCAACTTGTTCGCACGGTCGGGGACTTCAGTGAGCAGGAGGGTTCCGCCTGCCTGGGCGATGGCCTCGACCATGAGAACGCCGGGCATGATGGGGTAGTCGGGAAAGTGACCCTGAAAGTGGGGCTCGCTGGCGGTTACGTTTTTAATGGCGACGATACTTACCCTGCGTTCGATCTCGAGGATGCGATCGATCAGCAAAAACGGGTAACGGTGGGGAAGTATCGACATGATCTCAAGGACGTCCATTGCATGACCTGCTTTGGCAGCCGGAGAGGTTTCGGATTCTGATCCGGAGAGATCGGTCTGGTCCGGAGGGGTAAGGGTAGCTTCACTCATAGCACACCCGAGTATAAACTGCCGGGCGGTCCGACTCAGTCGGGCTACTTACCTTTCTTGACGGGACGGCTGGGGTCGAAGAGCTCGGGAGGCATGGAAGTGCCGTATTCGACCTTCTTTACAAAGAGTTGCGAGGCCATATCGCCGTTGTGGTAACGGGTGATGGTGAAGGGGGTGGGGAAGCCCTGGATGGTGTGGTAGTCGTCGTACTCCTCGGCGTCCTCGTCGTGGTCTTTGAAGGTCTCGTTGCGCCACTCGAAGGTGCGGCGGAGGGGGAGGTGGGTGTTGATGTCCAGTTCGAGGGTGACGGCGTCGTTGTTGGCGCTGAGGACGGTAACCTTGTCGACCATGCGGCGCTCGACCATGGAGGTCCCTTCGGCCAGAACGACGACGTCGGGTTGCTTGAGCCAGGTGCGGACCACCTCTTCGATGGAGTGGTTGTGGCGGCGGATATGGTCGTCCACCTGCTCCTTCGGGAGGGTGGTTCTCCCTTTATAGGTGATCTCGATGCCGGTGTCGGTGGTCCAGATGTGAACGACGTCGCGCTTCTTGGTGTATTCGATGCGTTCGACGTCGGGCTTTCCGTTGATGGGGAACTGGCGGTACGACCAGAAGTCGGCGACGCTGCCGTTAGGCGAGCCGCGGAAGAAGGCAGCGGTGTGGCCCTCCTCGTAGATCGTGGAGCGGTTGAGCCAGAGCGGGCCGCCGAGGGCGGCGACCATCTGGTCGAGGAGGAGGTGGCCGCGCTGCTCTGGGGTTGCTCCGGCGGTGGGCGTAGGGGCGGCGCTGGGGATGTCGCTCGCCTGGGCGTGCGCGGAGTTGGATAGAAGGAGGGTGGCTGCGATGGTGGCGGTCAGGAGCAGATGCTTCATGCGGATCAAACCCTCGTCAGCCGACCAGCACAGCGCCGCCGTTTACGTTGAAGATTTCGCCGGAGATGAATCCTGCCAGTGGTGTGCAGAGAAAGAGGATGGGCCCGGCGATCTCATCGACGTGCGCGGCGCGGCCCTGCGGGATCGTGGCCAATACCTTCTTGGACGTCTCGGGGTGCTCGAGGGCAGCGACGGACATTTCGGTGGCGACCCAGCCGGGCGCGACGCAGTTGCAGGAGATGCCTTGCGGGGCTAGTTCGGTGGAGAGGCTCTTGGTGAGTGAGAGGAGAGCGCCTTTGCTGGCGGCGTAGTCGGCGTGGAAGGCTTCGCCGCGCTGACCGGCAGTGGAGCTGACGAGGACGATGTGGCCTCGGGCACCGCTGCTGGGTGCGGGTTGAGATTTGATCTGGGTGACGCCTGCCTGGACGAGGCCGAAGACGCTATCGAGATTGACGCCCATGGTGGTGCGCCATTGGGCGACGGTCATCTCGGCGATGGGAGCGTCGTGCGGGGGCCAGATGCCGTGGTTGACGATGAGGCAGTCGAGGCGGCCGAAGGCTTCGACGGCGGCGCGGACAAGGGACTGGCCGTCTTCGGCGGTGGCGAGGTCCTGCTGGATGGCGCGGCAGAGGTCGGGGCCGCCGCACTCTGCGACGAGGGCTTCGGCCTGGGGTTGCGCGGAGCGGTAGCTGAAGACGACACGGGCTCCAGCCTGGCGGAAGAGGCGGACGGTGGCGGCTCCGATGCCGCGCGAGCCGCCGGTGATGAGCGCGACGCGGCCTTCGAGGGAGAGTGTGACGCCAGTGAGAGGTTTTAGCATTCTCTTCACGCTATCGAAGCATCTAACCTTACGCAAGCTGCCGTTTTTTTGCGATAGCTGAAGATTTGCGACGGAAGTGCGGTACGCTGGGTGGAATTTCAAGGAGCCTTTTCCATGAAGAAAGCTGTTCTTGTTGCCCGTATCCTGCTTGGCTTCGTCTTTCTCTTCTTTGGATTGAACGGTATTCTGCATTTCCTGCCGACACCGCCGATGCCTCCTGGAGACGCCACGACCTTTGCAACGATCCTCATGACACACAAGTACATGAGCTTTGTCGCACTGTGTCAGGTGATTGGTGGTCTGCTGCTGCTGGTGGGACGGTTTGTTCCGCTTGGACTGACGATCCTGGCGCCGATCCTTGTGAATATTTTGCTCTTTCACTTTCTGTTACACCCAGAGGGCGTCGTGATTGGTCTGGTTTGCACGGTACTGGAGCTGTTCCTGCTGTTTGCTTACCGGCTCTCGTTTCGAGGGCTTTTCGATGCGAATCCGGAGAAGTTCTAAGATTCTTGCGGCTTGGATTTTTCCGTTTTGGCTTTCCGTTGTTGGCGGCGTTCGGCGATCAGTTTCGCTTGTTCCTTTGCAGGTAGTGCGAGAGCGCTGCGGGTCTTCGGCGGCAGCTTGTCGAAGGTGAGGGTGTAGGCGGCGTGGAGCTCCTGCTCCCATTGCTTGGGGCGAAAGACGTCCCAGCGTTGCACGGCGACCCAGTAGATGCGGGCGAAGTAGGGTGCGGGGGAGACTCCTTCGATCTCGACCAGCTCGGCGAAGCGTTCGGGGCCGGCGGCGTAGGAGAGGACGGCTTTGCCGTCGCCATCGAGGTTGAGGAGGACGAACATCTTGCCGCCGATGGCTTTGTCTCCAGTCCAGAAGACGAGGTTGTCACCCCACTGCATCGTCTCGACGACGTGCGGCAGGGTGAGGAGGAAGGTGCGGCTGCGCTCAGCGTCCATGGCCGCAGTATAGGCGATGGAGTTGAGCGGAGTCGCGGGCGGAAGGGGCCTTTGGTCGGGCATTGGGCCGATCAATTGATCGAGGGTTTCTCGTTACAGTTCCAACTTTAAATAAAAAGACATTGACAATCGCATACATTTGTCTTAGAAACTAAGACAAATGTAGGAGGTCGGTATGACTGTTCCGAAACTATCGAAGCTCGAGCTCAAAATCATGGAGACGCTTTGGGCGCGAGGTGAATGCTCCATCCGCGAGATTGTGGAGGCATTCCCTGAAAAGAAGAGGCCGGGCTATACGACGATCCAGACCACCATGTATCGGCTGGAGACGAAGAAGGTCGTGCGCCGGGTTAAAAAGATTGCGAACTTTCATATCTTTGCAGCGGTGGTATCGCGGGATGCTGCACAGCGGAGATTGATCGACGAGCTGTTGGCGTTATTCGGCGGCCGACCGCGGCTGGTGATGATGCGGCTGGTCGAATCCGGCAACCTGACGCTGGAGGATGTGGAAGAGGCACGGAAGGCGCTTAAACAGCTTGAGGGCGAGGACAAACCACAATGAATACGGATGCTTTGGCTGGAATGTGGACGGGGGTTGGCGATCATCTTTGGCAATCGACACTGTTTGCGTGCGTTGCTGGATTACTGGCATTCATGCTGCGCGGGAACTCGGCTCGACTACGGTATTGGCTGTGGCTGACGGCGTCGATGAAGTTCCTTATTCCGTTCTCACTGCTGGTGGGAGCAGGGAGTTATCTGGCGGGGCAGATCCATTGGACAGGGGCGAGGGTTGAGTCGCATGCGGTGATGGAGGAGATTAGCCAACCTTTCACGCAGCAGGTGACGATGCAGGGCGCGGCTGAAGCTGCTTCGACGGTTTGGCCACACTGGATTCATCTGCTGCCTGGTGTACTCGCAGCAATCTGGCTGTGCGGATTCGTGTGGGTTCTGTTGGCGTGGATAATGCACTGTCTCCGTATCTACAGGGTCGTGCGAACGGCAACGCCGTTATGCGAAGGGCGTGAGGTGGAGGCGCTTCGTCGATTGGAGAACGCGGTGGGGATGCGGAGGTCGATTGGTCTCGTGTCCGTACGGGATTCGTTGGAGCCGGGTATCTTCGGCATCTTCCGGCCGATTTTGCTGTGGCCGGAAGGGATCTCGCAGCGGCTGGACGACGCTCAACTGGAGGCGATTCTGGTGCACGAGCTTTGTCATGTGCGGCGGCGCGATAATTTGACCGCCGCGTTGCACATGGTGGTGGAGGCGGTCTTCTGGTTTCATCCGCTGGTGTGGTGGATGGAGGGGCGGCTGGTGGAGGAGCGTGAACGCGCCTGCGATGAAGAGGTGTTGCTGCTGTGTGGTCGGCCGCAGGTTTATGCGGAGAGCATTTTGAGGGTGTGCGAGTTCTGTGTGGAATCGCCACTGGTGTGCGTCTCGGGTGTGACGGGAGCCGACCTGAAGAAGCGGATGGTTCGGATCATGGCGAAGCATTTGGGAAGCAACCTCAGTCGCGGCAGGAAGATGGTTTTAGCGGCGTTAGGTCTTCTTGCGATCGCAGCTCCGGTAGCGTTCGGAGTTGTACGCATGATCCCAATGTATGGGCAGATTTTGCACGCGAGCGGGCCGTTACCTTCGTTTGAGGTAGCGTCGATCAGGCCATGGAAACCGAGCTCTCCTCCGCCATCTCCAGACAGTGGCGGGTTTCCAAGGAAAGTGATGATGGCGTCTCCAGTTGGCGGAGGCGGACAGACAACTGATCGGGTGAATTTCATCGGGCAGACGGAGATACTCATTGAGTCGGCATATAACCTGCCAATTGCTTCCGGGAGACGAATTGTGGGAGGGCCGGACTGGTTGTATAGCCAGTCCAATCGGTATGAGATTCAGGCTAAGATCGAGGACTCACTATATGCCGCGATGCAAAAGATGACCCCGGCGCAACAGCGGGAGCAGGTGGACTTGATGGAACAATCGCTGCTGGCGGATCGGTTCAAGCTAAAAGTGCATTTCGAGACAAGGGAGATGCCGGTGTATGCGCTGGTTGTGGCGAAGAGCGGCTCGAAGCTTACTCCGGCAGAAGATGGTGAACCCAGCAATCTTTTTAATCTCGAGAGTGAGCAAGGGGGCGAGATGACTGCCAGAGCGGTAACGCTCGACGAGTTCGTCCGTTCCCCTCTTTTGAGAGTAGGCGGACGCCTGGTGGTGGACCAGACCGGCTTAAAGGGAAGATACGACTTCAATCTCAAGTGGAGATCGGAGCAGATTGCTGCTTCGGGCGCCGGGCAGGAGGGCGGGACTGATGCGCCGTCCTTGTTCACTGCAATCCAGGAACAGATGGGCCTGAAGCTGGTGCCGACGAAGGGGCCGGTAGAGGTTCTTGTCGTCGATCACATTGAGCGGCCTTCGGCGAATTAGCAGGAGTCAGTTCAGCATCAATCGCGGTCGTTACACATGCAGAGTTGGCGGAATTTCGCTGATCTTTATACTTGAAAGATATGTCTACGTTTGCCTCGCTTGAAGACCAGCTTGATTTGATTACGAAGGGCGCGGCGGAGATTCTTCCGCTGGAGGCGCTGAAGGAACGCATTACGCAGTCGATTGCTTCGGGGAAGCCGATGCGGATCAAGGCCGGGTTCGATCCGACGGCGCCGGACCTGCACCTGGGGCATACGGTGCTGATTCGGAAGCTGAGGCACTTCCAGCAGCTCGGGCATACGGTGATTTTTTTGATCGGCGACTCGACGGCTCTGATCGGTGACCCGACCGGGCGTAATGTGACGCGCAAGCCGCTGACGCCGGAGCAGATTGCGGCGAACGCGGAGACGTACAAGGAGCAGGTCTTCAAGATTCTCGATCCGGTGAAGACCGAGGTACGGAACAACTCGGAGTGGCTGGACAAGCTGAGCTACTACGACATGGTGAAGCTGATGGCGCAGTTCACGGTGTCGCAGATGCTGGAGCGTGAGGACTTCCATAAACGGTTTCAGGCAGAGCAGCCGATTGCGCTGCATGAGCTGATCTATCCGATTGCGCAGGGGTACGACTCGGTGGCGCTGGAGTGTGATGTGGAGCTGGGCGGGACGGACCAGAAGTTCAACCTGATGCGCGGGCGCGATCTCCAGAAGCACTTTGGGCAGCCGCAGCAGAGCATTCTGATGGTGCCGATCCTTGAGGGGCTCGACGGCGTGCAGAAGATGTCGAAGTCGCTGAACAATGCGATTGGTGTGCACGATGCGCCGAGTGAGATGTACGGCAAGCTGATGTCGATCTCCGATGAGCTGATGTGGCGGTATTGGACGCTGCTGACGGATCTGCGTCAGTCGGAGATTGTGCAGATGCAGGCGGAGGTTGCGAGCGGAGCGCTGCATCCGATGCAGGCGAAGAAGAATCTCGCGCTGGCGATTACGCGGGACTTCCATTCGGCGGAGGAGGCGGAGGCAGCGGCGGCTAATTGGGCGAAGCAGTTTCAGCAGCGCGGTGTGGTGGAGGATGTGCCGGTTGTAGAGATCTCCTTGGCCAGCGAAGGGTTAATTGCCAGCGACGATCAAGTGGTGGGCCACGACATCAAGATTCCCAAGCTGTTGCAGCTTGCTGGGCTTGCGGCTTCGACTGGTGAAGCTACGCGAAAGCTTGCTGAGAATGCGGTGAGCATTGATGGCGAGAAGTGCAACGAAAAATTGTTGAAGGGCGTGAAGGTTGGTGGTTCGGTCTCCGTTCGGCTCGGAAAGAAAAGCGTACGGGTTAACTGGGTTTCCTAGCATCCTGAATGTTGGTTCAGCGCGTCTAACACCTCGTGAAATATCATCCGGCGATCCCTGTTGTTCTTGCTGCCTGTGCCTTGCTTTGGACTTCAGGCTCTCTTCATGCGCAATCGCCCAAGGAGATTGTGCAGCAGGCGGTGCAGACGGAGTTGGCCGCCAGTAGCAATGACCGCTCGCGCTGGCGCTTTCGCCAGGAGGAGAAGGTGCCTGGGGACACGGTTTCGATTGTGGTGCAGACGGCGCAGGGATCGGTCAGGAAGAAGATCGAGCAGGATGGGCATCCTCTGACACTGGAGCAGGAGGCGGCGGAGATGGAGAGAGTGCAGGACTTTATCCATGATCCTGCGCTGTTACAGAAGCAGAGGCGCGATGGGGAGCACGACGACAAGAGTGCGCGTGAGTTGCTGGAGATGCTGCCCGAGTCGTTTCTCTGGAAGGTGTCGAGTGAGACGCCGGAGCTGATTACGCTGGCGTTTGAGCCGAATCCGAAGTTCGATCCGCCGAACATGGAAGCTCGCGTGATGGGCACGATGGGGGGCGTGTTGGTCGTCGATCGGAACCAGCATCGCATCCGCACGATTCGTGGGACGTTGTCGCAGGATGTGAATATCGGGTGGGGGTTGCTGGGGAAGTTGCGCCAGGGAGGGACGTTCGATGTTGAGCGGCGCGAGGTAGCGCCGGGGCTATGGCAGATCGTTGAGACGCATGTGCATATCGATGGGCGCGCGCTCTTCTTCAAGACGATTGGGCAGCAGCAGGATGAGATCAATTCGAGCTATAGCCGTGTGCCGGATGGGACGACGCTGGAGCACGCGGTGGGTATGCTCGCGGACAAGAAAGACGTCGGCTGTCCGATGTGTACGACGCGGTAGATGCTGACGCGGTATCCTCATCCCTAATGGCTCGCACACCTTATCCGCAAACTGACCGTGAACTGATTCGGCTGATCGAGCGCTCGGCAGGGCATCGTGCCGGGTACAAGCAGTTGATCCGCGAGCTTGGCCTGGGTGGTGGGCGCGAGCGGCGATTGTTGCTGGAACAACTGGCTCGGATTACGGCTCGGGGCGAGTTGGTGAAGACGGAGTTCGAGCAATGGGCGCTGCCGCATGCGACGGCGGAGAAGACGGCGCGGCCTCCTCGCAAGGGCGCTGCGGGTGCGCAGCCGGTGGAGCATCGCGCTACGCGGGACCGGCTGATTGCGGGGAAGCTCGATCTGCATCGCGATGGGTATGGTTTTGTGCGACCGAGCCAGAGTACGAACCGGGAGGACGATCTTTTTATTCCGCCGGGTGAGCTGAACGGCGCGATGCAGGGTGATGAGGTGCTGGTGGACGAGGCTCCTCCGGGACGGGATGGACGCCGGTCGGGACGGATTGCGCGGGTGCTGACGCGGAGGAATCCGACGGTGGTGGGGATCTTCCACTATGCGCGTCCGCAGGGGCGGTCGACGTGGGATCATGCGCCTCTGGTCCATGGGAACTATGTGAAGCCGCTCGATGAGCGGATGACGCAGCCGATCCTGATTCCGGATGGAGCAGAGGTTCCGGCGACACCGAAGGAGACGCCGCACCGGGTGCTGGGAGAAGAAGCACAGGTGCAGCAGAGTTGGGCCGATCCGGAGCGGGACAGGAGCCACAATCCGCTCGAGGGGCTGGCCGTCGATGTGGAGATCACCGACTTTCCGACGACGGGACGACCGGCGAGGGGGCGGGTGCTCGAGGTGCTGGGGCCTCCGGATGGATTCGGCGTGGATGTCGAGATCATCATTCGGAAGCATCATCTGCCGTATACGTTTCCGGCGAATGTGTTGGCTGAGGCGACGTCTTCTGCGGGGCAGACGGTCGATACACTGCCAGCGGAGGAGCTGGCGCGACGACGGGATTTTCGTGGTCTGCCGATTGTGACGATCGATGGCGAGACGGCGCGGGACTTCGACGATGCCGTGCTGGTGCAGCCGCTGCCGAATGGCAACTGGCAGCTCCAGGTGCATATTGCGGACGTGAGCTACTACGTGCGACCGGGGACGGCGCTCGATCTTGAGGCTCGGTTGCGTGGGACGTCAGTGTATTTTCCGGATCGTGCGATTCCGATGCTGCCGCCGCAGTTGTCGAGCGGGATGTGTTCGCTGAGGCCGGATGAGGATCGCCTGGTGTTGAGCTGCCTGATGGAGATCGACGGTCGCGGCGAGGTGCTGGGGTACGAGGTGTGCGAGGGGATCATCCGCAGTGCGCGGCGCATGACCTACACACAGGTTCAGGCGGTGCTGGATGGCGATGAGGCAGTGCGTGCGGAGTTCGCTGATCTGGTGCCTGCGTTCGAGCAGATGTATGAGCTGGCGCTGAAGCTGAATGCGAAGCGGCATCGTCGCGGGTCGATCGATTTCGACCTGCCGGAGCCGGTGATTCTGTTCAATCCGGATGGCAATATGCGGTCGATTGTGCGGTCGCAGCGGGGATGGTCGCATCGGCTGATCGAGGAGTTCATGCTGTCGGCAAATGAGTGCGTGGCGACGTGGATCGAGCATCAGTCGGTGCCGAGCATCTACCGTATTCATGAGATGCCTGATCCGAAACGCATCATCGACTTTGAGGAGACGGCGAGCGCGTTCGGCTATTCGCTGGGGTTCTCGAGCCTGCCGGTGAAGAAGATGCAGATGAAGGGCGACCGTCGCGACGCGCGCGGGAAGGATCGCGGTGCCCATTCAAAGATCAAGACGCACGAGGTGGCTGAGTCCATTCCGGTGACGCCGCAGATGTATCAGCGGTTGACGGCGAAGATCGATGGCAAGCCGGAGGAGCGCATCCTCGCGTACCTGATGCTGCGGTCGCTGAAGCAGGCGCGCTACAGCGAGAAGAACGTTGGGCACTTTGCGCTGGCGAGCCCGAGCTATACGCACTTCACTTCGCCGATTCGGCGGTATCCGGACTTGATTGTGCATCGTCTGCTGCGTGACTTGCTGGAGGCGGGCGCGAGCCCTGAGGGCGCGGCGATTCTGAGCAGTGATCCGCAGCCGTGGTCGGCTAAAGGCGATGCGGCGATGCCGCGCCGAGCGGAGTATGTCGAGGCAAAGGCTCCGTTACCGGAGACGGAGCTTGCTGCGATTGCGAGCGAGTCCAGCCAGTCGGAGCGGCGGGCCGATGATGCCGAGCGCGAGCTGATGGAGTGGAAGAAGATCAAGTTCATGCAAGACCGGGTGGGCGAAGATTTCCACGGGATCATCTTGTCGGTGACGAAGTACGGGTTCTTTGTCGAGCTGGACGATCTGTTTATCGAGGGCCTTGTTCCTCTGGCTTCGCTAGGGGGCTTTGGAGATGAAGACCGCTTCTTCTTCCGCGATACCGACCGGCAGATTGTGGGTTCGCACTCGGGCAAGGTTTTTAAGATGGGGATGCGGGTGCATGTGCTGCTGGACCGGATCGACCGACAGCAGCGGCGGCTGCAATTTGCTCTGTTGCCAGACTCGGGAGAGGTTGCGGCACCGAAGCCCCGACGCTCGAAGACGGCGGCGACAGCGGATGGGCAGCGGCCTCACTCCAGCCCGAAGCGGACGGGCAAGAAAAAAGCTCGGCTGAGGAACAAGAAGGCCAAGGGAAAGCGCAAGTGATGAGTGCCCCGCTTCCTGCTCGTCCTGTGCCCGCGGATCACCATCACTGCGGACGTCGGCACCCTCTGTTCAGCGCTCCTATGTTGGTTATGGATGCGATCTTCGCATAGTCTTGCGGAGGGATATACGCGCAACCGGTACAATCGAGAGAGCAACAGGAGAAGAGCACGCGATGGCGCACATGGTTTTTTGCACGAAATACAAGGCCGAAATGGAAGGCCTCGACGAACCTCCCTTCGACTCTGACTTTGGTCAGAAGATCTACAAGAATGTCTCGAAGAAGGCATGGGGTGAGTGGGTCGAGCGCCAGAAGATGCTGCTGAACGAGTATCGTCTACAGCCGTGGACGCGCGAGGCGCAGGATTTTCTCGTTGAGCAGATGAACGGCTTCTTCTTCGGTGAAGGTGACGGCGGCTCGCTGCCGAAGGAATACGTCGCCCCGACGCACTAATCCGGCATGAAAGGTCATGCGGAGGGGCGGATTTCGCGCCCCTCGTGTACACTTAACTCTGCAACATACCCCTCCGTTGGCCGCCTGGTCGATGGGAAACACAGTCGGGACGTGGCTCAGCCTGGTAGAGCGCACCCTTGGGGTGGGTGAGGTCGCTAGTTCGAATCTAGTCGTCCCGACCATTTACTTTCAATCAGATAGCATCCTGCGAAGTCGTAGTGGATAGAATCAGGATGCCTTGGGCTTGCACATCCTCCCGGATGTAGCTACAAGCGCCGTTGAGGCATTCGCTTCGATTTATTTTCTGGTGGAGTAGGCGCTCCGTTTTGTTAACGCTAGTCAAAACACCGTGCTTCGATGGAGATTGGTGACCGGCAAACTTTCTCTTCCCGTGGACGCGCTGCTGCCTGAGATCCTCACCTCTCTGGAGCGCAATCCCAGCCTTGTGATCGAAGCGCCACCGGGTGCGGGTAAGACGACCCGCGTGCCGCTTTCGCTCCTCGGGACGATACATGGTGACGTAGTAGTCCTCGAGCCGCGCCGGATTGCGGCACGATTGGCGGCACGGCGCGTTGCATGGGAGCTCGGCGAACAGGTTGGAGAAACGGTTGGCTACCAGGTCCGGTTTGACGAAGCGATTGGACCGCGCACGCGACTACGATTTGTCACTGAGGGCGTTCTGACTCGACGGCTGCTTTCCGATCCAGAGCTCAAGGGTGTGGGTGCGGTCGTATTGGATGAGTTCCATGAGCGGCATCTGGAGAGCGATTTCGCGCTCGCGTTGCTGAAACGTCTACAGCGAACACGGCCTGATCTGCGCATCATCGTCATGTCGGCCACGCTCGATGTTGCTCCTGTGGCGCATTATCTTGGGGGCTGTCCCATACTGCGGTCTGAGGGGAGACTGTTTGAGATCTCTGTCAAACATCTGCCGTACTCGCCAGAGCCGCTCCATGTACAGGTAAGAAATGCGGTGGAGTTATTGGTCCGCGAGCAGCACACCGGCCACATACTGGTCTTCTTGCCGGGTGCGGCGGAGATCCGCCGAGCAATGCGCGAGTGCGAGGCGGTTGCGCATCGAGCTGGGCTGCTTGTGCTGCCGCTGCATGGCGATCTGCCTCCTGCGGAACAAGACCGCGCCGTCTCGTCTACGTCGCAACGAAAGCTTATCCTGGCGACGAATGTAGCAGAGAGCTCGGTGACGGTGGAGGGTGTGGCCGCAGTCATCGACAGTGGCCTGGCGCGTTTTGCGACCTATTCTCTCTGGACGGGACTGCCGACGCTTCACGTTGGCCGAGTGAGCAAAGCTTCGGCGAAGCAGAGAGCCGGTCGAGCCGGTCGCACGGGACCGGGCCGCGTGTTGCGCCTCTATCCGGAAGAAGACTATCTGCGTCGCCCAGAGCATGACACGCCGGAGATCGTACGGAGTGATCTATCGCAGCTCTGCCTCGCTCTGCGCGCGATGCGGGTTCCTCATTTCGAGAGCATCTCCTGGCTAGATACACCTCCCGAGGCTGCAATACAGAATGCAGAGTCGCTGCTCGACCTCCTGGGCGCTACGGGAAGCATGGCGCAAACGCTGGGGCGGTATCCTCTCCCTCCGCGGCTGTCGCGCATTCTGGTCGAAGCTCTGAAGCGCGGTGCCGGTGAAGACGGATGTGTCGCGACGGCCTTGCTCGGCTCGGGTGCACGCAGCGAAAGGAATGATCTCCTTGCCGCAATGGAGTTGCCGCAGGACTATCGCCTGGCCCAGCACGTTGAGCAGCTTCGCAGAATTGCTCGTCCTCTAAGACAGACAAAGCATGACGATGATGCTCTGCTCATGTCTGTCCTTGCAGGATTCCCGGATCGGGTTGCTCGGCGGAGAGCAGGCAATCAGGTGCTGCTTTCGACGGGGATGTCCGCGGAGCTAGCGGGTGAGCCTCCTTCGTATGAATTCATGGTTGCGATCGATGTTGAGGACCGCAAAGATCGGCCGATGCCGCTTGTACGCATGACGGCGCGCATTGAGCCGGAGTGGCTGATTGATCTGTTCCCGGATCGCGTGCGCGAACAATCCAGCGTCATCTGGAATCGCGTCGCGGAGAGGGTAGAGTCAGTCAGCGCTCTCATGTATGACGATCTCGTGATTCAGGAATCGCGAGACGCGCTGCCAGATATAGAAGCCGCTGCTGAGCTTCTTGCGCGGAAGGCTCTCGAGGTTGGTCTTGAGCGATTCGTGGATGGCGACGCTCTCCAGCATTTTATGGCACGGGTTGAGTTCGCTGGCTTTGAGAGGCCGGATATCCCGCAGGCGCTGCGCGATGTGTGCTCGGGCCTTCGAAGCTTTGCGGAGCTGAAGAGCGCAGCGATGGCCTTCGTTCCCATGCTTGAGCAGAAGATGGATGCCAGACGCCTTCAGGAGATCGCTCCTGTAAGTGTGCGGTTGCAGAATGGCCGCCAGACGAAGATCCACTACGAGTCCGGCAAGCCGCCTTGGATTGCCTCTCGTCTGCAAGACTTCTTTGGGATGCGCGAGACGCCTCGGGTGGGGCTGGAACGAACTCCCGTAGTGGTTCATCTGCTTGCCCCCAATCAACGGGCGGTACAGACGACGACCGATCTGGCAGGATTCTGGGAGCGGCTCTATCCCCAGGTCCGGCGTGAACTGATGCGAAGATACCCGAGGCATTCCTGGCCGGAGAAGCCATAGGGCTAGCTGGTCCGTGCTCCTTCTTGAAGGATTGCCACCGTCGCCGGTTTACACGCTGTTCGTACCCACGTATTCTGGTCGAAATCCATCGGGTAGTGAGGTTGATTGACAGACAAGGGTCTTGGTACCTCGCAGCAGTCCTCGCCCGAGCTGAATGACCGGCTGAGGCTGGTCGCTCGGGTCCTCTCCTCCACGACCTTCATGAAGTCGCCCCGGCTCAAGGGGTTCCTCGAGTTCATCTGCGCTCGGACGCTTGACGGCAAGCATGCCCAGATCAACGAGCAACAGATCGGCGTCCATGTCTTTGGTCGCGAGCCCAGCTACAACCCCGGAGAGGATAGTATCGTCCGTTCGCAGGCACGTTTTCTGCGTCAGCGGCTCGAGGAGTACTTCAAGACGGAGGGCAGGGACGAGGAGATGCATATCCTCATCCCCAAGGGTAGCTATATACCTGTCTTCGAGAAGGCGCATCCAGTACCGGTTGTCGCGGAAGCTCCGCCCGCCGAGTCCCCTGACACACCCGAGACTCCAGTTCAGAGCGAACCGGCGATCCCGGGGAGAAGCCCAAGCCTTCTCTGGTGGCTGGCATTGGCGGTGGTCGGCTGCCTGCTGATGGCGGATCTTTGGAGCCGGCACGCTTCCCATCATGAGTCGACCTCAGGAGCGGCGCACTCGCTCTGGGCAGCTTTATTCGATAGCAGCCGTCCTACGATTGTCGTGCCCTCAGACAGCACGCTCGTCATCCTTGAGGATCTGACGAAGACCTCTGTGCATCTTCCCGAATACCTGGACCGGGATTCGATCAGCAAAATGGTGCTGCCCTCGAACCTGACTCCGCTCACTGCGTCCGGCATCTACTCGCATCAATATACGAGCGTCGCCGATCTCGGTTTTGCGGTTCAGTTCGCGCGGCTTCCCGAGGCGAAGACGACGCAAACGGTCGTCCGCTATGCACGAGATCTTCGGATGAGCGATCTGAAGCAGGCGAACGTGGTGCTGATCGGCGGAGCACGCGCCAACCCGTGGATCGAACTCTTCTCCAGCAAGACTCCCTTTTATGTCGATTACGACCCGGCATCGGATAACTCTGTTGCCGTTCGCAATCCGACAAACCACGAAGCGGCCTCGTATCGCGAGAACCCGGCGGACGCAGAACATCGTGCCTATGGGGTCGTAGCCTTCCTGCCGGGGCTCGAAGGTCAGGGGCAGGCTCTGCTGGTCGAAGGGACGAGTATGGCGGGAACGGAGTCGGCCTCCGACTTCCTCTTTGACGAGGCGTCCTTCGCCCCCTTTGCACAGCAGATCAGAAAGCCCGATGGCTCCCTGCCGCACTTTGAGGTGCTGCTCGAAACTCGCAGTATCGGCGGCAACGCTCCGCAATCACGCGTCGTCTCCTATCGCATCCTTCCCTGATCGCCTTGGCACCGTTTCCGAGGAACTCGCCTATTTCGAGCGATTTCACGGTTAAAGGCACAGGTGAGCACCGTAAAAAACATTGCCATGATCGGTCGGTGGGCAGATATTCGACAGAACACACTACAGAGTAGAGTCCCCCTTTCCGATACTTCGACAGGGCCGATGCAGACTCATGCAGAAAGAGTAGAAACCTGATCGCTTCGACGGAAACAGACACAGTGCGTGGAGGTCAACGGCGCCAGAATCCTCTAAGTCGCCCGAGAGCCGCCGTTCTGCTGGCAGCATTGCTCACCATGACCGCCTCCGCTGTCTCCCAGATGGTCTCCCCGGAGATCGACCGCCCGAGCGAGCCCTTCTCCTACTTCAGCAAGCCAGCCGACGAGATCGGCGTAGTCGATGCCCGCACCGCGACCGAGGTCACCCCGGAGGGCTACCTCTATACCGGCTATGGGGAGGTCCTCTTCTTTACCGGAGGAATGGACAAGCCATTCTCCCAGCGGGTCAAGACGCTCGAAGATGGCGACACGCCCATCCTCCACTACGGCAACACCGAGGACGGCATCCAGTACGACTTCACCGTCTTCGAAGCTTCACTGAGTGGCAAGCCGGATGGCCCGCTCGTCAACTTCATCCGCGTCGTTGTCCGTAATACCTCGTCCGCGCAACGCGCAGCCTATTTTTCGATCGGCCAGCGCTATATCAACGCGGTCAACACGCCGAACAGCGGAGGCGACAATCGCTACATTCGTCCCCGTCCCTGGGGCGTCCAAAACGTCTACCAGGAGGGCGAAGTCTACAGCCCCGACTGGGTCTATGGCTTCCACGACAACGCCTTCCTTCGCGACGGCAAGGCTGTCTATCTCTTTCCTGCATCGTCCGCTCCCCGCCTGCGACTCACCCTTAAAGAGGGCTACAATCGCGAGCCGGACCTGATGCCGCGCAAGCTCGACATCCTTCCCGACACCCCGGTCGGCATCGCCCAGTTTCAAATGAAGCTCGCTCCCGGCGACGAAAAGACGCTCGTCTTCAAGCAGCCGGTCGTCCCCGTTTCTCCATCGAGCCCCGTCTATCAACAGCTTGAAGCCGCTCAGTTCGACGACTATCTACAGCAGACGAAGCTCTATTGGCGCTCCATCTTTGGCCTAGGGATGCAGTTGCATGTCCCTGAGCCGAAGGTCGAAGAGACCTACCGCGCCAGTCTGGCATATAATCTGCTCGCCCTGGATAAGATCGGCGACTACCACGTCCAGACGGTGAACAAGTTCCAGTACCACCGTTTCTACCTGCGCGACTCGGCAGACATCGCACACATGTACGACGTCACCGGCTACCCCGACATCGCCCGCGATATTCTCGAGTACATTCCCACAACGCAGCAGCCCGACGGCAACTTCGTCTCGCAGCCCGGACAGCTCGATGGATGGGGCGAAGCACTCTACGCCTTCGGCGCGCACTACCGCATGACGCATGACATGGCCTTCGCCACCCAGATGTATCCCTATGTCCAGAAGGCGATTCCATGGCTGCAACATCAGCGCGAGCAGGATCCCCTCCATCTCATCTCAGCTACTAACGTCCTCGACAATGAGTATGTCCCCGGCCATCTGACAGGGAACAACTTTCTCGCGCTGGACGGTCTGAAGAATGCCATGCTGCTCGCCAAGGCGCTCGGCCAGCGCAAAGACCTTGCCGCCGACACCGCTCTCTACAACGACTACCACCGCACGTTGTTATCGATTCTTGAGCCCATCACCGCAAAGACCGGCGGCTACATTCCTCCAACGCTCGACGGCACCACCGCCGGCGAAGACTGGGGCAACATGCTCTCCGTTACGCCGGAGCCGCTTCTCGACCCCTTCGATCCACGCGTCACGGCCACACTTCATGCGACGCAGGCGAAGTATGAAGAGGGCATCATGAGCTATGGCAAAGGACGCTATCTCCACCACTATCTCACCATCAAGAACACCTTGACCGAAGTTATTCGGGACGATGAGGCGGACCAGATGCAGGCGGTCAAAGAGCTTTACGGTGTCCTGCTGCACACCAGCTCCACGCATACCGGCTTCGAGTATGCCATTCACCCGTGGGGTGATCGCAACTTCGGCATCAACCTCTCTCCACATGGCTGGTTCGCCGCAGACTATCGCACGCTCCTGCGCGACATGCTTGTCCGCGAAGACGAAAAGGATCTGCACCTGCTCTCGGTGGTCTCGCCGGAATGGATTCAACCGGGCCAGAGCATCTCCGTAAGCCATGCGCCCACTGCCTTCGGCACCATCGACTTCAGCCTTCTCGCCAACACGCAGACGGATGCGACGCTCACCTTTCATGCGGATATTCGCTACGGCTCGCCGCGTATCTTCCTGCATCTTCCATGGTTCATGGAGGTCTCATCCGTCGTGGCCGATGGAAAGCCTCTCCCGGTCGTCAAGGGAACAGTAACGCTCGCCCCGACAATACATACTGTGCAGATTCACTGGAGCAAACGCAGCGATACGCCTACTTTCTCTTACAAGCAGGCTGTCGAGGACTACAAGCAGGAGTACGCGCGCCGCTATCAGCAATATCTACAGGATGGATTTCAGCCGTGAGTGCCAGTCATCCCATATCTTCAAAGCCGCAGCGATTGCAATCGCTCGATATTCTGCGCGGCATCACCGTTGCCGTCATGATCCTGGTCAATAACAACGGCAGCGGCGACGACGCCTATCGCACCCTGATGCACTCGCGCTGGAACGGCTGCACCCTGGCCGATGTTGTCTTCCCGACATTTCTCTTTATCGTCGGGACCTCCCTGGTCTTCTCGTTTCGTGCAAGACTCAGTCGCGGGGAGTCCAGGCACAGCCTCATGGCTCACGTGGTCAAGCGTGCTGCCATCATCTTCCTGCTGGGCCTGCTCATCAACACCTTTCCTTTCTTCCAGATGGACATGCTAAGGATCTACGGCGTGCTTCAGCGGATAGCGCTCTGCTTTCTCTGCGCCAGCACTCTTACTCTGTATACTCGTGTTCGCACCTCGGCGATCCTCTTCGTTGCCATTCTCTGTGGGTACTGGGCGCTGTTGCGCCTTGTGCCTGTTCCCGGCTTCGGCGTTCCGTGTCACGAGATCCCGTTCCTCGATCCGGTGCGCAATATCGTCGCCTGGACCGACCGTCATCTCCTTCCGGCTCGCCACCTTTACCGCCAGAGCTTTTACGATCCTGAAGGTCTGCTGAGCACGGTCTCGGCCATCGCGACTACCCTGCTCGGAGTCCTCACCGGTCACTGGCTGCTCTCGAGCAAGGATTTATCGATCAAGGCTCGCGGCCTTTGTCTTGCCGCTTTTGCCTGCCTTGCATCGGCGTGCCTCTGGTCCCCCTGGTTCCCGTTCAATAAGCGCCTCTGGACCAGCTCCTATGTCTTGCTCACAGGGGGTATCGCGTTGTTCGTCCTTGCAGCGCTGTACTTCCTTGTGGATGTTCGCCGTCTCCGCTCCACATGGGCGTGGCCTGCCATTGTATTCGGCAGTAATGCGCTGACGGCCTACATCTTCTCGGAGCTCTTTGCGTCCACGCTGCAAAGTATCCACACCATGGCAAACGGCCAGAGCGTCAATCTGTCGCAGGCGGTGTTCCTGTTTCTGGCCGCGCATATCCACAACCCTGCTATCGCCTCGCTCGGCTATTCCGTTCTCTTTGTTCTCGTCTGTTTCCTGCCGGTATGGGTCCTCTATCGCAAACGCATCTTCCTCAAGGTCTAGCACCTTCGCTGCACCGTCCGAAATCAATTGGAAAACAGTGAAAAAACAGTGAAAAACATGGAATTCATGCGAGCGAAATACCTACAGTAGCTCCCAACACCTTGAACAGTTGACTGCCTCAGCGACGTTCCATCTTCACCGAGTCGCTCCGGCAAGCATAAAGCTCACGGCTGTAGTTCGTGGTAGCTGCTCGCTTCGAGTTCGTCCCGAACTTGTACAGACAGAGTTCTTAAAGAACCTTCACCGCTCATCCGTCATGGATCAGGCACAGTCGTCCCTTATAGGAGGTTGTCGATGTTTTACGAAATCAAGGAAGTAAGAAGCGAACAGGAAACTGGACCGTGCGCGCGTCGTATGTCACCTCCAGCGTCGGCTTGTCCCGCGACACCGTACTCCTCCGTTCTTTCTCAGAACATCTTTCTTCGAGCTCTCACGCTCGTTCTGCTTCTGGTGGGAGCCGTGCTCTCCGTGCCGCTTCAGGCCCAGACCTTCACCGCAACCATCACCGGAACCGTCACCGATCCCTCGGGCGCCGCAGTCCACAACGTCGTTGTCGAGGTGAAAAACTCGGGCACCAACGAGGTCCGGCACATCACCACCGACGGTAATGGTCGCTTCGCCGCGCCGCAGCTCATGCCCGGCATTTACAGCCTCACGGTCACGGCAGACGGCTTCAAAAGCTTTACCGAGAGCGGTATTGAACTACAGGGCAACCAGGTCTCCGACCACACCGCCAATCTCGAACTCGGCAGCTCGCAGCAGACCGTCGAAGTAACCGCCTCGACCGTTGCCATCGACAGCGAGACCGCCAACCGCGAGGTCACCATTGGTGCCGAGCAGGTGCAGGATCTACCCACCAGCTTCCGCAATCCGCTCTTTCTCGTACAGAGTACCGCGGGCGTCGTCGCCGTTCGCACCGGCCTTTCTGCTTATACGACCGACCAGAACCAGAATCGCTTCTCGCTCAACGGAGGCCGCGATGAATCCGCCGCCATCCTCGTCGATGGAGCGTCCATCGTCGCTCCGGACCTCGGCGGCGCGATCGCCAGCCCTACGCAGGACGCAGTCTCCGAGGTGCAGGTTCAGCGCACCGCCTATGACACGCAGTTCACCCACACGGATGGCGGCGTTGTCAGCATGATCACCAAGCGAGGATCGAACACGCTGCACGGCGGTGTCTTCGAGTTCATTCGCAACAACCACCTCGACGCCAATAGCTGGGACAACAATCGCGTTGGCATCGCCCGCCCGTTGTTTCAGCGAAACCAGTTCGGCGGCAACCTGGGTGGCGCCATCTTCAAGGACAAGCTCTTCCTCTTCGGCGCCTATGAAGGACTCCGTCAGGGGCAGCCGCAGACCTATGTCGATACCGTCCCCACGGCGCTCGAGCGCACCGGAGATTTTTCGCAGTCTCTCAACCCCGACGGCACATTAGACGTTATCTACAATCCCTTCACCACCGTCGCCTCCAGCACCAGCGCCTCCGGCTACACCCGCACAGCATTCCCAGGAAACAAGATCCCCGCCTCGATGCTTAGTGCCGTCGGTCTACAGGCCGCCGCTCTCTATCCGTTGCCGAACGCAACTTCCACCTCACTCAGCAACAGCAGCAACTACGCCGCTTCGACCAAGGTTGTCTCGAACTATGACAAGTTCGACATCCGCGGCGACTATATCATCAACGCAAAGGACTCACTCTTCGGCCGTGTCACGAAGGCCTGGCAGCTCAACGGCATCCCCACTTTCTTCCATAACGCTGGAGATAACCAGCAGGGCGAAAACGACTACCGGTACGAGACCATCTTCGGCAATACCTGGGTTCCCAACGATCGCTGGGTCATCAACACGCTTGTCAGCTACGGTCGTTGGACCGAGGTTGATACGACTCCAAGCTATGGACATCCCGGCACCGAGATCGGTTTGCCCAGCGCCACGGTCAGCGAGTTTCAGGCTCCAATTCTGCCCCAGTTCAACCTCGAAAACTTTGCGCAGCTCGGCTATAGCGCCTACTCCTTTTCTCCGCATGAGACCGAAGGCCTGCAACTCAATGTCTCTCACGAGTTCCACGGCCACAGCTTGAAGTTCGGCTGGAGTGGTGAGATTCAACGTCTCTATCCCTCCACTGTCTCCTCTGCCAACTTCACCTTCAATCGCGGCCTCACCTCGGGCAGCGATGCTGCAACCGACAGTACTGCTACCGGAAATTCCATCGCCTCACTCTTACTGGGCACCGGCTCTACTGGCGACGCTCCCAACCAGACGAAGCTTGATCTGCAACAGCTCAACTGGGGATGGTACGTGCAGGATAGCTGGCGCGTCACCAACCGTCTCACGCTCAGCGGCGGCGTTCGTTACGATATTCAGGGCGCACGCACGGAGCGCCTCAATCGCCTCAACAACTTCTCGCTCGATGCCGTCAGCCCGCTCGCGACGACAACCGGCCTGCCTCTCAAAGGCGGCCTCGTCTTCGCTAACGCCAGTCATCGCGGTCTCTGGGATACGGACTATACCAACTTCGATCCGCGCTTCTCCATCGCCTACAAGGCGAATGAGCAGCTCGTCTTTCGCGCAGGCTACGGCGTCTTCAATCCGCCCACTTATGTCGTGAGCGGCGATGCGCAGCGCAGCTCCGACGGCTTCTCGAGCGACACCACCTGGAACTCCACCCAGGGCAACGCGGGCTTCATTCCGGAGAATCTGCTCGACAATCCCTTCCCTCAGGGACTTACCCAGCCGACTGGCAGCTCCGCTGGTCTGCTTACGCAGGTCGGTCAGATCGTAAACGCCGCCCTTAGCCATCACCCCACGCCCTACATGCAGGTCTATAGCGCGGACTTCCAACTCCAGATCTCGCCGAGTGGAACCTTCGAAATGGGCTACGCCGGCACCCAGGGGCGCAAGCTGCTCTATGGTGTCTACACCAATCTTGACCAGTTGCCGTCACAATATCTTTCGCTCGGCAGCCAGTTGAACGCCACTGTTGCCAATCCTTTCGCGGGCAGCATCACAAGCGGCGCGCTCTCCGGGGCCACCATCCCTTACTGGCGGACACTCGTCCACTATCCACAGTTCTCGTCGGTCAATCTGCTTGCCGGGACGCCCGGTTCCAGCTCCAGCTTCAACGCGCTCACGGCGAAGTATAACCAGCGCTTCTCTAACGGGCTCAACGCTCTCCTCACCTACCAGTGGTCCAAGGCTATCGACGACACCTCTGAGACCAACGGCTGGGAGGTCAGCGATGCTCTCCGCGATACCTTCAACCACCGCCTCGACCGCTCTATCAGCGCACACGACATCCCTCAGGCATTTGTCGGCACCATTCTGTGGGATCTCCCGTTCGGCCGAGGCAGGTCCTTTGGCAGCAACCTGAATCGCTATGTGGATTCGGTGATCGGTGGGTGGAAGCTCACCACCATCGTCCGGCTCTCCAGTGGCATGCCGCTCCAGTTCACTGCGGACAACGCTCTCGCCAACTACAACTACATGGTCACCCGTCCCAACGTTACATCGGTCGGCGACTTGAAGCTGCAAAAGCGTACCATCGGCGAGTGGTTCAACACCGCCGCTCTTTCGTCGGCAGGAACGACTAGCCTTGGCAATGTTCCTCGCTTCGTCTCGAACGTCCGCCGCTCTCCCACTCGCGATGCGGATATGGCGCTCGAAAAGAACTTCCCGCTCTATCGAGAGACTCGCCTCCAGATACGCGCCGAAGCCTACAACGTGAGCAACACCCCGCAGTATGCTGCCCCCGACACTCACCTCGGTGACGGCAACATCGGGCAGATTACTGGGACCACGAACGTTGGTCCGCGGACCCTCCAACTCGGTGCCCGCATCGACTTCTAACCCATCGCTCCAGCAAGAAAGGCGCTCACGGCCCGCAAAGCCGTGGGCGCTTTCTTGTTTGCTTAGCCTCCGTTTTGAAGTGCCCAAGGTGCAGCGGCACTCGAAAACGACGTTTCCGGGGTGATTTTCCGTTGCGAAAATAATTTAACTAGCAAAAACCTTTTCGATGATAAGGTTACCGACACGTCTTATTTGGCGTTACTGATGTGACCATTTCGTGGTTACGTTAGTGCTGTCGTTCACCGGCTATAGCTGCAAAAACCTCCCCATTGCAGCTGGAGCTTGAAACCTGACTTCACAAAATCCGCAAAGGAGCTTTGTCATGAAGAAAGCAATGAGCAGACGCATACCCCCCCTTGTATTTCGCAGATCTGGACCCATTGTGTTTGCAACCATCGCGATGATGTTGACCGCGCCAATGGGCCTGGCGCAGTCCCTCTTGACGCATCACATGCGAGAAGCCGCCAGCAGCGGCGAGGCACGGGCCATCGGACAACTTCCCTCAAGCCAGATCATGAGCCTGGACATCGTTCTGCCGTTGCGCAACCAGGAAGGTTTGGAAACCCTGCTGAGCGATATCTACGATCCGAAGAGTGGCCTATACCGGCACTTCCTCACCGTGCCGGAGTTCACGGCAAGGTTTGGCCCTACCCAGGCAGAGTATGACGCGGTGCTTCAATTCGCGAAAAAGAATGGCTTTGCTATAGTCGGCGGTACTCGCGATGGCATGGACGTGCAGATCAAAGGACCCGTTTCGGCTGTCGAGACTGCCTTTCATATCAGTATGCATACGTACCAGCATCCCACCGAGAACCGCACCTTCTATGCTCCGGATCGCGAACCGACCCCGGACCTTGCGTTTAGCCTGTGGCACATCTCCGGTCTGGACAACTACTCCATCCCGCATACTCTGCTCGTCAAGAAGAGCGACTACGCGAAGGCCAACGGTATCTCTCCTGAGGCGGTCGTATCCCATGCCACCACCGGCTCCGGCCCTTCAGCATCTTTCTTGGGCAGCGACATGCGCGCGGCCTACTATGGCGGAACGGCCCTCACCGGCGCTGGTCAAAACCTCGGATTGTTCGAGTATGAAGGCACCGATCTGGCCGACCTGACCACCTACTTCAAGAACGTCGGCCAAACCAACAGCGTCCCAATAACTCTCCTGTCCACTGATGGCACCAGCACAAGCTGCCTCGCAGCGGACGGCTGCGATGACACCGAACAGACGCTCGACATGACCCAGGCGATCGGCATGGCTCCAGGGCTGGCTAGCCTGGTGGTGTATGTCGGATCGACCGACACCGCGATGATCAGCGCCATGACGACGCATAGCCCGCTGCCCACCACGATTGGCTGCTCATGGGGCTGGACGCCGGCCGATCCAACCACGCTCGATCCATACTTCGAAAAGATGGCAGCCCAGGGCCAGAACTTCTTTGCAGCGTCTGGCGACAGCTCCACCTGGTCGTCGAGGAATGAGGCGTGGCCAGCGGACGATGCGTATGTCGTCTCAGTCGGAGGTACGGACCTGACGACCTCCAGTGCGGCTGGCCCATGGAAGTCGGAGACTGCCTGGACAGATAGCGGCGGCGGCATCTCCCCAGACAAGATCGCAATCCCCGCATGGCAGAAGCTCACGGGCGTGATCACATCAACCAATAAGGGTTCGACAAAATATCGCAACGGCCCTGACGTCTCGGCAAACGCGAACTTCACCTTCTATACCTGCGCCGACCAGACTACCTGTCTGGCGAACGAGTATGGCGGCACCAGCTTTGCAGCGCCCATGTGGGCTGGCTTCATTGCGCTGGTCAACCAGCAGTTGGTTGCCAA
Source organism: Granulicella arctica (assembly GCF_013410065.1). Lineage (NCBI taxonomy): Bacteria > Pseudomonadati > Acidobacteriota > Terriglobia > Terriglobales > Acidobacteriaceae > Granulicella > Granulicella arctica. The sequence continues at coordinate 1,396,773 of NZ_JACCCW010000001.1, forward strand.
CGGCGATTCGACCATCGGCTTCATCAACCCAACCATCTACGCGCAAAATATAACGTCTACCTACAGCACGGACTTCCACGACATCACCAGCGGCAAATCCGGTAGCTACTCGGCAGTAACCGGCTACGATCTGGTGACAGGATGGGGCAGCCCAAAACCTGCTCTGATCACTACGCTTGCGCCCTAACAATTCAGCGAAGCTGCAACGTTCCTTATGATGCAGTACGACCAAAGGGGCCGGGCCTTCGAGTCCGGCCCCTTTTCGTTCTCCTGTTCTTCTCGCCCGAGCTCGCAGCCAGGGTTGTAGCGATGCTGGTAAGATTTCGGCTTGAAATTCGGGAGCTAAAATACGAATGAACAAACGCCAATTTCTGAAGACTTCGGGAACCCTACTGGCAGGCACTATGCTCTCCCGTATCGCTCCCGCTGAGAGCCCCGCTGTTATGTCGACCGAAACTCCGCGCACGAACTGGGCAGGGAACTACACCTTCAAAGCGGCCCATCTGGATGAGCCTTCCGCGACGGCGGAGGTGCAGCGGCTGGTGAAGACTCTTGGCCACACAAAAGCTCTGGGCAGGCGGCATTCCTTCAACAATATCGCCGATACAGTTGGCGACCAGATCTCCCTTGCGCACTTCGAGCAGATGACGCTCAACCGGGAGGCGCAGACAGTGACGGTCGGATCGGGCATCACCTATGGCAAGCTCGCGCCGTGGCTTGATGCGCAAGGCTTCGCGGTTCACAATCTGGCATCGCTGCCGCATGTCTCGGTTGTAGGCGCATGCTCGACGGGCACGCACGGCTCCGGCATTCACAACGGAAATCTTTCGACCGCTGTCGTCGGCTTTGAGATGGTCAATGGCAACGGTGAGACGATCACGGTATCGAGGGCGAGCGATCCTGAGCACTTCGATGGCGTCGTCGTTGGGCTCGGCGCTTTGGGTGTCATCACAAGCGTTACCCTTACCGTTATTCCGACCTTTCAGGTCGCGCAGATTGTGTACGAGAACCTTTCGTTCGACCAGCTCGAATATAACCTCGACACGATCTTTTCTTCGGGCTACAGTGTGAGCCTCTTCACGGATTGGCAGCATCACCGGGCAAGCCAGGTCTGGCTGAAACAGACTGTCGCCAAAGGGGTGACACCGCAAATGCCGCCGCTCTTTTACGGCGCGACGCTACAGAAGATGAAGCTCCATCCTCTTACCGGACACTCCGCTGAAAACTGCACGGATCAGCAGGGGATTCCGGGACCTTGGTACGAGCGCCTGCCTCACTTCAAGATGAACTTCGTTCCCTCCAGCGGCGCCGAAATTCAGACGGAATACTTCGTTCCGCGTGCCCGCGCCTATGAAGCGATTCTGGCGGTGGAGCAGCTTCGGGACCGCATCACGCCGCATCTCTTCATCACCGAGTTGCGTACCATTGCAGCCGATAAACTCTGGCTCAGCATGGCCTATGAGCGCGACTCACTTGCCATTCACTTCACCTGGAAGCCCGAGGCGGAGGCAGTTCAAAAGGTGTTGCCCTTTATTGAGGAGAAGCTGGCTTCGTTCGACGCGCGTCCGCACTGGGCCAAGGTGTTCCGTGTGCCGCGCTCGCGATTGCAGCAGCTCTATCCGAAGTTCGCAGACTTCCAGCAGCTTGCAAAGAGTTACGATCCTGATGGCAAGTTTCGCAACGATTATCTGAACAAAAATATATTTGGAGTATGAGCTTCCCGAAGCCAAAATAAAAAGCCGCGCTGATTGCGCGGCCTTTTATTTTGCAGCATGCAAGCTAGTGCACAACGGGAAGGCTGATAAAACTGGCTTCGCCCGAAGTGTGCCAAACGCGCTGCGTAGCTTTTTGATACTCTGCCGGTTTTGCGTCGAAGATGTTGGGAACAAACGTCTGCGGGTTGCGATCGTACAAAGGATACAGGCTGGATTGCACCTGCACCATCATGCGATGCCCCGGTAGAAACACATGGTTGACTGTGGGCAAGCCGAACTTATAAAGCAGAGGCTTGTCCGGTGTGATTGCTTCGGGATGTTCAAAGCTGGTGCGATACCGGCCGCGGAAGATATCGAGCGAGATGGATAGCTCGTATCCGCCCATCGCAGGCTGTGACGGGACGGTATCGGGATAGACATCGATCAGCTTGACGACCCAGTCGCTATCGGTGCCACTGGTAGAAGCATAGAGATTGACCTCAGGTGCGCCGGCGATGTGCAACGGTGCCGTCAGCGGTTCGCTGATATAGGTGAGTACGTCGGGACGCCCATCGACGAAACGCTGATCGTTGACTAGCCACGTCTTCCATCCGTCACCGTCACCCGCAAACACAGGCCGCGGTCGGTAAGGCACAGGCTTGCCCGGATCGGAGACATACTCGTCGAACTTCGCCGGCGCGGAGGTGGATCTCTGAAAAGACAAGCCACCGTCGGCAGTCAGGTAGAGCGGTTCGGGCTTGCTGGCGCAATCCGACTCGCAGCTCAGCGGCCAGGATTTAAAGTGATCCCAGTGATTCTCGCCCGTGTTGTAGATCAACACAGGAGGGGTATCGGCTTTGGGTGCACCATCCAGCAGATATTGATTGAAGAATGGCAGCAGGACGTCGCGGCGAAACTGCAACGTCGTATCACCGTCCCAACGCAGAGCGCCGAGCGAGGAGCCCTCATAGTTCACCTGGCTATGTCGCCACGGTCCCATGACCAGATAGTTCATATCGTTGTTCGTGTCCTTCGATTCCACAGCCTCGTAGCTATGAATCGCTCCCCACATATCTTCCTGGTCCCACAGGCCCTGCAACCACATGGTCGGCACCTTCAGGGGTTGTGTCGCAATCAGCTTATCGAGAGCCTGCCCCTGCCAGAACGCATCGTAGGCCGGATGCTCTTCCACCTTGCGCCAAAAGGGAAGCTGGTCCAGCCCTCCCGAGCGAGCAAAATCGCCAGCCGATCCCTTGCGAAGATAATTGCTGTAGTCGTCGTAACCTTCACGCGGGATGGTTGGTCCACTGCCGCGTGTAGAAGTCTGTTCGATGAAGTAGTCAAGATTGATCTGGCGAAACGCACCGTAGTGAAACCAGTCGTCGCCCATCCAGCCATCGACCATCGGGCTCTCCGGTGCTGCTACCTTCAGTGCCGGATGCGGATGGAGCAGTGCCATCACAACCGTGAAGCCTTCATACGACGATCCCAACATGCCTACCTTGCCATTGGGCTCGTGCACATTTTTGACGAGCCAGTCGATGGTGTCATATGCGTCGGTGGTGTCGTCGATCCCGCTTGCATTGAGCGGCCCGAGCGGCGGTGGCGTCATCACATAAGGCCCCTCAGAGCCATACTTGCCGCGCACGTCCTGAAAGACACGAATGTATCCGGATTTGACGAAGACATCGTCGCCTTGCGGCAGCTCATCGAGCATGTGCGGCGACTCCGTCCGTGCAGCGCGCCCGGCCGCGTTGTACGGCGTGCGCGTCAGCAGGATCGGTGCATGAGTGGCGCTCTTCGGAATCACGATCACCGTGTAGAGCTTGACTCCATCACGCATCGGGACCATCTCAACGCGCTTGACATAGTCGTAGTCCAACTTCGGCTCATGGAAGGTGGCAGGAATATCCGAAGCGAGAGGCTGCTTCTGTGCGGGGCTCGACAGAGTCATCAGAGCAAGAACGAGAGCAGCTATACCAAAACGAGAGGAGGTCATCGAAGATCCTTACTTGGGATGAGGGCGCAGATCGCAGACTGATTGCGGGCAATCACGATCGATCTGAAACCATAGCGTATTGATCGGAAGTATACCAACCCGCATGGCATCCCTAGCGTTTGATCGCGCAAGCAGTTCGCGGGAACGCTTAGATCGATTTGACGAAGAGGCTACTCCAGGAGGCGTCCAGATACAGCCAGCGTTGGGTTGCGAACCAGCACGTCGGCGTCTCAGGAACATGCAGCAGTCCGTGACCGTCCGCGCAGATCAACTCGGTGACATTCCAGGCGAGGAAGTTTCGAGAGGCCTCGCCGATACGGGCAGGATGCGTGAGCTGGCAGAGACAGATTGGGCAACGTGCTCTCTGATCGCGGAGCGCCCACCGCAGAGCGTAGAGACTCGCACAGAAGGAGGCGACGATCTGGATGTACTGCGCATGGATCGGGTCGATTGCAGATGAAAAATTTGCCAGATCGAGGGAGCTGAAGAAGACGATGGGCAGCAGCAGAGCGATCTTGCCGTAGAAAAATCCCCAGCGACGCATTCTCAATCGCCATGAGAGACTCTGGCTGGTCGATGGGTATTCGCCGAGGGGCATCGAGGTCGTTGCCGGGAGCGAGAGCAGTGCAAGTACCAGAGTGAAGAGAAAGATATTGAATGGACGGCGCATCACCGCGCTAAAAGCGACGCACTCGTAGCCGCCGAAGTTTGCGGGAGGAGTGGGCGTCACCTCGTTGGGGTCCGGGTCCGGCATCTTCCAATGCTCGCCGTGCAGCGTCAGTGTGCTCGCCGAGGATAGACGAGCCAGGACGAAGGCACGAGATTTAGCAGAGAGTGTGGAGGCTGCATCGTCCGGCTCAACAAGCCACGCATCTGCCTTGCTGGGCAATCTCCAGGCATTGTCGTTGAGGACTCCCGTGATTCGAACCTGCTGGCTCCCAAGCATAATGACGCTGCCAAGAACGTGAGGATCCTCTCCGAAGAAGGTATGCCAGGTGGAGCGCGCGAGCAGAAGAGTGGGGAACTGGCCCACCATTCGCGGGGCGGCTTGTGGAGCCGATACTCCGAGCATCGAGAATAGGTTTGGCGTCACCGAGACAATGGTGAGAGTCGGCGTGCGACCGCGGCTGAGATGCAATCGCTGATGGGCAAGTTGATACAGCGCAAATTCACTGAAGAGATGCTGCGAGCGAACTCTCCAGGAACGATACTGCTCGACTGGAATAGTGGGAAGGCCAGTCTCGGAGTATCCGTCGAGTGCGATAGACACCAGGGTCTGCGGTGCTCGATAGGGAGAAGGTTCAAAAGAGGTGCGGACGTGGGGGATAACGAGAGCAAAGCCCACGCTGAGGCCCACAATGAGAGCGAGAACGCCAAGGCAATGGTTGGCGGATCGAGCGTAAGGTACGGCTGAAGGTGTGGGCTGGCTCGTGCCTTGCCGCAGGCTGCGCGCATCGTGGAAGGCTCCAAGGCAGAAGGCGATTACGGTTCGATGACCCTGCCACGCAAACCACATTGGCGAAACCGAAGCCTGGTAGACGTACCAGAGCTCGGAGGTCCACTCTTTCGTCCACTCCGCACGATCTTGCAGTGGGAGTAAGAGAGCGAGGCATCGGAGTGAAGTCCGATAGGCCGCGATCTCAAGAGCGGACAAGAGCCGCTTCATGCGGGCAGCTCCTTCGAAAGTGACTCCTCGGACGCCGGCGTGAGTTTCGCGAGGAGCGGGTAGCGCTTGAGCACAACGACGATGGCTCGCTCTCCCGTGCGCGTGAGCTTGTAGTACTTTCGCGGAGGCCGCAACTCTTCATCAGCAAGCGACTGTTTCTCCCACTGGGAGCGGATGAGACCATCGCGCTCGAGTCGCCGCAACGCCGGATAGACAGTCCCGCTCGGAAGGCCGGTCAGCTCCATCACGCTGAATCCATAGAGATAGCCGATGTTCACCGCCTGGAGAATCATCGCTGCGGTATGGGAGAGTTTCACCTCGTCGGACATGCGGAGATTCTATCTATGTAGACATCTACTTGACAAGATCGCCAGTAGATTGCTACATAGGTAGCGAGGAGATAGCCACCATGCTTGAGGTTCAAGGACTGTTCAAACGCTACCGCAGCATACCTGCGATCGAGAACATCAGCTTTCGCGTGCAGCCCGGAGAGATCGTCGGCTACCTCGGTCCGAACGGCTCCGGCAAATCGACCACGGTGAAGATCATCACCGGTCTGCTACAGCCAAATGAGGGAAGGGTGCTCTTCCATGGGCAGAATATCCGCGAAGACCTACCCGGCTTTCGCGCCTCGTTGGGCTACGTCCCAGAGGAAGCGCATGTGTACACACACCTGTCGGGGCTGGAGTATCTACAACTCATCGGGAGGCTGCGCTGCATGAGCGAAGAAGCGATCGACCTGAAGGCGAACCGGATGCTCGCTCTGCTTGGCCTACAGTCGTGGCGTCATTCGGCCATCTCATCCTACTCGAAGGGTATGAAGCAGCGTGTGCTGATCGCGGCGGCGCTGATGCATGATCCAAAACTGCTGATCTTTGACGAGCCCCTCTCAGGGCTCGATGTCGTTTCGGCACGGCTCTTCAAAAACTTGCTGCAAGAGCTGGCGGCTGAGGGCAAGGCAATTCTGTATATCTCGCATGTGCTCGAAGTCGTCGAGCAGGTATGCAGCCGCGTGATCGTAATTGCAAACGGAAAGATCGTGGCGAATGCTGCTCCGGCTGAGCTGACACGGCTCATGGAGCTCCCGAATCTGGAGAGCGTCTTCGCGCAACTGGTACAGCAGCAGGACACCAAAGCCGCGGCCCGCGAGTTGGTTCAAGTGATGAGCGTGAACCATGTTTAGTCGAGTGCGGATGTCTTCGAAAGATGCGGGACCGGCTGTGCTCTCGTTGCAGGTTCAAGCCGCAATGGGAGCCCCCAGGCAGAGAGGAGGTCCCTTCGAGGTTCTGGTGCGCCACTTTCTCGACCGGCTGTTGAGCAGCGAATCGCTTGGGAGCGGCGAGGAAGCGACAACGCGCGCCACGCAGATGGCATATGCCGTCGCTCTGCCGGGTCTTCTGGTCGCTTTGTTTCTGTCTCCGCTGTATCACGCGCCGTCACCGCGTCTCTTCTGGTCGCAGGCGAGCGACCACTTCTTCTATGTGATGTATGGGTTCGTCGTCATGGGGCTGGTGACGGTGCTGCAATGGGACCTCCTGTTCCCGGATCTTCTCGATGTATATGTCCTCGCGAGTATGCCAATCACAGCGAAAAGACTTCTGCTCGCACGGATCATGTCGTTGACGATCTTTCTAGGAACCATCCTTGTAGGGACAAACATTCTTGGCGTAATCTTCCTGCCATCCATAGCGGACCTTCACGGCATATGGTGGAGACACATCGCTTCGCATGCTGTGGCAGTGGGGATAGGTGGACTCTTCGCGTCGACCTCTCTCATCGCATTGCAAGGGATGTTTATCTGTTTTCTCGGACAACGTGTGGCCCGCAAAGTATCACCACTGGTCCAGGTGCTCTGCATTGTGGTGCTCCTGACGATCCTGTTCCTGTTTCCTGTCCTCTCGCATTTTCTCAAGCCATTGCTGGAGTCAAACAGCACCGCCGTACGCTGGTTTCCGCCGTTCTGGTTCCTTGGCATCTACGAGCGTCTACTTTGGGGAGATGTAGCACCTCCGATCTTTTATGGGCTTGCGCATACCGGTCTCTCGCTGACAGCGGTGACAACTGGATTGGCTCTGGTTGCGTATCCGCTGGCGTATGCGCGCAGAGTAAAGCAGGTGGTCGAAGGAACGGGGATGCGCTCGGAAGGCTCATGGGGACGCCCTTTCCATACTTTGCTGCACGCAACGTTTCTCCGTAATCCGCGACGCCGCGCAATCTATCATCTGGTTGGACAGACGCTGTGGCGAACGCAGCGCCTGCGCCTTTTGCTTGCTGTGTTTGCCGGCCTCGGTCTTGCGATGGCGACGGCGGAGACAGTGACACTTCACATTGGAGATACTTCCATCGGCTTTGGGCTGTCGCCGTATGGCATGCGTCTTGCCGTTCCGGTCATGGCGTTCTGGACGGTTGCCGGCCTGCGAACGGCGCTGCTTTCCCCTATCGGTCGAGCTGGAGGCTGGGCGTTGCGTGTCATCCATGGCCGCCCTAAGTTCGACCATCTTCGCGCGACAGAGATGTGGGTAGCAATCTCGACTGCGATCGTTGCGCTTGCCACGGTGGTGATACTGCATAGTGTTGCCTCAGCGGAGTTGCATGGAGGAAGGGTTGTTCTCGTTCAGGTGATGGTCGCGATTGGAGTGTCTGTTCTGCTGACGGAAGCGTTCTTTCTCCGGGTAATGGCGATTCCATTTACTGAGGAGCATCCTTATTCTGTCAACGATCTGTCATTCGTTGTCGTCATCTACTTCCTGCTCTTTCCGGTCTTCGCGCTCACGATAGTTGGTTATGAGCCATGGATGGAGGCATCTGCGGGGCACTTGCTATGTACGCTCGCTGGAACGGTGGCCGTCTGCTGGTTCCTACGATGGATGCGGACGCGCTACGTGGCCGCGGATGCGTGCAGACTGGATATGGAAGAAGAGATACTGATTCCCGGTGAGATGGGATTGCGAGGCTAGTGGATCCTTTGTTCGTCATACGTTGGCAAAAAATATCCATAGCGTCTCAAGAGAAAGAGTCTGTATGCAAAGAACGCCGCTATGCGTAGCGTATAACTTTTACAGGATTTTATGCCGAGCCGCGACCTCCTAATCCGTAATGCGAGAGTGCTCGATGGCAGTGGCAGCGCAGCAATGGACGTCGCCATTCGGCAAGACCGCATCTGCGAGATTGGACCCTCCCCCAAGTACAGCGCGAATGTGGCCGTCGATGCACAAGGACATGTGCTGGCGTCAGGATGTATCGATGTTCACACGCATGACGATACAAGCGTCATCAGATCTCCCGCGATGCTGCCGAAGCGCTCGCAGGGCGCTTTCTGCCTCGCCGCAAAAAGCAATCAAGTTGCAACGACTCTCAACTTCTAAGGAGCACAGGATGAGTATCAAACGATATGGCATGGAAGGTGGCAAAGGCACAGGAGGCCAGCATCTTCCGTTTTCACGGGCAGTCGAAGCCGACGGCTGGCTCTACGTATCGGGTCAGGTGCCGATGGTCTCTGGCGAAGTAGTGTCAGGGAATATCGTCACCCAGTCTCGGCAGGCTATCCAGAATCTTCTGAGCATTCTGGAAGAAGCAGGCTACGGGCCCGAACATGTCGTGCGTTGTGGTGTCTGGCTGGAAGACGCTCGAGACTTTACCTCCTTCAATACTGTCTTCAAAGAGTACTTCGGCGCGCATCCGCCCGCTCGTGCCTGCGTCGTCTGTAGCATGGTCGTCGATTGCAAAGTTGAGATCGACTGCGTCGCTTACAAAGCTCCTCTAGTCTGATATAACCACCTTCTCGGAGCATAAGTAGGAATCATGCCACTATGATCGACCATCACAGCATCTTCCTGCTTGTCGCAGCATTCAGTGCCGTGATTGCGCTCATCTTCCTGATCGCGGTCTGCAAGCTGAACCCGTTCATCACGCTGTTCCTCACATCTCTGGGACTGGGCATCGTTGCTGGTATGCCATCTTCAGCCCTGGTGAAATCGTTCGAGCTAGGTGTCGGCAACACGCTCGGACACATTGCTGTCGTAGTGGGATTAGGCACCATGCTCGGTAAGATGATGGCCGAATCAGGCGGCGCTGATCGGATCGCTTACACGCTCATCCGAGTCTTCGGCGAAAAGCATATCCATTGGGCCATGGTTGTCATCGGGCTCATCGTTGGTCTGCCTGCCTTCTTCGAGGTCGGCTTTGTCCTGCTTATCCCCATCGCGTTTACAGTCGCTCGGCGCACTAACACCTCGCTCGTTCTGGTCGGGCTCCCCATGTTGGCCGGTCTATCGGTCGTGCACGGCCTCGTTCCACCGCATCCCGCCGCCCTCATGGCGGTCACCATCTACAAGGCGAATGTTGGACTCACAATCCTTTATGCGTTGTTGATCGGGCTTCCGACCGCCGCACTCGCGGGCCCAATCTATGCAAAGTTCATTGCGCCACGGATACAACTCAACCTCATCAATCCTATGGCCGAGCAGTTCGTCGACCATGACGCAGATCGCATCCTGCCCGGCTTCGGCATCACCCTGTTTACCATTTTGCTGCCAGTTGTACTAATGCTGCTGGGTAGTCTCGCGGATGTGGTCTCCCCTCCGGCAAGCAGACTCAACGCCAGTTTGCGCATTTTAGGCAATGACGATATCGCCCTCCTGATTGGCGTGCTCTTCAGCTTTGTCACACTCGGAAGGATGCGAGGTTTTACGCGGGATACGATTCTGCGATTTACAAACGAGAGCCTTGCTCCCACCGCGACCATCACGCTTCTGGTAGGTGCAGGCGGAGGATTCGGCCACATCTTGCAGGATAGCGGCGTCTCTCAGGCGCTCATCGCTGTCGATCTTCATCGCCACGTTCCGCTGCTCGTCTTCGCCTGGACGCTTGCCGCATTGCTGCGTCTCGCAACCGGATCGGCGACCGTCGCCATGACGACCGCAGCCGGTATCGTGGCTCCAATTGCCTTACATACAACGGGCGCTCACCCGGAGTTGTTGGCCATCGCCACCGGTGCAGGATCGTTGATCTTCTCGCACGTCAACGATGGAGGCTTCTGGCTCGTGAAAGAGTATTTTGATATGAGCGTGTTACAGACGATCAAAACCTGGTCTGTCTGCGAAACCATTATTTCGGTATCCGGCTTACTGCTGGCGCTCGGATTGTCGCATTTGATTTAAACCTCGTCGCTGCTATTACAACTACGGTTCAGATCGAGCTGAGACAATCGCTTTCGGTGTGAACGTCAGATCAGGCACAAAAGGATAAGAAGGGCGGCGCAGTTTGTTCTTGGGAAGATGGAGAATGTCCTGATTGATAGACCCGTCGGAGAGCGCCATCAAACTCGGATTTGCCAGCGGAGCCAGCTCGGGTGAGAGGTAGCCCGATTTCACGACGATGATCTTGTATGACGATGGCTGGAGCCCGAGCCGCGTGAAGTCAACAATGTCATGGTATGGCCTACGGCTGCTGCAAAGAACAAGCGTAATGCCTTCGATCTGAACGACTGCCTCACGTTCCTGCGGTTTCGTTGACGGCAACAAAAAGACGACCTTGGCGCTTACCTTGACCGGCTTGCTACCAAGCGGATCGAGCGTCGCTCCGATGGAAAGCGGCAACGTAGCACCAACTCCCGCTGCATAACATTTATCCGTAGCTGGCCGATCCGTAATGCCTGCAAAGACGGTGTTCTGCACCTTGTAACGCAGTAGCTCCTCGAGCACCTCCGCGCGATCGCTCGTGCCACCACCCGTAGGATTATCCCCTGAATCGGCAAGGATGGCAGGCTGCGTCTTCGCCTTCATGGCTCGCTCAATGCACTCATCGATCGTGCCCGTCACTGTGCCAAACTGAAATTCCTTGCGAGCGTCCCAGTATTGCTGCGCCAGGGAGACGGCGATCTTCTCCTCTGTGGCGACAGCGGTGCCGGTAACGACAGCGCATGCGGTCGCGCGCGGCTCATCGGCCCAGACATACCCCACAAGCATCGAGACATCAAGAATCCCGGGTTCTTCGTTCAGCTTAGGAAGCTGAGCCCAAAGCCGCTTTCCTGGCTCCCACGTGGTGCTGCTGCGCTCTCCGGGCATCAACACCGGAATCGGAGCCCAGACAAGCGTGGGCCGAATATGCTGCTCCAGACAATGCAGCAACATCACACAAGCGCGTTGCATTGTCTCTTCACGGTCGATGTGCGGTGCAGTGCGGAACGCGGAGAACATGTCGATATTGTCGATGACACGCTGGCTGACATTGCCATGCAAATCGTAGCTGGCAGAGAGGAGACAATCTGGCCCGACGACCCTGCGCGCCGATTCCATCCAGTCACCCTCGGCATCCTGCATTCCATCGACGAACATCGCCCCATGCATCGGAAGAAAAAGCCCATCCAGGGGAAGCAGCGCCCGAAGCTGTTTGAGAAATTCCGCCTTGATCGTGTCATACGTAGCCCGGTCGACCGGACCGCCGGGCGTGGCCGCAGCGACAACGGTAGGCATAAACGTGACCGGATATTTCTTAAGAAAGGCAAAGCGATCCGAGTTGGTGAGAGCGTCTCCCGATAGCACGCTGAAGTCCTGCATCCGTGCGCGGATACGGCTGTACGTGCTCGACTCGATGCCGATACCACCGAAGGCGATGCGCGGCCCCTTGCCCTCTGTCATGGCGAAGATGGATTGTGGGATGGCGCTCGCAAGCGTTGCGGCCGTTGCCGTCTTCAGAAAAAAACGTCGTTTCACTGGAGCTTCTCCTCGAAGTATAAAACAAAAATTGCAGGTCCCCGATGCGAGGACCTGCATTTGTGAGAGCGTCAAGCTAGAACTTCAGACGCAGAGCGAATTGAAGGATACGCGGATTATAGGCATTTGCCGTGCTGGAGATCGTTCCGAAGGAGGAACTCCCAAGAGATGCGGTCGGAAAGGCAAACTGCGCCGTATTCATGACGTTGAAAGCTTCAGTACGGAACTCAAGATTGAACCGCTCCGTAAGACGGAAGCCTTTGAATAGCGAGAGATCGACGCGCTGCAATCCAGGGCCAGAGAGCTTGTTGCGGCCCTCGTTGCCCACCTGGCCAAGCGGCTGCCCCACGAAAGCAGCAGTATTGAACCACTTCAGTACCGAGGGGTGAGCGATCGAGGCGTTTGCAATCTGGTTAGGACGATCCGAGCCACCTGTCCCAGGACGATTTCCAGTGCGGTTGGTGAGGTTGGTGACAGAGAACGGGAGGCCCGTGTTGAGGACAACCACTCCATTCGCCTGCCATCCCTTGGCCAGCACTCCACGGATGCCTTTCAGGTTTTCGCCGAACGGCAGCGTGTAGTTGAAGGTGCCCGTCCCGCGATGCCTGATATCAAGATTGGCATTGCCGTACTCGAGCGTCGGGATCAACGAAGTCACAGCTCCGAAGCCATCGCCACCATCGTTGCTGATGGCTTCGCTGTCATCGAGATTGTGCGCGTAGGTGTATGCGACAGAGAGGTCAAGGCCATTGTGCAGACGACGCTTCAGCACCGCCTGGATGGCATTGTAGGAAGAGAACCCATTGCTGGTGAAGTAGGGGACTGCAGTAATGTTCGGAGATGTCGTATGAAAAGGACGAAGGGTTCCGCCTGGCGCAAATTCGTTGAAATCAGGCACGTAATACGCAAGCCTGCGGCCAAGCTCACCGACATACGAGACGGTGGCAACATTCCCGCTGAACTCATGCTCTACCGTGAGATTGAACTGTTCGATATACGTGGACTTGAAGTGAGGATCCACCGCTGCACTCACCGAACCAACCGGATTGGTCGCGCTCGAAGCAAGAGGAACGGGAAGACCATCGGCGAATTTTGTGTAACCAGAGGCGCATGGAGAGGTTGAGCTGCACGGTCCGATGGATGACGTAAACGGCTGGTTGACAAGCGCCGAGCCCGAGGTCAGATTCTCCGGAGCATAGCTCATGCCGAAGCCGCCTCGCAGAACCGTACGTGGCAACGGCGTATACGCAAACCCAACACGCGGTGCCAGATTCCAGTAGTCGGTCCGGATATTGCCAGAAGAGCTCACCCCAGGGGTTCCCGCGACAACAATCTTCCCCAGGTCCGTATCGAAGTTGGAGAGGATGTTGTTGATCTCAGTGTAGGGCGTATACAGGTCGTAGCGAAGCCCAAGATTGAGCGTCAGAGTGGGCGCTACATGCCAGTCATCCTGAATATAGGCGTGTGGTTCCCAGGTGCGATTGCGTGGCTGCTGGAGGATATCGTTCCGGCTAAGGCTGGTATAAGTGCCAGCAAGCAGAGTGGAGAAGTCCTGGATCGTCCACGATCCCGATGCAGAGTCAGTCTGGGTGACCTTGTCCTGCCGGCGAATGAAACCGCCTCCAAACTTGATGCTCTGCTTACCATGCGTCCAGCTAAGCGCGGCCGAGTACTGAAAGGTGTTCTCAAGATAGACAATCGGCGGATGCCCGCCAAGCGTTGCGTTTCCCTGACTGATCGTAACTGGCGATAACTCTGAGGTGCGGCTGCTGAAGTTGATGTTGGGCTGGCCAAATGCCGTGTTCGGGCTCTCGCCGAAGTTGAGCGGATTCTGCGCGTTGTTCAGGAAGGTATAACCGGCTTTCGCCTCAAGCAGCAGGTTGGGCGTGAACGAATGGATGTAGTTGAGCTGCGCCTGATGGGCAAGGCTCTTCGCAGGACCTGCATAGCTGCTCAGGTTTCCACCGGGCGAGATCGACAAACCGGCCGCGCTCACAACCGGAAATAGACCACCAATCTGGGTATCAACCTTGTTGAAGGTATAGCGGACATAAAAGAAATCCGTATTGCTGAAACGATGATCGACGCGGGCATCGGCGGTGTCGCTAAACTGCGAATTCGATGGAGCAGCCGTGTAGTTATTGGTAAGCCCGTTGCTGGTAGGAAGAGGAAACAGATTGAAGTATTGCAGCCCCGCACTATCAATCGACGTAACGGTAGCATTGGTCATGGCTGGGTTGTCGGTAAAGTTACCAGGGTTCTGGCGCTCAAAGAGCGTAGGCACAGTGGTCAGCAAAGGATTCAAGCGACGAACGAGACGCAAGCCCTCGTAGTCGCCGAAGAAGAACGTTCGGTCCTTGATAATCGGGCCGCCAAGGCTGCCGCCAAACTGATTCTGCCGCCAGTCAGGCTTCGGAATAGCCTTGCCAAACTTGTACGGATTCGCGTTGAGAACGTCGTTGCGGAAGAACTCATAGGCCGTACCGTGCAGTGAGTTTGTACCCGACTTCGTAATGACATTGATGATGGCGCCAGCCGACCTGCCAACCTCTGCCGTAAAGGTGTTCGTCTGAATGCTGACTTCCTGAATCGCATCGACCGATGGGCGGGCACCGATGGAGCCGATGACACGCTCATTGTTATCCATACCGTCAATCAACTGATTGTTGATAACGTCGGATTGCCCGTTCACCGAGACCGAAGAGGTCAAACGCCGATCATCCGGCCGATTCCCGCTCGCAAGACCATTGTTCAAACCCTCCGTTGCGCCCGGAGTCACCTGCACCAGGTTATAAAAATTGCGCCCATTGAGAGGGAGTTCCTGGGTCGCCTTCTCTGTGACGATAGTGTTCAAGACAGATGTGTCCGAGTGCAGCGCGGGAGCCTGGGCTTGCACATCGACAACCTGATCTTCGGAACCAATATCCAAATGGGCGTCTTCACGAGCACGATCACCGGCAGAGAGATTGAACGACCCGATGGTCGTAGTTTTGAAACCCTTGCCCGATATGGTGAGCGAGTAATGATTAGGCTTCAACAGCGTGAAGGTGTACTCTCCAGCATCGTTTGAAGTGGTCGTTCGCTTCTCCTGTGTGTCGATATCTGTGAGTTGTACCGTGGCGCCGGGAACAACGGCGCCCGTGGCGTCCGTAGCGGTTCCGACAACGTCTGCTGTAGTGCTCTGCGCGTGCAAAGGAATATTCGTAAGCGTCAAAGAGCTAAGCATCAGTGTTAGAGCAAACACGCGCAGCAGAGGAGAGGATGGTCTGATAGAAGTAAGCCTGAAAGAGATGGCGTTCATGCGGCGCTCCTTGTAAGTTCATCGATGCAGATGAATAAGTGCTGTCGCTTGCTCCGGAAGGGAAGGTAGTTCGATTCTCAGGAAGCAGGCCTTCTCTCGGATCTCGCAGACAACGTAGTAGAAGAATTTGAATATAGAATATCGACGCTCAGAGGAAGCCTTCGACATCTCATGCATCACCATCCAACATGCATGTTGGTAAGGTGTTATAGAAGAAGATTTACTTGCGTGAGTGAAGACTATTTCAAGAAGTGTGTGTCGTCAAGGACTATTCAGGTTTTTGAAAAATCTCAGCTTATAAATGCACAAAGAGTTCAATCGCAATGTTCACAGCAGCAACCCCATCGCAGTCATTCTTCCGGCAAGACGTAACAACGGCGCCCCCTCGATACAGTCGATACAGAACGCTCCTTGTCGATGAGTAGCAGGCGCAGTACCTGCCCACGCATTTCCGATGCGGTGGATTCCTATCACTGCAATCGCCTCTTACATGGACACCGATAGATGCCCGTCGAATGAACGCATTGGTTGAAAACAGTAGGTGTAGGAGACGCCTTCGCAGATCGTACTTAAAATCAGGAAAATCTGAACTATTCTGAATACATAAAGAGCTACAAGAACGTGGAAGAATAATGAAAAAAGTGCCTTCCCCCACTCCGAAGCTAAGTGATGTTGCTCGCTTGGCTGGTGTAGGTAATGCGACTGTCTCCCGTGTCCTGAACGGACGCCTGAATGTTAGCGAAGACAAGATCCGTCGCGTCAAGCAAGCGATCAGCGAGCTGAAGTATAGTCCCAACCGAATCGCTCGAAGCCTTAAAGGCGCGGCGTCCGGCATGATCGGGATGATCGTTCCCAGTATCTCGGATATGTTCTTCTCGCAATGTGCCGAAGCAGTGGAGAACGTTGCCAGGGAAAATGGTTCTCTACTCATTGTGATGGCCTCGCATGATGATCCATTGATCGAATTCGAGAATCTGCAACTGCTTCTTCTCCATCGGATCGACGGACTCATCCTATCCTCGGCTCGAACCCAGAACGCCAAGTTGTATAAGGAACTAAGTGGACTGACAGTACCGGTCGTCGGATTGGATCGCCCCTTGCAAAAGGCAAACCTTCCCTCTGTTATCAGTGAAAACTGCGGGGGTGCGAAGGCAGCAACGGAACACCTGCTGTCGCATGGTTATCGCAAGGTTCTCTGCATCCACGTTAAGCCCGAGCTATATCCCATCCGGGAGCGGCTCCATGGATACACCCAGGCAATGCACGAGGCTGGCCTCGAGCCGATCCTGCATAAGGTCGAAAGCGCGGCCGATGCAGAAGCATGTCTGCGCGAACATGTCGATTCCACAAAGAGTACGATTGCTGTCTTTGCCGCGAATAATCTCGCAGCCCGGTTTACCTGGGAAGCACTCCGCATGCTTCACCTCGCTATTCCCAGTCAAGTCGCCATGCTTTGCTTCGACGACTTCGATCTCGCCGACAGTCTTACTCCGCCCATGAGCGTCGTACAGCAAATCGTAGACGATCTTGGGCGCAATGCCGCAGAACTCCTCTTCCGAAGAATGCAAGGCCGTGCTCGTGGTATTACGCAGACGAATAGCGATCCGTTGAGTCTACCCACGCGGCTCATTATTCGAGAATCCTGTGGTTGCCATCTAACAAATAAGTAACGTAGCTAGAAATTAAATAACATAGCTAGAAGTGCCTAATAGGTATTCAGGTCTCAGAAGCTATGGATTTGCCCGAATCACATCTGCGGCATGCTTCTCTTCGCCAGCATGTTCCGCCTGCAACAATTGTTTAAACTTCGCATCGGCTGCTGCAGCCCGAGCAGGATCTCCAAGTGCCTTGTAGACCTTCGCGAGCAGAATCTGGATCGAGGGCTCGTCAGGCGCGGTCTTCTCCGCGCTAAGTAAATCGGGAAGCGAGTCGGCAGGCCTGCCAAGCCGCAGCAGTATCCGTGCTCGCTCGACTCGCGCCTGAGCAAGCGTAGGACACGTCGACAGCGCTGTATCCACCTGCTTCAACGCATCATCCGCCGACTCGTTGAGCTCGTCGATAGTGTTCGCCAGCTTCCAGTGCGCGAGACAGTTCGTTCCACCTTGTTGGAGAATTGCTGTGAAACTATCTCGCGCCTCCGACCATTCCCCCGCATTCCAGTACGCATCCGCAAGATGCCCCATTGCTCCAGCATCGTTGGGAGCAACCTCGAGCGCCTTCTTGTACTCCGCAATAGCGCCGGCAGTATTCTTCATGCTCTCCATAATCTCGCCGGAAAGCTCGTGCGACAGAGGAGAATTAGGATCAATAGCATGCACTCGCGCGAATGATTCCTGGGAGAGTTGTAACTGCAACTTGCCAAGCAGATACCATGCCTCCTGATCGTTCGGACCAATGCTTGTAAGTCGCCGAAGTTGTTGTACCGCCTCTTCCACATTATTCTGTTCAATCAGTGTATGAACAAGAGTGATTCTGGCGAAACGGTCGTCAGGCATGGCCTTCAATGCTGACTCAAGCGCTAACTTGGCTTTGTCGTACGATCCTGTCTGGTAGTAGCTCGCCCCAAGTATGATCTCCGCCGGATGCATGGAGGGGTCGATCTTCAATCCGTGGACAAGAACTGGTACAGCATCAGCATAGCGCTCCATGTTGTAGTAGAGCCGACCTAGATTATTGTAAGCCGCTCCTAACTTCGGATCGATACGGAGAATCTTAAGATAGTCAACAACAGCATCTTCGTTGCGATTCGCTGCCTGCGCTACCCGCGCGTGTTCATAGAGAGTCTGCACCTCCGGAGAGACGGCCTGTTGCGCTCTAAGAGCAGCTTCACCACCAACGATATTGCAAAATAGGAGGAATACAGCGATTCGCTTCATAGAGGTCTTCAGTATAAGAGCGTGTCACAACAAAAGAAACCGGGTTGCGAAAATATCGCAACCCGGCAGTTTGGAGAAGCATCGTCCTAGTTAGAAGACAATCCTTCCGCTAAGTTGTCCCTGCCGGGGATTATTTTGTTGACCGGCGGCAACAAAGCCGAAATTGGATGCGTTGTCGATGTTGTTGTTCTGTCCCGTGTTGGTAAGTTGGTTGTTGTTATTGTTGGGATCTTCAAATTGAGTACGGTTGAGCACGTTGAAATAGTCCATCTGAAGAATGAAGGTGACGTGCTCTCCAATCGCAAACTTCTTGCGTGCATTAATATCTTCATCGTATGTTCCAGGATTACGCAGTTCGCTGTAGTTACGAACGGAGTTACCCAAAGTGTAGCTCCCGCTGGTACTCGCAAACGCATTTGTTGAGAACACCTGTTGTACGCTTTGACCGTTAACAAAGGTCAGGTTGTTGTAGCCGCTGGTCTTGCGAGCTACACCCTTGACCTCATTGGGACGGTTGAAGCAACCGTAGCATCCGAGCGGGTTATCGTTCTCCCCAATACCAAACGGTGTTCCCGACTGATAGGACAGGACGAAGCCAATCTGTATGCCGCCAAGAATCTCTCCTGTAACTCCCTTGTTATTGACGAAGGACTTACCCGGACCAATCGGCAGTTCATAGGTTCCGGCGATCTTCGTATTGTTCTTGATGTCGTTGCCCGCAACCGTCCACTCCGCCTTCTGGTTGTACTTGTTCTCCGGCAGACTGGCAAAGGTTGTAAAGCCGCTATCGACATTCGACATAGTCTTCGACAGCGTATAGGAGGTAAGGAACGACAGGCCGTTCGAGAAGCGTTTTTCAACGCTGGCCTGTAGACCATTGTAGTTAGCCGCTCCGCTTAGGTCGTAGTTGTTATATACGTTCGAGTACTGCGGGAAGGGGGAGAGAGTATGAGCAACCGTAGCACTGCCACCGAGATCGTTGGAGTAGTTCGCATAGGGAGCTTGGATGCCGGCTGCTACCGCAGCTGTGGAATTGATGTTATCGCCCAGGAGGCTACCCAGGCTAAGAATGGAAGGGTTAGGCTGACTGATGGGATTCAGTTGTCCATTGAGGTGTACGGAACGGTTCCCGATATACGCCACCTGAAGGAAGGTATTCCAGGGCAGCTGATGCTGTACGTTGATGTTCCACTGTTGTACATATGGAGCCAGACCATCCTTCTTAGGATCGAAGGCGCGAATGGTAGTTCCGATTCCAAGCCCGGGGCTCAACACACCATTGGCCGGAGCAGGGATCGGGTTACTATCCCACTCGCCGTAACTCGGCGTATTAGTGCCCGTGCTGTTGCTATTGAAGGACCCCTGTAGCAGGTTGCCATAGCTGACAGCGACCTTGCTGGTGCCGTATTCATAAGCACCACCATTCAGGAAAGCCAGACTGTAACCCGCCTGAACAACCGTCTTATCACTCACGGCATAAGCGAAGCCAAGCCGCGGGCCAAAGTGCTTGTAGTGAATATCGGCATGTGTAACGCCTGCGCAGGCCGCGCAGCTTCCGAACTGCGTTGCGACACCGGGTAGATTTCCAGCCGCTGCATTGAGGCCAGTCTGGTTGAGGTAGACAATCTGGTTCTTCTTCTCGGTGAACGGGCGCATGATGTCCCAGCGAAGGCCGAGGTTGACCGTCAGCTTCGGTGTGAACTTGATATCGTCCTGAATATAAGGCGATATCGACAAGTTGCGCAGGCTAAGTTCATTGGCAAAGATACGGTCCGCGCTATCGACCTCTCCTAGTAGGAAGCTGGCGAACGAACTTCCCGTGGAACCGAAGAGAGTAGGGTTTGTTGCAATGGGTGCCGCAGTCGTTGCATGGCTGAAATTAATCTGCGCCGCACAGGCCTGGCACTCATTGTCATCCTGGTAGGTGCGACGGAACTCTCCGCCGATGTTGAGCGTATGACGCCCCTTTGACCAGAGCCAGTTGTTCACGATCGCAATGCCAAGCTTGCGATTGATCGACTGCACCCACCCGCTAGCCGTGCCATAGTTCGTCGGCTGGTACTGTCCATCGAACTGGATATTCGGAAAGACATCGCTGATCGGGTTCGCAACCACGCCAGGGAAAGAGACTCCACGCTTCACATTGAACTGGTTGCCGATCTCGCCGATCCAACCGAATCCAGCCGTCGCCACTAGCTTCGATGTAACTGCATTCGTGTAGTTGAGTAGGAAGACCGAGCCGAGCGCCGGGTTGTTCTTTGCACTTTGTAAGATGTTCGTGACCGGAACGATCGGGTCATTATCAAAGCCGGTGGTGTCATACGAGTTACGCCACTCGGTGTAGTGCAGCGACTGGGTCGGCGTCAGGTTGTGATCGACGACGAACCCAAAGACATGCGCGACCTCGGGAAAGGCATTCGGCGTGGCAGTCTTGTTGCTGGAGAGGCCAGGACGATCCGGATCAGGAATGGATGGGAGGATCGCGGCAGAGATCGCACTGAAGCGCGACGCAGGAATCTTGTTGTTTGGAAATGGAGCTTGAGTGAGCGGATCATAAATAGGAATCAACTTGCCAGTGCTATCGACAAAGTCGGAAAAGTCGCCAGTCTTTTCCAGCGCAGTAGGAACGCTTCCAATGTTGTTGTTCGACGTGGCCGTCTTTCCATAGTCGAGAGAAAAGTGGAAGAAGGTGCGGTCCTTGCCGTTGTAGAGTCCCGGAATAATCACCGGGCCCGCAATTGTAAAGCCGTAGTTGTTCTCGCGGCTGATTGGAGTGGTCGTATTGAAGTAACCCTTCGCGTCGAAGAACTCATTCCGATTGATGTAGAAGGCGTCTCCATGAAAGGAGTTGCCTCCAGAGGCCATCTGGTAGGTCGTTGCACCCTGCGCCAGGCCATACTGTGCGGAGAAGGTAGAGCGCTCCACACGGAACTGGTTCACCAGCTCGAACGGTGGATTGATGCCCGTCTGATAGCCTTCGGT
Organism: Granulicella arctica; assembly: GCF_013410065.1. NCBI lineage: Bacteria > Pseudomonadati > Acidobacteriota > Terriglobia > Terriglobales > Acidobacteriaceae > Granulicella > Granulicella arctica. Next base: position 1,418,004 of record NZ_JACCCW010000001.1, read on the forward strand.
CTCTGCCTGTGGCGTCGGAATGCCGTTGAAGACAATCTCGTTCTGGAAGTCCACACCACCGTTGATGCGGTGCGAGAACGTGCTGCCCTGTACGCCCGGTGCCAGGAAGATGAAGCTGTCAATTTGCCGCCCTCTTCCGCTGCTGATTTCGGTAGGCAGAGCGTTTACAACCTCGGGTTCAATCGTCGTTCCAAGCTCGGGCTGTGTTGTGTTCAGCGCAATAAGGGGAGAGGTTACCTCGACCGTCATGTCGGACTGTCCCGTAGTCAGCGTGATGTCGATCGTGGCCTCGGTACTGACCTCAATATTTACCTGGTCTCGGACCGCCTTGCTGAAGCTGGGGGCGACCACCGTAATGGTGTAGCGGCCGGGAAGCAGGCCCCTCGTCGTATACGTTCCGGCCGAACTGGTAACGGTATGGACGACTACACCCGTGCTGATGTTCTTCACCGAGACCGCAGCCCCGGGAATGATCGAACCGGTGGCATCCGAAACAGTACCGGTCACGCCGCTCGAAGCCTGCCCGAAGACCTGGACCGATGCCCCAAAGAGAAGACAAATAGCCAGCAAGATGCCGGAGAGGGATAGCCCTGATCGCGTGCCGGGAAAGGGATTGTCGCCTACGCTACGAGCAGTGGTGAATTGCCGCATGTTCCTGCCTCCAAGAAGTAGATATAGAGTCGATCTCTATGGACCGTCTGAATCTTCGTAAACGCTAACGAGAAAATAATTCCAGCAGATCTGACGCCTACGTCGTTCCAAAATTTCAATCGCAGTACTCTGGAAACGATTTCAACGGAGCAACTGTATCGCCCTCGGCAAGAAGATGTCAATCAAAAGATTGATATAAATATGCAACTTTGAGCACGTTAATGAATAAAGCAGAGCGCCAGGGCGGCGCAGTCTGAACTTATCGTGCTATGTCGGGGTTCGGAACCGATGTATCTGTCTGAGTGCCCGCGAGTTGCGCCGCTTCGGCGAACTCCCGTGATGCCTCATCCTTGTGTCCGGTTTTGCGATAAAGACGCCCTAGGAAGAAATGCAACGCCTCGATCTTCGGAGCCAGCGATACCGCAGCCTTCAACTCCCCAAGCGCCTCGTCATTCCTTCCAAGCTGCTCGTACGCAAGCCCCAACTCCTGATGCGCCAGCGGATTGCGCGGTGCACCATTCGTTGCCTGAACCAGCAGAGGAACGGCATCGCTAACTTTGCCCTGCTTGCGTAACAGCATGCCCAGGTCCAGATAGGGTTGAATGTCCTTCGCGGACGAAGAAGCCTCCTCCCACGCGATAGCCGTGCGATAGGCGGTAATCGCAGCGTCGGGACGCTGTAGCAGCTCATACACCAGCCCCAGGTTGTACTCGGCACGTAGATGGTGCGGGTCGAGCCGGAGGCACGTCAAAAACGATCGCTCCGCATCTGCCCCATGATTTTCGTTGTACTGTGTCCGCCCCAGCAGATACCAGATCAGTGGTTTCTCCGGCGCACGCTTGGCTGCTATCACAAGCCAACGCTCCGCATCCGCATCGTCCTTCAGCAGAATGTAATCGGACGCAACACCAAGCAGCTCCTCTGCCGTCGGCTCTCGAAACTTCGCTCCCTGCGTATACTCCGCCAGCGACTCCGTCGGCCTCTGCTCATGGAGCAACGTAAATCCCAGCAGAAAATACGCGTCGGGCGAATCAGGCGACTGTTTCAAATAATCACGAAGCGAACGATCCGCTCCCGCATAATCGCCGCTCGCAAGCAATCTGCGCATGTCATTGAGAGGCTTGCCAGCATCGGCCTGCGTTTGGGATTGAGTCTGAGGTTGCGTCTGCGCTTCGGCCGGAACGATCCTGCCGCTCATCATCGCCAGAGCAAACACTGTACCCAGCAGAAGAGGCCTGTACGAGAAGTGCGACGATCTCGCACCTCGCCTCATTCCCAACTGCGTTTTGTCACAAATCATCTGCATCGCAAAGACCAAGTTTACTGCATGAAGAAAAGGCGCAGTCCGAAGACCGCGCCTTTTCTATACTGCTCTATAACTTCCCTTACATCGCAGGAGCCGGCTTGTAGTTGATCTGCACCGTCTGGATCTCGAATGGAGTCACAGGCACCGTCACCTTATCACCAGAGACGGCGATTGGCTCACCCTCCGGCTTCTCCATCAGATTCACCAGCGTCGCGCTCGTGGCTCCCGGAGGAACAGTCAGGGTGACATCGCCGCCCTTGCCCGCCCATTCATAGAACCGCACGATCAGCCCATCACCCGACTCCGTCTTCTTCAGCGCAGTCAGCACAACATTGTCCTTGTCGATGCTGGCGAACGAGTGCTCAGGCTTCATCTCGCCGCTATGCGCCTGTACCTGCATCGCCTTCAGGTCATAGTTGAACTCATACCCATGGCGAACCGTCAGCGCCTGCTTCCAGTCCCCTCCATGCGGATAGAGCGCATAACTGAAGTGATGCTCCTCGCGGTCTGCATCCGGATCAGGCCACGTCGGCGAGCGCAGCAGCGTCAGCCGCAGCAGATTGTCCACAGCATCGTAGCCATACTTGGAGTTGTTCAGCAGACTGAAGCCGTGCTGTCCATCGCCAAGATCGGCCCAGCGCATCGCAGGAACCTCGAACTTCGCCTTCTCGAAGCTGTTGTTCCGCGTCGTAGGACGATCGATCGTCCCATAGGGAATCTCGAACGTCGCATGATCGCTGCTCGCTGCCAGCGGAAAGGAAGCCTTCAGCAAAACATGCGTCTCATGCCAGTCGATGTCGTTCGACACAATCGCATGATCGGCGCCAGCATACAGCGTGATGTCCTGCGTGAACTTCGAGCTCTGCCAGGTCCGCGCAACCCGGATCACAGACCGCAACGGACCCTGCTCCACCAGCTTGACTGAGTCAACACTATGCAGCAACGTCGGAGCCACATCGTATGTTCCCGGATCGACGTTCCATGCGTCATAGTCCTTCGGAGTGTCCTTGAACGTCTGCAACTCGTTGCCGCAGCCATCCTTCGCAATCGTCTCGAAGTTGGTCTTCTTGTCGAACAGCGAAGTGATGCAGCCCGTCTGCGGATCGACCACAACACGCAGGTTGTCGTTTTCAATCGTCGTATCTGAGCTCTTCAGGTCTGTCCGAAAATCCTTCTTGCCTGCCTCTGCATGCAGCACTACATAGCCAAGCGAAGGAACATCGTTCAACTGAAACAGCAGCTTGTAGGTATTCGTCTTCGGATCGCTCGAAAGCACCTGCGATGGCACAACGTGATTCTTCTCATCGAGAAGTGTCACCCCCTCCGCACCGGACGTCGGCAACTGCACCGAGACCTCGGTCAAGCCGCCACGCTGCCATCCGAGGGAGTTGAACACCACCACCGGAACGCCGGAGTGAGCGCGTGTGTCCACCTGCGCCGTCAAAGTATCCAGCGCCTTCGTGGATACCTCGTTGGTCGCCCAACGCACTTGGTTGTAATCCTTTTGGGCCTCTTTATAGATGATCCCAATACCAGAGCCGGCAGCAAGATCGTGGAACTGATTGAACAAAACATGCTTCCACGCATCCGAGATCTCATCCGCCGGATACTTCTGTCCATCGAGCCACGCCAGAGAAGCGTACTTCTCCGCATCCAGCACCCACTCTTCGCTGTTACGCATGTTGCGCTTGTGGTCCGCCTGCGTTGTGAAGACGCCACGGTGATACTCGAAATACAGCTCATCCTTCCACGTCGGGACAGTGATCTCGCCCGTTGGCGGAGCAGGAAGCTTCGTATCGCCTGCCGCCAGCGTCTTGTAGTCCCACGTCGGCGAAGTAGGATTGAGCTCGCCTTCCACCTGCGTAAAGTACGGCTGCGCTGTGCCGAACTCCTCATGCGGAATGACCTTGTCCTTCTCCATCCAGTGCAGGCCCTCGTCGAGCATCGTCCGAGTCGGCCCGCCGCCATGGTCTCCCACGCCATACAGATCCAGCATGCTGGGCAATCCCGTTGCAAAGTCTCGCGCCGAAGCCATATCGCGCGACAGCCGCGTCGGATCGAGATTGTTGTTCGCATAGTCATGCGGAAAATACGCCAGCACCTTGCTGCCATCGGGAGACTCCCACCAGAACAGCTTCAACGGCAACTGATTTGTATCGTTCCAGTGCATCTTCTGCGTCACAAAGTAGTCGATGCCCGACCGCTTGTAGATCTGCGGAAGCTGCCAGTTATATCCGAACGAATCTGGATTCCAGCCAATCCGCGTCGTCTTGCCGTAGAGCTTCTGGAAGGTCTCCTGTCCGATCAAAATCTGCCGCACCAGCGATTCGCCGTCCGGCATATTCAGGTCCGGCTCCAGCCACATGCCGCCAACCAGCTCCCATCGCCCTTCCTTCACGCGCTCTGCGATCTGGCGATTCAAATCCGGATACTTGTCCGCCATCCACTGGCTGTACACCGCCGCAGACTGCGTATACGTATACGTCGGATACTCACTCATCAACTGCACCGCGCTTCCGAAGGTGCGCTTCACCGTATCGACCGTCTCTTCCCATGGCCACAACCACGCAGCATCAATATGCGAGTTGCCCGTCAAGTGGAAAGTCGCTGTCTGGAGCAGCGGTCGCAGCGCGCTCAACGTCGTCTGTGCCTGGCGCAGCGAAGCATCGAATTTTGCCTGATTCGCTGCGTCAAGTGCCTTCAAATCAACCTCGCCGACAGCCTTTGTCAGTATCTTGCGGTCGGCCTCCGAGCCCGGTGCCAGCGAGGGAACCATCGCCCCGGCCGATACAAACTCAGTCCGCAGATCTTCAGGATTCGGCCTCTTCGCCGTGAAGCTGATCTTCATATCCACGCCATCGAACCGCTTCACATCCACCGTCGGCAGCAGCTTCACCGCGACCAGCACCTTCTCACCCGGCTTCGCATCGCTGAACAGTTGCACCTGCTCGAGATCGTCTCCCAGGGCAACCCGCCGACCATTGAAGTAGATAATCTCCGGCATCGGCCCATTCGCATTCGCCCGGAACCGGAAGCTCACCTCAGCGCCCGTCAGGTCATATCCATGCAGCGTCTTTGGAATCTCGACCGTGCGGCGATACCACACCGCCTCTTTTCCAGCCTCCGACTTCGGCTGTACCTCCTGCCAGCTCGAATCGTCGAGCGACGGAAGCTCGCCATGAGGTACGTCGCCCTCATGGAAGCGCCACGACCCACTTGGCAGCGTCTGTAAAGACTTCAGCCGATCCAGCACCGCTGTCTCCGCAGGGCTGAACTTCACGGCATTCTGCTCCGCGTGCATCGAATCGAAGAGCTGACCCTGAAGAGAAAGGGAACTGAGTCCCGTAAGGCAGCACGCAAGCCCAAGGGCAAGGAAAGTCGGTCGTCGCAAAATAAACTCCTGTTGCCGAGAGATCGGCCAGTTGCAAGACGCTGTTGGAAACGTTACCAAAGCAATGAAATTCTACAGCCGATTTACATCTCGAAGCTTAACCGTCCACGAATACTGGAAGCAAAGGTTACTTTCATAGCTCCATTCCATGCAGCAAAGAGCGGTCGAGAGAAGGGAATCTCTCGACCGCTCAACACCATACATCTTCGCTCTTTAACTAAGCGACACTGTTCCGCGCAATCACCTCGCGGTAGAACTCGGCGCTCAGCTTCGGCGTTCTCTTCTGCGTCTTGAAGTCAACGTAATGAATGCCGAAGCGCTTCTCATACCCATCCGCCCATTCATAGTTGTCCAGCAGGCTCCACAGGAAGTATCCCTTCACCGGAACGCCCTCCGCCACCGCTCGATGCAACTGGGTCAGATAGTTCCGCAGATACATCACGCGATCCGTATCCAGGATTCTTCCCTCTGGCGTCGGCACATCAGCCGACGATGCACCGTTCTCCGTGATGTAAATCTCCTTCACGTTCCATAACTTCGCCACCAGCTTCGGAGCCCAATACAGAGCCTCCGGCCCAATCGTAAGCCACGGGCTGAACATGTGCGGATATGACGCCGGCGACGGCACCATGGCATAGCCCTTCTCCGAATCATCCGCACGAACATACGCAGGTGTGTAAATATTGATGCCCGTAAAGTCCAGCTTGCTGCCAATGATTGCCAGCTCTTCTGCCGTAAACTTCGGTGCCGCCGCACCCAGCCGCTTCAGATACCCATCCGTATAGCGCCCCTCCTGGATAACGGTCAGGAACATCGCATTCTCTTCGCGTGTCGCACGGCCCGCTGCCTCCACGTGCTCTGGCGCATCGAACACAGGCGTGCACGCGGTCAGGTTGTCGGCCAGTCCCACCTTGGTTCCCGGCTTCGCGCTCGCCCGAATCGCCTGCACCGCCATCCCATGCCCAAGCACAGCATGGTGGCTCACCTGCGCGAGCCCCTTCGCATCCAGCTTCAGCCCCGGAGCATGAAATCCCGTCGAGTAGCCAAGCTCAACAAAGGTCCGAAGCTCGTTCATCGTCATAAAGTGCTTCACCCGATCCGACAACTTGCCCGCCGTATATCCGGCATAGTCCGCAAACGCCTTCGCCGTATCGCGGTTCTCCCATCCACCGCGGTCCTGCAACACCTGCGGCAGGTCCCAGTGATACAGCGTGCAATAGGGCGCAATCCCCGCTGCAAGCAGCTCGTCCAGCATCCTGTTATAGAAGTCCAGTCCCTTAGGATTCGGCGCGCCCGTCCCCTCAGGGAAAACCCGCGACCACGAGACGGAAAACCGGTAGGTCTTCAGGCCAAGGTTCTTCATCAACTGCACATCTTCTTTGTAGCGATGGTAATGATCGTCCGCCACATCACCGGTGTCTCCGTTATGCGTCTTGCCCGGCGTATGCGAAAAGGTATCCCAGATCGAAGGCCCCCGACCATCTTCCTTCACCGTGCCTTCCACCTGGTACGACGCCGTAGCCGAGCCCCACAGAAATCCGTGCGGAAACTGGTGTGCATCCGCACCAGCCGTCTCCGGAGCAACTCCGGCTCCCCATGCAGGAAGCGCAGGAAGCGATGCACCAGCAGTAGCGCCAAGCAAGCGCGCAAAGGCACGTCTCGAAAAATGAATAGCCAAAAGTTGTCTCCCTGGACTACAAAATCGATTTCGCAGGCGCACATAGCTGCCCGCAAGGTTCGCAGAAGTATACCGCTTCACCCAGACCGCATGAATAGCTCTTCATGAGCGCACCTTTTCCTATCGCATTTCTCCAACTCAACCCCACCCCAAAGACTGTCATCCTGAGCGGAGCGCAGCGAAGTCGAAGGACCTGCGGTTGCACTTGTCGTTGCTTGTTCTAGACAACCCAACCCACACCTCTGCACGCATGAGTTTTAGCAACAACCACTAGTCCTCCCGCTCGCTTTCCTCTATGCTTTCGATCATGCAATCCAAACTGCGGTCTCGCCTCCTGCTGATCACCTCGGCAGCCGTCGCCATTCTGTTCTCCGTGGCGCAGCCGCTCCCTGGACAAAGACAGAAGCTCGCGAAAGACCCCACCGGCACACCGGACATCCTGCATACCCCCACCGGCACCGTGGAGACAGGCACGCTCAACAACGCCGCCTACCGCATCGATGTCCCCGCCAACTGGAACCACAGCCTCGTCGTCTTCTATCACGGCTATAGCGAAACCCCCTACGTCTACCATCCACCCCACCCTCTCAGCGGCCAGAACCGCCCCATGTTCGACCGCGGCTACGCCGTCATCCAGAGCGGCTACTCCACCACCGGCTGGGCGCTCGACCAGGCCATCACCGAAACCGAAAACCTGCGCAGATACTTCATCCGCAAGTACGGTCAACCACGCGAGACCTTCGTCGCCGGAGGCTCCATGGGCGGTCTCCTCACCGACATCACCCTCGAGCGCAACCCGAAGCCCTACATCGGCGGCCTCGACCTTTGCGGAGCCGTCGGCCCCACCTACGAGTCCTTCACTCGCCGCTTCGCCGACCGTGCCGCCTTCGACTCCTACTTTCCCGGCCTGCTGCCTCCACTCGTCCCGCCGCCATCCTCCGGCTACCCCGCACCTTCGCCCGAAAACGAAGCCAGCAAGCGCAAGATCGCCGACGCCCTGAAGGACCACCCTGCCGCAGCCTCCGCCATGCGCAACCTCATGTCCCTCCACAGCGATGCCGACGTCGCCCACATGATCGGCTACTACACCTTCGTCATCGCCGACTACCAGCACAAGGCAGGCGGCAACCCCTTCGACAACCGCAACTACCTCTACACCGGAACCAACCCCACCTCCACCGCCGACGACAATAAGCTCAACGACACCGTCCACCGCTACGCCGCCGACCCCGCCGCCCGCCGCTACCTCATCGACCATTACACGCCGAACGGCCGTCTCACGAAGCCCATGCTCGCCCTCCACACTACCTATGACCCCTTCATCCCCGGCACGACCCTCGCCCTCTACGGACACATCGTCGAGCAGGCCGGCTTCGGCGACCACTACGTCCAGCAATACGTCCACCGCGACGGCCACTGTGCCATCTCGCCAGAGGAGGTCGGCATTGCCTTCGACGAACTCGTAACCTGGGTGCACACCGGCAAAGCACCCACACCCGGCCTCCTCCACTAACCGAATGGAAAATTATCTGCATTGCCTTCTTGACTAGCACGATCGCCCCAAACTCCCATACCCCGGTTGATAACCAAGCCCTCGCCAGTATCCGGAGAAACACCGACCGCCTATAATGACCTATGGCAACCATCCACCCGGCCTCGCCAGAGGTCGGCCCGCAGCCGGGATCGCAATCCGAGCCGCCCAGCAAGCAGCAGGCAACCCCTGTGCGCTCGGCTGAGACCAGAATGGACCTAGAGGCCCCGCCTGCCAGCGATCCCACCAGCTCCGATCCCGAGATCGACCGCAACTTCCACACCCTCCTCGACACCGTCCGCGCCAACCGCCCCAGCGACGACCTCGACATCATCCGCAAGGCCTGGGCCTTCTGTATGCAGCAGCACGAGGGCCAGAAGCGCGCCTCCGGTGAGCCCTACATCATCCATCCGCTCGAGGTCGGCCAGGTCCTCGCTGAGCTCCGCATGGACTCCACCGCCATCGCCGCCGGCCTCCTTCACGACGCAGTAGAAGACACCGACGTCACCTCCGAAGAGATCGCCAAGCGCTTCGGCGAGCAGGTCGCCCACATCGTCGAAGGCGTCACCAAGCTCGACAAGATCAAGTTCGCCAACCGCGAAGACCATCAGGCCGAGAACATCCGCAAGATGCTCCTCGCCATGGTCACCGACGTCCGCGTCGTCATCATCAAGCTCGCCGACCGCCTCCACAACATGCGCACCCTCGAGCACCTCAAGCCCGAGAAGCAGCAGAAGATCGCCCGCGAAACCCTCGAGATCTACGCTCCCCTCGCCCATCGCCTCGGCATGGGTAAACTCCGCGGCGAGCTCGAAGACCTCGCCTTTCGCTACACCGATCCCTACGCCTACCAGCAGCTCACCACCGAGGTCGACGCCCTCCGTGGTGAGGGCGAAATCTTCCTTCAGAAGATCGTCAAGCAGCTCGAAACCAAGCTCGCCGAGCACCACATCGCAGGCCGCGTCGAGTGGCGCATCAAGCGCCTCTACTCTATCCAGCAGAAGCTCGCCGACCAGCAGATCCCCGTCGATCAGGTCTACGATCTCCTCGCCATCCGCGTCATCTGCAACACAGTGCAGGACTGCTACGCGCTCCTCGGCCTCCTCCACAGCATCTGGCGTCCCGTCCCCGGTCGCATCAAGGACTTCATCTCGATGCCCCGCCCGAACCTCTACCAGTCCCTCCACACCACGCTCATCGCCGAGGGCGGACACCAGTTCGAGGTCCAGATCCGCACCGAGGACATGCACCGCGTCGCCGAAGAGGGCATCGCCGCGCACTGGAAGTACAAAGCATCCGACAACGTCACCGCCAAGGACGAGGCCCGCCTGGCCTGGGTCCGCCAGCTCATGGAGTGGCAGCGCGAGATGTCCGACCCCAACGAGTTCATGTCGACCCTCAAGATTGACCTGTACCCCGAGGAGGTCTACACCTTCACCCCCAAAGGCAAGGTCGTCGTCCTGCCCAAGGACGCCAGCCCCATCGACTTCGCCTACACCATCCACACCGACGTCGGCAACACCACCATCGGCGCAAAAGTAAACGGCCGCATCGTTCCCCTCCGCACCAAGCTCCGCAACGGCGACATCGTCGAAATCACCACCCAGGCAGGCCACGCCCCCAGCCGCGACTGGCTCTCCTTCACCAAGTCCAGCCGCGCCCGCAACAAGATCAAGCACTGGCTCAACGAGCATCAGCGCGAGCGCGCCATCGAGATCGGTGGCAAGCTCCTCGACCGCGAAGCCCGCAAGTACAAGCTCTCCCTCAACAAGTTCGACGACGACGACTACCTCCGCGTAGCCCACGACTATGGCCTCGGATCAAAAGCCGAACTCATGGCCGGAGTAGGCTTCGGCAAATACTCCTCTCGCGTAGTCCTCAATAAGCTAGAGCCCGGCTCCACCCTCGCAGCCGAGCTCCCACCGCCAGAAGCCGGTGTCGGCAACACCATCGGCCAGATGTCCGACGCCGTCAAACGCGTCTTCTTCGGCAAGGGCTCCGAGTCCCTCCAGGTCGAAGGCCAGGACGACCTCCTCGTCTACCGCGCCCGCTGTTGTAATCCGATCCGCGGCGAAGAGATCATCGGCTACGTCACCCGCGGAAAAGGCGTCGCCGTCCACGCCCGTAGCTGTCCCAACGTCCAGAATCTCCTCTACGAGTCCGACCGCCGCATCCAGGTTGAGTGGTCCGCCCCACCCACCGAGGCCGGAGCCCCTAAGGCCGCCACCTATCCCGTCCGCCTCACCGTCCTCTGCGAAGACCGCCCCGGCCTGCTCCGCGAGTTCACCGCCATCATCGCCGACGACGGCACCAACATCCGCTCCGTCGACTCCAAACCCACCCCCGACGGCAACGCCATCGTCGACTTCGTGATCGAGACCGTCGACGTCCGCCACCTCAACAAACTCACCCAAAACCTCCGCAAAGTCCCCGGCGTCCGCGACGTCCAACGCGTCCAAAAGATCTAACCCACCCGACCCCCCGCCAAAAAATTGTCATTCCACCCACCAAACTGTCATCCTGAGCGAAGTGCGCAGCACGGAGCCGAAGGACCTGCGGTTGCTGTTGCTTGTTCTTCTCCCCCCTATACTGATTAAGAAACGAATCAAGTCCGCACCAGCTTTCGGTGCCGACCCACCTGAGGAATGCATGGCCGTATTGATTGAAGCGATCCACATCAAACGCAAGATTGTCTTTGAATTCGAAAACTCCCCATTCGTCTGTCTGGACTCCGACATCACCACCCCCACCGCCCGCGGCGGCCAGACCCTCGTGCGCCTCAAGATGCGCAATCTCCTCACCAGCGCCGTCTTTGAAAAGACCTTCAAGGCGAACGACAAGTTCACCGAACCCGACCTCGAGCTCATCCCCGCCTCCTACCTCTACACCGACGGCGACGGCTCTCACTTCCTCGATCAGGAGAGCTTCGAGACCCTCACCCTCAATGACGAGAAGATCGGCAATGCGTTGGACTTCCTCATCGAAGGCGCGCTACTCCAGGTGCACAAGTACAACGGCAACCCCATCGGCGTACAGCTCCCCATCTTCGTCGAGCTGAACGTCGTCTACGCAGAGCCCGGCGCCCGCAGCGACTCCTCAAGCGGCGGCGGAACCAAGCTAGCCCGACTCGAGACCGGCCTCGAAATCCGCGTCCCGCCCTTCATCAAAGAAGGCGAAAAGGTCAAAGTGACGACCGAGACCGGCGAGTTCTCCGGACGGGCATAAACCCGCCCCGGAGAGCTGCTGCCGAGCGCTGCTTCGGGCACCCCGGTCATGGCGCGGCTGGGGTTTCCAGAGGGGACGTCCACTCGCGCATCACAAGGGTGACCCCGTAGCGCAGACCTGGATGCGTCTTTGCGATATGCATCGCCTGATCCTCACTCGACGAGTCAAAGAAAACAATATTCGAGAACGTCGGCCCGCCGGAGTTCTCTTGAGAAACAATCTCGCCTCCCCGCGCAGATAAATTCGCCGTCGGCTGCCCAAAGCCTCGCGGATCGAGCGAGACGCCCATCTCTTGGACCTGCTTAACCCAGACCGCAATCTCGACCTTGCGCTGCTGTATCTCTTCGGGTGTCAGTGTGCGTGTCGGATAAAAAATCATCGCGTAGTGCTTCATGTGCTTCTCCTGAAAGCTGGTGGACCTGGATGGGATGGACTGGGCATGGATAGGTTGGCAAAGCATCGCGCAGCAGAGCAGCAACACAATCTCAAACAAGCCGATCGCATTGCGCAGAAATGGGATACGGGCACAGGGAAGGTGTTCTCTCATCCCTGGAGCATAACCAGTGTCGGGCAAGTCCTACTTGTAAAAAATCGGCAGATTGCGTGGCGAGGAGCTGCGAAAGAAGCTCTCCGGAGACATATCGGTGAAGAGCCGGAAGTCGCGTATCAGATGTGGCTGATCGGCATAGCCAGCGTGGAAGGCGATGTCGGTTAAGCTTTTCCCGCTGTCCCACAACCGGCAGATATGTTGCAGGCGAACAAGACGGGCAAGGTCCTTAGGCGTCGCACCCACCGCAGCTCGAAAGTGCCTCTCCAGTGCACTTTGGCTCATAGCGAGATGACGTGCAATCCCTCGAATGGAAGACCTGCCATTGGAGTTGCGAATCATCTGTACCGCGGCCTCTATCTGTGGGGAGATGCTCCGCTTGGCGATCTCATTCTGCGCGTCGATCCGATTGCTGAGGAACTCTTCCACGACCGAGATCTGCTGCGGAATCGTGCAGACATCGGCAAGAGCGTTCTGTATATCGTCGACTTCCTGCCGCGGCAGCAGATCGACGAGCGGCAATGTCTGGTTGTAAAGCATGTCCACGCGATCGTGCAGTATCGCCGCGGCGCCAACCTCAGTGAACCGGACAATTACCAGCGAGGAATGTGGCGCATGCTCAACCATGCGGGTTCGTCGTTGCAGACCGGAAACAATCGCGTTGGGGAGAGACGCACCGCCGAGCGACGCCGCGCCCGACTGTCTCAACACAAGCGTTAGCGCGGTCTCCGGCAGCAGAACCTGTACTCGATGGTGCTCCGAGCTGACCCACAGAATCTCGCGCACATAACGGCGAAGAGGCCAGCTCGGCTGGTGAGCGAAGTGACGCACCTGACTCATGATTTATTCGATGAGCGGCCTTGAAGCGGCGATTCGCCCAGAATTGGAATACAGTGCACGCATAGAGAATTTCGCTACACAGCCATCTCCAGCGCCCGCACCAGAAACGCATACTGATCCACCACGCCCTCAACCCGCTTCGACAGCGGCATCCCAGCCCCATGCCCCGCTCGTGTCTCCACGCGAATCAGCGCCGGCTGCGGCGGAGCCACCGCCTGCATCGCCGCCGTAAATTTAAAGCTGTGCGCCGGAAACACCCGGTCGTCATGGTCCGCCGTCATCACCATCGTCGCCGGGTACGCCACGCCGGCCCGCAAACGATGCAGCGGAGAATACTCGTACATCGCAGCAAATTCAGCCGCATCCTCCGACGGCGACCCATACTCCGCCTTCCACGCCCAGCCGATCGTGAACTTGTCGAAGCGCAGCATATCGAGCACGCCCACCTCAGCCAACGCCGCGCCAAACAGCTCCGGCCGCTGCGTGATGCAAGCTCCAACCAGCAGCCCGCCATTGCTCCCACCCTGAATCGCAAGCTTCGTCGCCGAGGTGTACTTCGCGTCAATCAACCACTCCGCGCACGCAAGGAAGTCGTCGAAGACATTCTGCTTCTGCAACTTCATCCCTGCCTCATGCCAGCTCTCGCCATATTCGCCGCCGCCCCGCAGACACGCCTGCGCATACACGCCGCCTAGCTCCATCCAAAGCACCCGCGCCGAAGAAAAGCTCGGCAGCAAAGACACACCAAAGCCGCCATAGCCGTACAACAACGTCGGCGCGCTCCCATCCAGCACCAGCCCCTTTTTGTAGCTCAAAAATACCGGAACCCGTGTCCCATCCTTACTAGCCACAAACACCTGCTTTGTCTCAAACGCATCCGGCGCAAACCGCAGCTCCGGCTGCCGAAACACCGTCGTCTCCATCGTCCGCATATCCAGCCGATACACAACGCCCGGAGCAGTAAAGTTGGTGAACCCAAAGAACGTCTCGCCGTCCGTTCGCCTCCCGCCAAAGCCTCCCGCTGTCCCAATTCCCGGCAGCGAAAACCGCCCAATCGCCGTCCCATCGCGTCGATGCAGCTCGACCATGCTCTGCGCATCTTCGAGGTACAGCACAATCAACGTGTCGTTCACCATCGACACCTGATCGATCGCGTTCCTGCTCTCCGGAACCAACGTCACCCAATGCTCACGCTCCGGCTTCGTCAGGTCGATCCCGATCACCTTTCCGTTCGGCGCATCGAGTGTCGTCTGCACCCAGAAGAACGTTCCATCGTTCTCAATCGGGCTGTAAGCCGCATCCGCCTCCGCGATCAGCCGCAGCACAGGAGCCTCCGGATCGCTCAGATCCTTCACCGCCAGCTCATTGTTCGGGCTAGTCCCTTCCGACTGATGAATCAGCAGATAGCGCCCATCATCCGTCACCACCGCACCCAGATTCAGCTCACCATTATCCGGCCGCTCAAAGACCAGAGCATCCTCACTCTGCTCCGTCCCCAGCTTGTGCAGATAGATCTTATGGAAGTAGTTAGCCTCCTTGAACGACTCCGCGCCCGGAGCATCATAGCGCGCATAGAAGAACCCGCTTCCATCCTTCAGCCAGGAAGCCCCACTGAACTTAGACCACTCGATCCGATCCACTAGATCCTTACCCGTCTCCACCTCGCGCACGCGCCAAACCAGCCAATCGCTCCCCGCCTCCGAAAGCGCATACGCCGCCAACCGCCCATCATCCGTCACACTGAACCCGTTCAGCGCAACCGTCCCATCCTCCGACATCCCATTCGGATCGAGCAGCACCTGTCGCTCGCCCTCAAGCCCATCCTGCCAATACACAACCGCCTGGTTCTGCAACCCGGAGTTGTGCTGATAGAAATACCGTGTCCCACCATCCTGCAAGCGATAGCCCGACGGAACCGTATACCGCTCAAAGTCCATCAACTCCATCAACCGCCCGTGCATCGCCTTCCGCGACGGTACCTGCGCAAGATACTCCTGCGTCAAACGGTTCTCCGCCTCAACCCACTCAGCCAGCTCCGGCGAATCCACATCCTCCATCCACCGATACGGATCTGCCACCTTCGTCCCGAAGTAATCATCCACCTGTTCCATCATCCGGGCCTTCGGATACGCCAACACGTCCTCACGCAATTCGCTCATCTCTGCATTCTATGGAAGCGGACGAAACCCTGCATCCGCTACACTCACCCCATGCGACGAGCCTTCCTCGCCCTCCTTCTGCTCGCCCCCATCGCGCCTGCCCCGCACGCGCAAAACCCAGCGTCCGACCAGCAACCCTATACCTTGCGCACCGAGTCCAACGTCGTCCTCCTTCCCACGCAGGTCCAAACCAGGAAGGGCGATATCCTCTACGGACTCAAACCCGAGCAGTTCATCGTCGAGGACAACGGCGTTCCCCAGACCGTCCATCTCGACGAAGACACTGACTCCCTCGGCCTCTCGCTCGTCGTCGCCGTCCAGTGCAGCCGCTCCGCCGTCATGGAATACGCCAAGCTCCAGGGCCTCGGCACCATGATCGACGGCATCGCCGGTGGCGCTCCCCGCGAGGTCGCCCTCGTCAGCTATGGAGCCGAGCCCACGCTCCTCGGCGACTTCTCCAGCGACCCCGACAAACTCCGCGTCGCCCTCAATGACCTCCAGCCCTGCGACGACACCGCCGCCGCAACCCTCGACGCCGTCGCCTACTCCACCAGCCTGCTCGAAGGCCGCAACAACCACTATCGTCACGCCATCCTGCTCATCAGCGAGCCCCGCGACCACGGCAGCAAGGTCAAGCCGTCCAAGGTCATCGCCGACCTCGGCCGCACCAACACCGTCGTCGATTCCGTCGCCTTCTCTCCCGGCCGCAACGAGATGGTCAATGACCTCAAGTACGGCGGCGGCTCCGGTCCCCTTGGCCTGCTCGTCATGGCCGTCAACGCCGTCAAGAAGAACGCCGCCAAGGAGCTGGCCTCCCTCTCCGGTGGCGAATACCAGACCTTCACCTCGCAGAAGAGCTTCGACAACAGTCTCCACGAGCTCTCCAACCACATCCACAACTACTATCTGCTCAGCTTTCAGCCCCATACCGATACAGCACCCGGCCTCCACAGCCTCCGCGTCAAGATCCCCGACTACCCCGACGCCCGCATCCGCACCCGCGAGAGCTACTGGTCCGGTACCCTCGATCCACCACCCGAGCCATAACCCTTCAAACAAAAGAAGAGCCCAGGCACACAGCCCGGGCTCTTTTACTTCCTCTTCGTGCCGACCGACTAGCGACCCCAGTCATGATGGTTGTCGTGGTCCTCATGGTCCCAGTGGCCCTCATGCATCTGCCAACCGCGGTCGTAGTGGTCATAGTGAGGATGGTTCCAGTAAGCGCCAGGATACGGCGGACGATCCCAGCGGCCAGGAACCCAGTTGTACCGCCGTCCGTCGTTCCCCCAGTATCCATCGACCCAGACGAACCCGTCTCCCGGCATCGGAGGGCGTACCTCATACCGAATCGGTGGTGGAGTGCGGCCAATAAATACCTGAACCTGGGCAAAGGCCGGAGCCGCAAGGCATACGACCGCAACTGCACTCCATAACCATTTCAATCTCATAGCAGAGTCTCCATGCAACTTGTTTGTGTATCGACAGTTCGTTGCCATTCCTTGCCGGTCCTTATAGAAAGCGGCTCAAAAGCTGCTGCGCCATGCCGCCAAACTCGCTCTGCCCGGCAACCTGGCCGTTCGGCGCAAAGTGCTGGATCACCATCGGCAGCACCGTCGACATGGCCGTCTTCACCACATCGGGCGAGACGCCGGCCTTCTCCGCTGCCTGTTCGATCAGGCCCGTTCCCGACAACCCCTGCTCGACCTGCTCCGGGGTCGTCGTCTGCTGTTCGCCCGAGGCCAGAGCATTCACATGGTCTCCCAGCCCATTCTGCTTGAAGTTGTCGATCAGGCCCTGAATGCCGCCCGGATGCTGTTCCAGCGCCTGCATCAGACCACCGGCTACCTTAGCCTGGTCGCTGTTCTGACTAAGCTGCCCCGCTACCGCTCCAATTTCGTCAAGAAATCCCATGGTCGCTTCCTCCGCCTGCCATTAAACCCCACCGACAGGCTTCTGGATAGCCTTTTGTCAAAGATTCACACACAAAAGCGGGAGCCGTCCCGGTTGCGAAATGTCGCTCCACCATAGACAATCCCAGCATGACCCAGACCAAAATCGCTATTGCCACCAAGGAAGCTCCCGCCGCTATCGGCCCCTACTCGCAGGCCATCCGCGTCGGCGATACGCTCTTCGCCTCCGGCCAGATCGGCCTCGACCCCGCGACCGGCACTCTCGTTGCAGGCGGTATCGCCGAGCAGACCACCCGCGTCTTTGAAAACATCAAGGCTGTCCTCGCCCAGGCCGGTCTCGATCTCGTCCACGTCGTCAAAACCACCGTCTTCCTCAGATCCATGAGCGACTTCGCCGCCGTGAACGAGATCTACGCGAAGTATCTCGCGCCGACCGGCGTCATTCCGCCCGCCCGCTCCACCATCGCCGTCGCCGGTCTGCCGAAGGACGCTCTCGTCGAGATCGAAGTCATCGCCAAAGAGGCATAGCCGCTGAGATGCGGGGAAGCCTATCCGGCATCCCCGCATCCAATGTATAGATCAGGAAAGTTGGAGCAATATGGCAGACATGACGAGCACCACCCCCGAAACTCAGCAAGAAAAGGTCCAGCGAGAAAAAGTCCATAAGAGCGACGCCGAGTGGCGCGAGCTGCTCACCCCCGAGCAGTTCCACATCATGCGCCAGAAGGGAACCGAGCCTGCCTTCTCCGGCCCTTTGAACAACAATCACGAGGACGGCATCTACCGCTGCGCCGCCTGCAACGCCGAGCTCTTCACCTCGGACAAGAAGTTCGACTCCGGCAGCGGCTGGCCCAGCTTCTGGCTGCCCGTCTCCGCTGACGCCATTGAGGCCCACGAAGACAACGCCCACGGCATGCGCCGGATCGAGGTCACCTGTGCCACCTGCGGTGCTCATCTCGGCCACGTCTTCCCGGACGGCCCCCGCCCCACCGGCCTCCGCTACTGCATGAACAGCGCTTCCCTGGCGTTTGAGAAACAATAACTCTCAGGAGTCATGGTTAAACACAAAGAACCCCAGCCGCTGAACCCTCGGCTGGGGTCTTTCGTTCTAGAGGGAAGCTCTTAGCCTTTGACGATCTTGCCGGTCTTGATGCAGCCGGTGCAGACGCGCATGCGCTTGCTGACGGTGCCAACCTTGGCCTTCACAGGCTGCAGGTTCACGTTCCAGCGACGACGCGTGGTGTTGTTGGCGTGGGAGATGTTGTTACCGAACTGCGGGCCTTTGCCGCAAAGATCGCATTTGGCTGCCATAGTAGTGCTCCAATCTTGAGTCGCAGAAACTTCCGTCAAACAAGCCTTCAAATCAATTGAAGTGTCGTGGAAGTAGTAGGCGCGGCAGATTCAAGCCGCTGACCGCTACCGTGTCACAGGTAGCCTGCCGATGTTTGATCATACCATGCAAGGCGGGCAGAGTGGAATGCTTCATCTCTAAGAACCGCTCAATGGATTGATATCGCACAATTTTCAGCCACGAATTATCTTGACTTCAAGACGGTGCTCGATTCGAATCGGCCAGTATCAATTTAGCGGGCCCCAGTGTGAATACGTTCCTGTCTGGAGACTCTATGGACCTCTCTCTGCTGCCCGCCGCCAATCTATCTCAACTCTCCGTCATCGACGTCATCACTGCGCTTGGAGCGCTTGGGACAGCCTCCTTTGGTCTGGTGGATACAACAAAGGCTGCTGGAGGGGGTGTGTCCCGGGTCGGGATGGGAGACATCAAGAAGGCTCTGGCGCCACTGTTTGGGGGAAACCCATCGCCGACGGACCGGTCGACCCCGCTGACCTATGCATCGGTCCTCGACAATCTGCGCGCAAATTGGATGAACGGGACCGTCCTTGCAGACCAGAAGGCGATTGCCAAGACACTGATCAAGCTGCGCCTGACGGCCGCGACATCTGCTCAGCTGGCCGCGGCTACAGGAGTCGATCCCGACGAACTCGCTGTGATCGCGACCAAAATCAATACCGGCGTCGCCCTCTCCCCTGCGGAGGCGGATACGTTTGGGCGGTTCGATCTGGCGCTGACCTCGTTGTTCGACCAGGCCTATCAGAGGGCCGACCAGCGATACCGCAACGCCGCGAAGATTCTCGCGGGGGCGTTTTCGGTTGCGATCGCGTTTGTGGCCGGCTTTCTGTACTCGCATCCTGGCAACGGAGGGGCTTTTTCGAAACTCTGTGCATATGTGCAGCATCCGTTTGCGTGGGAGGCGATTCTCGCGGGTGCATTGGCAACGCCGATTGCACCGGTTGCGAAGGATCTGACGAGCGCGATCGCCGCTGGAACCAACCTGGTTCAGAAGATGAGCAAACCCTGATGACCTACTTCCTGAACCTGCGCAATCGGCCTGGGGGAGACGAGGTTGGCGACAGCGTTCTGCCGCGGCAGGTGACGATCGACCCCGCCACGGGCAACGTCGCGAGCGATCAGCCGCTGCCGCTCGCAGACCTTCAGACAAAGCTTCTGGGGAAGAATGTGCTGCTGGCAATCCATGGCTTCAACGTGCCGCAGGCTGCCGGATACCAGTCTCTGTCGCACTGGAGCACGCTGCTACAGCTCGACGAGACGTGGGTGTTCCTGGGGATCATCTGGCCGGGCAACTCGTCGTGGCTGGGACCTCTGTGTTACCCGGGCGAAGGCCGGCACGCGATGCAGTGCGGCGATCTGCTGGCACCATTTATCGGTGCGAACTTTGTCGGTGTGAACTCGATCTCGCTGGTGTCGCATAGCCTGGGCGGCCGCTTGCTGCTGGAGACGGTGAAGTCTCTGAGTCAGTTGAACCCACCCGTAGCGGTGCGGCAGGTGGCGCTTATGGCCGGAGCCGTGAATCATGACTGCCTGACGGCGGAGTATGCAGCAGCGGCGAACTGGACAGGGAAGATCAGCCTGCTGGCATCGATGCAGGACGAGGTGCTCGCCAAAGCATTTCCGGCAGGAAATGTGTTCGAGGGCATCATCGATGCAGGGCATCCATGGTTCCAATCAGCACTCGGCCGAAGCGGGCCGAAGACGATCCTTGCAAACAAATCGATTGGAGGATTCCAGGTGCCGGACGAGTGGAAGTTTGGCCACGGGAGTTATCTGGAGATGGTGCCTGCCGCAGACCCAGCAGTGCTGTTGCCGCAGGACCTGCCACCGGTAGGGTCGCAGCCTCCCTATCCTGGGCAGTGTACTTCAAGCTGGTCGGCGGCGTTCATTTCAAGCCGCTTTCGATAGCCAAAGACATCGGTGTACGCTGCCCTTTTCTCACCATCCTTGCTGAAGGTTCTCAATGGAGCGGATAACTACCGGATAAGCAGAACGCGCCATTTTTGTGAGTCTACTTGCTCCCTGCTCCTACAGCAGAACTTAGCAGCACGATCGATTCCTGATCCTTAGCAGACATCTTTGAATAAAACGATCGAACCTCTGGATAGTCGGATACGGGATAGAAGATTCGCCCAAGTACATAGTTTCTGCGAATCGTCACGCTTGTCGCATTCGACTCCGTGGAGAGATCGTAAGAAGCCCCATTTTGTAGCTTTTCTGCCTCGCGAGTTGGCAGCGAGGCGACGGTAATGGAAGGTGGAAGGTTAATGCGAATTGCATCAAGAACTACCTCGCTGACATCGAAGTAGATCGGCTGTTCTCTCGTCTCCGGCTTGAAAATCTGCTCACTCTGAGCTTGAAATATGTCAGCCTTAAGCGAAATTCGCGCTTCTTCGCTTGTGCCAATCATTCCCTTCACGTCCGCCATAATCGTTAGCGGTTCCTCATACTCATTCGCTTTCGCAATCGAAGTTACTTCCGCATTCATCCCTTCCGGAAGCTGCTTCTTCAAGAGTTCTTTTACGCTGTCGCGGACTGCTTGCTCTCCCTTGACTGCTTCGTCCTGGCGCCAGTGGATGGCTGCAGTGCCTATAAAAGTCAGTTTCACTGTGCCGGTCACCTGCCCATGCTCATCCATGTTGAGGTTAGCGACCCGCTGTATTTGATGAGCTGCAAATGGCTCAGATGGTGTGGACGCGATCTCCGTTTTAGCTTCGGTCTGTCTCAAGCCTGACGCTAAGGAGTGCCTCCAGCCAAGATGCCCGAATGGGCAAAAGCGCGTTCCTGGATCCAGAAAGATCTCCTTGCCGTCGAGGTTCACGATCGTTATGTCGTCGTCGAGCTGTGCCAGCGTCAGATGTGTCGGAGTAAAGATATACTCGTCGCGGTTCGACACGCGCATCGCATAGGCCTTAATACCGGCGGCGCGAGCCATCGCAATAAAGAGGGAGTTTATCTGATCGTTATTTCCTCGCCGTGCCGCTAATACGTCGTCGGTAGATTTTGGCTGCACATCTCCCGCTACCTGGGGCTCCGGAGCGCCCTGATCTCGCGCGACGCTGGTGTTATCAAGCTCCATGGCTGCCGCATACAACTTCTTGAGCTTCTGTTCCGGTGTATCGCCCGGAGCTAGCAACTTTGAAACAGCCGCTTTTACTCCCGGTCCCGGCCCAATAAAATGATTTTGAGCCTCCGACCAATGTGCCCCGAACTCCTTCCAGAACGCCTCCTTGGAAGATTCAGCACTGTAATAAAAACGTACCTTGTAGGCAAAGCTTGATGGAGGAGGCATATTCTCCTCTATCGGGATCGCGGGAATATCCGCTGCATCCAGCACGAACGCCGTTCGAAGCTGGCCGTCCCAGCGATCAGTTCTCTTAACGTCCACTCCACTCGGTAGCAGCGGCGACCAGGAAATCTGATCCACCGTCCGCCCAAGCTCACCTTTCACCTTGCTGGTTATTTTTCGATTTGCTACGGCCCATACATAATGGGTTTTCCGTGTG
The DNA here is from genome assembly GCF_013410065.1 of Granulicella arctica. Taxonomy (NCBI): domain Bacteria; kingdom Pseudomonadati; phylum Acidobacteriota; class Terriglobia; order Terriglobales; family Acidobacteriaceae; genus Granulicella; species Granulicella arctica. Next base: position 1,440,117 of record NZ_JACCCW010000001.1, read on the forward strand.
TATAGATCGCGTTGAACATCCCATATCGGCGATTCAAGATGGTTGTGGAGCTCAAAGGTGTAACGGTATTCCAAAATGCTGCCTACAGTTGGCTGCGGCAGCTTGTAGATTTTCCTTATTCTCTTCCAATCCTTTGCTTGGGCGACTATTTCGTCTGTTGCGGGCTGGGTCATGGGGATAACTGTGCCATCGGCATGAATCGTTCTTGCGCTGAAGCTCCGTACGCTTGTGCCCATTCCATCCGTCCGCTCCGTAGAGTAAAGCTTGATCTCAGCGAGCTTCAGACCTTTATCCTTCAGGATCTTGATTCGGTTGTAATAACTGAAGGTCGCCTCGTTATCATCTGTGACCTCTTCGTGATACAGGTAAACCGCATCCCCTTCTGGAGCGCCCTTCTGCTCGGTCATCGAGAGTTCTTCGGGCGTTGGCTGTGTCCATTTCTGCGCGTGCACCCCACTCAGCGCGATCAACAGATAAAGAGACACAGGCAGGCAGAAGCGAAACAAGCGTTTCATGGATGTATACCTTTGTTTTGGCAGATGAAATAAAAGAGATCTTCTGCACTTTACACGATGGTCCGCAGCAGGCAGTAGATATTTTGGTGGCCACTCAAATCTTCCTATGGGCATTCGTTGAGGCACAGCCTGGCAACCGCCTCCGCTCAATGGGAGTAGAGGTGAAGATGCTCAAGCGCTGCCAATAGCCAGATTGGTACGAACATTTCTACACAAGCCGCAGCCTCCGACAAAAATAAAGGGAGCAGCACCAAAATGGGCTACAGGTAATCAGCACCCGACTACTTGTAAAAACTGTGATGGAGTCGCAAGAAACCAAATATCGTATCGAAGGATAATGGTAGGCACGAGCGGATTCGAACCGCTGACCTCTACCGTGTCAAGGTAGCGCTCTAACCAACTGAGCTACGCGCCTGCATGCGTCATTCCAGTCTAGAGCAATCCGTCGCTCCCGGCAACCTTCGTATGGAACCGTTGCTGCTCAATGCGCAGTGCACATCGCTTCAACTAAGGCTAAATCCGGCCCAATACTCTGCGCCAAGCCGCCCACCTCATGCATCACATGCGCTACGATGGCCATACGTCGCATGCCTTTTCTCAGTCAATTCCGCGCTGCACCCAATCTCCTGACGCTGCTGCGGCTCTTCATCATCCCATTTCTCGTCATCCAGATTCTGGACGGCAACTACCGCACCGCCTTCGCGCTCTTTATCCTGGCCGGTATCAGCGATGGCATGGACGGCCTCCTCGCGCGCTGGCTCAGCCAGCACACCACCCTCGGCCAGTATCTCGACCCCATCGCCGACAAGCTCCTGCTCAGCACGCTCTTCATCGTCCTGACCCATGTCGGCCTCATCCCCCGCTACGTTACCGTACTGGTCTTCAGCCGCGACCTCGGCATCCTGCTCATCGCCACACTGCTCTTCGCCACCGGAACCCTGCGTAACTTCCGCCCCAGCTTCTTCGGCAAGCTCAACACGCTCGTCCAGATCGTCACGCTGCTAGTCGTGCTCTTCCAGAAGATCGTCCCCTACGCGGCTGTGGGCACCTTGCGAGACGTGCTCGTCCAGTCGATCGCCTATCTGGCACCGCTCTCCGCCGCTCAATATGCATGGATCATCCTGCGCCGCCTCAGCGCCCACGAAAGCAGTACTGCTCCGCTCGTCTCTTCAGGGCAGCGCTGACCGCATCGTCAACCCTAGTGCCGTCCGCGATGCGCCTTCACAGGTTTTGCCTCATCGTCAGTGCTTACCGCAAGCTCCTCTTCCTCTATCGCCATATCGACATACTCCGCCGCGTCGAAGACCTCGCGGCAGCTCTGGCATTCGACGAACTCCACATCGTCCTCGCGGGCGACGACTCGAACCTGGGGATGTTTGCAAGTATTGGTCATGGGAAGGGTTGGATTTCTAAGGATTCTGCCCGTCCCCGCCAGCCTTGTCAATGTGGATTTACCAGTATCTCCTTCTTCGTTCCGCCCGAACGCCAATCTGCACCAAAAACAGTGCATCTAAGTGGCAGTCATCACAGAAACGGTTGCATGCGTATACGTCTCGCCGTACACTAATTTAGGACCGATTTAGTCGGTCATAGCTGTGCCGATCGGGTGACTTATGCTGCGTCTGACCAAAAAAGCGGATTACGGTCTCATGGCGTTGAAGTATCTCGCCGAGGAAGTCGCTGCCAATCCGGCCAACGCAGCCAGCAGCGCCAAGGAGATCGCGGAGGCGTACCACATCCCCCCGCAGCTTCTGGCCAAAATCCTCCAAACGCTGGCGAAGGCCGGTTTGCTCGTCTCGCATGCAGGCAGCACCGGAGGCTATGGTCTGGCCCGCGCAGCAGACGAGATCACCGCCTTCGAGGTCATCCGGGCGATCGACGGGCCGCTTTTCATCACCAGTTGCATTACGATTCACGGAACTTGCGACCTTGCCGGCCATTGCACCATCAAAGAACCATTGCGCAAGGTGAACGACAGCATCAAGGATCTGCTGAACGGCATCCGCATCAGCGATCTGATCGATATGGCGGAGACGGATCGGTCGAACACAGGAGCCGCTGTCGCAGGTGGCCTGGTCAGCATCGCGATCTAGAACATAAAAACATAAGCCGGACCGAACCATCGTTACGGAACCATCCTCAGGAGCAAGACATGAGCAGCGAGATCAGCAGCAACGGCATAGCCAACAACGGCGTCATCATCACCGAGACCAGCAAGCCGCTCCCAGCCGGCGTCACCCTGCCGCTCTATATGGATAACCATGCCACCACGCCGATGGATCCCCGCGTGCTCGAGGCGATGCTCCCGTACTTCAGCGGCAAGTTCGGCAACGCAGCCAGCCGCAACCACGCCTTCGGCTGGGAGGCAGAGAAGGCCGTCGAGACTGCCCGCGAGCAGATCGCCAAGCTCATCGGCTGTACCCCCAAGGAGATCATCTTCACCTCCGGTGCCACCGAGTCCAACAACCTCGCCCTCAAGGGCATCGCCGAGATGTACCGCGAGCGCGGCAACCACATCATCACCCAGGCGACCGAGCACAAAGCCATCCTCGACACCTGCAAGAAGCTCGAAAAGCAGGGCTACCGCGTCACCTACCTACCGGTCCAGGCCGACGGTCTCATCGACATCGAAGACCTCAAGCGCGCCATCGACGACAAGACCATCCTCGTCTCCATCATGTACGCCAACAATGAGATCGGCGTCATCCAGCCCATCGCCGAGATCGGCAAGCTCTGCCACGAGAAGGGCATCCTCTTCCACACCGACGCCGTTCAGGCCGTCGGCAAGATCCCCGTTGACGTCCAGAAGGACAATATCGACGTCCTCTCCCTCTCCGCGCACAAGATCTATGGTCCCAAGGGTGTCGGCGCCCTCTACGTCCGTCGCCGCAACCCCCGCGTTCAAATCTCCGAGCAGATCAACGGCGGCGGCCACGAGCGCGGCATGCGCAGCGGTACCCTCAACGTCCCCGGCATCGTCGGCCTCGGCAAAGCCTGCGAGCTCTCCGGCGAAGAGATGGCCTCCGAGTCCGCCCGCCTCATCGAGTTGCGCGACTACATGAAGGCCAAGTTCGAGAAAGCTCTCGACTACGTTCACGTCAACGGCAACATGGAGCACCACCTCCCCGGCAACCTCAACATGAGCTTCGTCTACGTCGAAGGTGAGTCGCTCCTGATGGGCATCAACGACATCGCCGTCAGCTCCGGTTCGGCCTGCACCTCGGCCACCCTCGAGCCGTCGTACGTATTGAAGGCCCTCGGCCTCGGCGACGACGTAGCCCACAGCTCCATCCGCTTCGGCCTCGGCCGCTTCAACACCAAAGCCGAAGTCGATTACGTCTCCGACAAGGTCATCGACGTCGTCCTCAAGCTCCGCGAGCTGTCGCCCCTCTACGAAATGGTCAAAGAGGGAATCGACCTCACCAAGATCGAGTGGGCTGCCCACTAAGGGGATTGCATGGAGCGCAAAGTCGTCACCGATAGAGTCCGTCTGCTTCGAGTCTTGGCCACGTTGGCAGTAATGGCCGCAGTCGGCGCAGTGGTCGACTACTCGCTTCACTTGTCTTTTCGCTCTTGGTTTGTAGGTTCCTTCGCGCCAATAGTGGTCGGTGGCAGTGGGGCATTGCTTCTGGTTTACCTGGCAATGAAGCTCAAGCAGAATATATTGAGGCCACCGAATTTTTAGCCGGATACCCCACCCTTTCGCATTTTCATCGCGAAAGGGTGGGATCTCCAATCTCCCGTACTGAACATTCACCCGACGCACCGAACCGCATCGGAGTATCATCTAAACAGACGGATAATAATAGTTATCCAAAATGAGGACATCCCCATGGCATACAGCGACAAGGTAGTAGATCACTACGAGAATCCCCGCAACGTCGGCTCGATGGACAAGAGCTCGGATGAAGTCGGTACCGGCCTCGTCGGCGCGCCAGAGTGCGGCGACGTCATGCGCCTCCAGATCCGCGTCAACCCCGAGACCCAGGTCATCGAGGACGCCAAGTTCAAGACCTTCGGCTGCGGCTCGGCCATCGCCTCCAGCTCCCTCGCCACCGAGTGGGTCAAGGGCAAGACTGTCGCCGAGGCCCTCACGATCTCGAACACCGACATCGTCAAGGAGCTCGCGCTTCCCCCAGTCAAGATCCACTGCTCGGTCCTCGCAGAAGACGCGATCCGCGCAGCCATCGGCGACTGGAAGAAGAAGAACAGCGTTGCCGAGACCGAAGGCGTCGCGGTAGCCGCTCACTAAAAGACCTCGGTGCCGGACTGTGTTTTGAAAGGGCGCGGCTTTAGCCGCGCCATAAAACTCTGCCTGACGCGGGGCTTTAGCCCCTGAGGAGATGTTTCTTTGGCGACAAGTCCTGTCGCAGTGACATTCTCTTCAAACAAAGAATTCTTTACCGATCGAACCCCTATGGCCACCTTCACCCAAATCGGAGCCCCCGCACCCGGAGCCTCAGCCCCCGAGCCGACCAACCCGCTCGCCGGCCAGATCGTCCTCGACGCCGACGGACAGAATCCTGAGCAAAAGGGCATCCAGGTCACCAAGCGCGCCCTCAAGCGCATCCGCATCGCCATGGCCAAGGAGAACATCACTCCCGACCAGGGCGGTCTGCGCGTCGGCATCCAGGGCGGCGGCTGCTCCGGCCTCAGCTACAACATCCGCTTCGACACCCAGCCCCGCGACCGTGACCGCGTCTACGCCTTCACCCAGACGCACCTCGATCCCGAAGCCACCGACGCACCGTCCATCCGCATCTTCGTCGACCCCAAGAGCTTCATCTACCTCCACGGCATGGTCCTCGACTACGAAGAGACCCTGATGCGCCAGGCCTTCAACTTCATCAATCCGCACTCTACCAAGAGCTGCGGCTGCGGCTCGTCCTTCTCTACCTAGCAAATTGCCAGCGATTTGACAGGTTTTGCCACCTCGCCCCATAAACTTGTCGAGGTGACAGATTGAAATATCGAGAGTTAATCAAATTAGTAGAGCAGGACGGCTGGTACTGGAAACGCACCAGTGGCAGCCATCATATTTATAAGCACCCCACTAAACAGGGAACAGTGGTCATTGCTTATCACGGTGCAAAGGATATACCGGAAGGAACGCTCAAGAGTATCCTGAAGCAAGCAGGTTTGGAGTAAGTACATGCGAGACTATCTGGTGATCTTCGAGAAGGGTAAAGACGGTGGCTGGGGAGCCTATGCTCCTGACCTTCCAGGCCTCGGCGTCGCCGCTGAAACACGGGAAGAGGTCGTCACTCTAATCCGCGATGGAGTTCGCATCTACATCGAGGAGCTCCGTCAAGACGGCCTGCCCATTCCTGAACCAGTTACAACCGCGGAACGCATCTCCGTCGCCGCTTAGTTATGCGGTCGGCCGAGTGAACTCACCCACATACTCTCTCCCTATGGATTTCTTCACCTTCTTCACCCTCCCGCGCAAGCTCACGCTCGACGTCCCCGCGCTCGAGAAGCACTTCTACACCCTCAGCCGCAAGCTCCATCCCGACCGCTTCGCCGCAAAGCCCCTCGCTGGGCAGGAAGCCGCGCTAGCCCAGTCCTCCCTCCTCAACGACGCCTACCGCACCCTCAAAGACCCCATCCTCCGCACCCAATATCTCCTAACCCTCGAAGGCGTCGAGCTCGAGGAGCAGTCCAAAGCCGCCACCGAAGCCGCCCGCGCCACCGGCGTCGCGAAAAAACAGATCGTCCCCCCCGACCTCCTCGAAGAGGCCTTCGAGCTCAACATGCAGCTCGAAGAGATGCGCATGGCCAAAAAGATGGGCGAAGACGACCCCCAGCTCCGCAAGGACCTCCTCGCCGCCAAGCAGCTCTTCGACTCAAAAATGGCCGCTACCCACGCCGACCTTGAGCAACTCTGGACCAAATGGGACGCAGCCATCGACACCAACGACAACGCGGCAAAAGACACGGCGAAGGGCGCTCTCGTAGCCCTGCTAAATCGCCGCAGCTACCTCCGCAACCTCGTCCGCGACGTCAACGAAGCACTCGAAGCATAGAACATTCTTCACGAAAGGGAACCATGCCACTCGTCCGCATCTCAGTCTATGAATCGATGGCCGCCGAACGGCGCCAGGCAATCGCAGCCTCCATCTACGACGCCATGAGAGCAACGATTGGCATCCCTGAAAATGACCGCTTCATCGTTCTTTCAGCGCATCCGCAGGAAGAGTTGATCGTAGATCGCAGCTTTATGCGGGTGCACCGGACCGATGATTTTGTGCTCATTCACGTCACTCTTAGGCGCGGCCGTTCCGTCGAAACCAAGCAGTCTTTCTATAAAGAAGTCGCACGGCTCCTCCAGGAACGGGCAAAGATTGACCCCGATAACGTCATGATCGTGCTCACCGAAAATGAGCTCGCAGACTGGTCGTTTGGACGCGGCGAAGCCCAATACATTCTGAACCCACCCGTACCGCAGCCAGCAAAGGAATCTCGTTGAGCGACACGCAACAAACCCGCGTCGTAGGCATCGACCTCGGCACCACCAACTCCCTCGTCGCCTTCATGCAGGGCGACACCCCCGTCGTCATCCCCGGCGAGGACGGTGACCGCCTCGTCCCCTCCGTCGTCGCCTTCAACGAAGACAGCACCGATGGCTTCGTCGTCGGCAACGCCGCCCGCACTACCCTCCTCACCGACTCCGGCTCCGCCGTCTACTCCGCCAAACGCCTCATGGGCCGCGACCTCAACGACATCCAGGAAGAGCTGAAGCTCTTCCCCTTCAAGCTCGCCGACGGCCTCAAGCCCGGTGAGGTCCTCAAGCTGAACGTCGGCGGCCTCACCCTCACGCCCCCCGAGATTAGCGCCTACGTCCTCCTCCAACTCAAGAAGAACGCCGAGCGCTTCTTCGGAGGGCCGGTCTCGAAGGCGGTGATCACCGTCCCCGCCTACTTCAACGACGCCCAGCGCCAGGCCACCAAGGATGCCGGAAGAATCGCCGGCCTCGAAGTCCTCCGCCTCGTCAACGAACCCACCGCCGCAGCATTGGCATATGGATTAGATAAGCAGAAAGACGGCCTCATCGCCGTCTACGACTTCGGCGGCGGAACCTTCGACGTCTCCATCCTCAAGCTCCACGAGGGTATCTTCGAGGTCGTCGCCACCGGCGGCGACACCCACCTCGGCGGCGACGATCTCGACAACCTCCTCATCGCCATCGCCCTCGACGACATCGCCGGTGACCTCGGCGAAGACCTCCGCGCCAACGGCGAAGCAGTCCAGGCCATCCGCAAGGCCGTCATCGAAGCCAAAATAGCCCTCTCGACCGCGCCCACCGCGCGCATCGCCCTCACCCTCCCCAGCGGCAAGCCCTACGCCCGCGAGATCACCCGCGAGCAGTTCGACTCCCTCACCGCCCCCATCATCGCCCGCACCGCCGGTCCCGTCCGCCAGGCCCTCAAGGACGCCAGCCTGACTTCAGACCAGATCGACGAAGTCGTCCTCGTCGGCGGCTCCACCCGCATCCCCGCCGTCCGCCAGCTCGTAGACGATCTCTTCGCTCTCAAAGCCCGCAACAAGAAGCCCCACACCGACCTCAACCCCGACGAGGTCGTCGCCCTCGGCGCAGCCGTCCAGGCTCAAATCCTCTCCGGAACCGCCAGCTCCGCCACCGAAGACCTCCTACTCCTCGACGTAACCCCACTCTCCCTCGGCATTGAAGCTCTAGGCGGCGTTGTAGCAAAGATCATTCAACGCAACTCCACCATCCCAGCTTCGGCAACCGAGCACTTCACCACCGGCGTAGACGGCCAGACCAACGTCGCCATCCACGTCGTCCAGGGTGAGCGTGAATTAGCGAAAGACTGCCGCTCCCTAGCCCGCTTCGACCTCAAAGGCATCCCGCCCATGGTCGCCGGTCTGCCCCGCATCGAGGTCAAGTTCCTCATCGACGCCAACGGCATCCTCCACGTCTCCGCCCGCGAGCAGCGCAGCGGCAAAGAGGCCGAGATCGAGGTCAAACCCACCTACGGCCTCACCGACGAGCAGGTCGAAACCATGATCCTCGCCTCCTTCGACAACGCCGAAGAGGACATCCACGAGCGTCAGGTCATCGAAGCCAAGAACGAAGCCGAAACCATCCTCACCGCCGTCGAAAAGGGCCGCAAGCACGATGCCTGGCAGCAACTCACAGCAGAAGAGCTAGCCAAGATCGAAGCCGCCATCACCCAGCTCAAAGCCACAGTGCAGGGCAGCGACTACAAGCTCATCCGCGCCGCCATCGACACCCTCGACAAAGCCACCCGCCGCTTCGCCGAGCTCATGATGGACACCGCCGTCTCCGGCGCCATGAAGGGCCAGACCATGCAATCCGCCGGCGAAAACCTCGGCGAAGGCCCAACCGCTCCCCACCCCTTCGCGAAGGCCGAAATTAGCGACGCCAAGAAGTAATGCGAAGCTATAGGCTGTAAGGTACCGAAAGGCCGTAAGGGAGTCCTCAAATGAAACCTCGAATCTATGAGATTCGTGTGAGTGCGGACAAGGTCTCCGTGAAATACCGTATGCCGCTATGGAACCTCGCGATCGCGTGGATAGTGGCTGCTCTCTATATCGGATATGCCTCGATCTGCTGCATTAGGAAATTAGTTGAGCCCATCGCAGGCGCGAGCGATTTTTCCTCTCTATTGTTATCGTTGCCTTTCGCGCTTTTATTTGCTTTTAGATCGATCACCATGATCTCGGGAGAGGTGCTGCAATGCAATGCTCATGAGCTTCATCTCGCACGCAGGCGAATATGGGGCCGATGGCAGCATCTCCACTACCCCTCAGCAAGGGTTCGCTGTCTTCAGTGGGCCGTGCGGTCGGCTGGCCGTAGCTCTTATACCGTGCTTACCTTTCAATACGACGGCCAAACAATAGACATCCTAAAGGGCCTCACCTGGACGGACGGAGACCGCATCCTGCGCGCTTGTAGATCGATGGGAGTGGACACAATCATCGATGAGACGGATGCGGCCATGCGTCGTGATATTGATCGGCGAGGCTGGTGGGTCAATCCCTTGCGACCGGACAGCGAACAGAATCATCCGTCATCGCATTAACCTTCACCGTTCCATACCTACGCAACACTTAATCTCCATGCCGAGATGGTAGAGAAGTTCATCCTGTCACACTCCGGCGAAGCCTCGACGTCTACAATGGAATCAAATAGAAAACTATGTCCGAGATCAAAGAGCAAACCCAAATCGACCTTTCTAAGCCAGCCGCCGAGGGTATGGTACGCGTCACCTTCCTGCCCCAGGGCAAGACCGTAGAGTTCCCTTTCGACTCGCTCCCCTACGAGGGCCACGGCCTGCCGATGTCCTTCCTCGACGTCGCCGAGAACTACGACATCTTCCTCGACCACGCCTGCGGCGGCGTCTGCGCCTGCACCACCTGCCACATCCACGTGAAAGATGGCGCACCCGGCATCAGCGAGCCCGAAGACCTCGAGCTCGATCGCATGGAGACCGCCGCCGACATCCAGCTCAACAGCCGCCTCGGCTGCCAGGCCGTCATCGAAAAACCCGGCACCTACGTCGTCGAGATCCCCAAGTGGAACCGCAACTACGTCCAGGAGGGCAAACCCTCCCACGGCCCCGGCGCCTAACCCAGACAGGAGACCCCATGCCCCGCGAGATCGAATGGACCGACTCCGAAGAGATCGGCATCCAGCTACAAGAGAAGTTCCCCGACCTGGACCCCTACACCGTCCGCTTTACTGACCTGCACCGCTACGTCACCGAGCTCCCCGGCTTCATCGGCGACCCCGCCAAGTCGAACGAAGGCATCCTCGAAGCCATCCAAACCGCCTGGCACGAAGAGTACGAAGACGCAAAGTAGTCATCTTCGTACCCGTACATTCCCCAACCCACCAAAAAACTGTCATCCTGAGCGGAGCGCAGCGCAGTCGAAGGACCTGCGGTTGCTCTTGCATTTGTCGTTGTCTGTTCTTCACCCAACCCACCCAAAAACTGTCATCCTGAGCGAAGCCGAAGGACCTGCATTTCATCCGAAGCGTCCAAATTCTCTCTGGAAGAGCCCTAAGTTCGCCGCCGCAAAATCTGCCCCGGCAACCGCGACCCCATCACCGTCAACACCCCAAAACAAAGCCCACCCCAAACCACAGTCCCCACACCGATCAGCAACAGATCGCCACGGTGGCCATGCGCTACCGGCAGATACCCAACACACGCCGCGGCCCCTGCAAAACCCACGCTCCCAGCCGTCAGCGCCATCACCATCTCTCCCGCTTCAAGCCCCGAGAGCGGCACCATCCCCCGCCGATCCAGCAGCACCGCCAACGTCACCGTCAGAATCAGAATCCCAAGGTCCGAGGCGATGGCCAACCCCAGCATCCCCATCCGATGAAAGAGCGTGCTGTAGATCGGCAGCGAAACCAGCGTCACAATCCATCCCACAATCGCCGGCACCCGCGTATTGCCCACCGCATAAAACGCCCGCGCATAGAACCCCTGCGCCGACCACAGCGCAATCGACAACGAGAACACCCCAAAATAAGCCGCCGTCTCCGTCGCATCGTTCCGGCTGAACGACCCACCGCGATAGAGATCAACGATCGGCCCACTCAGCGCGATCATCCAGCCCGCAGCCATCACAGAAACCGCAATCACCCGTGAGGCCGATCGGTTCACCGCTGCTGCAAACTCCACCATCTTCCCCTGGCTGAACAACGCGGCGAAGAAAGGAAGCGAAGCCGCTCCCGCCGCCGCGCCCAGAATACCCAGAGGCGCATTGAACAGTGTCTTCGCCACATTCATCCGCGAGATGCCGCCCGTATCGTCTGAGGCGAAGTACGACAGAATCCACTTGTCCGCCATCGTCAGCGAGACGCCGATCATCAGCGGCAGCGACAACCGTAGCCACTCCAGAAACGCCGCGTCCCGCAGATTGAAGATCAGTCGATACTGCATCCCATTCCGGAACGCGCCCACCGCATTCATCACCAGCGATCCCACAAACGCTCCCGCCAGCACGCCGATCGCCAGCGAGTACGCTCCATATCGCCGGTGCAAAAACACCGCACCCAGAATGATGCCGACGTTGTAAAGCATCGGCGTCACCGCCTGGTACAGAAAGATCTTCCGCACCAGCAACCGCGATCCCAGCACGCCTCCCGCAAAGAAGAACAACTGCGCCGGCAGCAGCAGCCGCGTCAGCGCGATGCACAGATCCGCCTTTTGACCTTGAAAAGCTGGAAACGCCACATGCGTATATAGCGGCGCAAAGATCTCACCCAGCAGCACGCCCACCATCAGCACCACCAACATCGCGTTCAGCACTGCGGAGAGCGCCCGGTCGCCTCCTGCCACATCGCCGGATTTCTGGTAGCGATTCAGCATTGTCAACAACGACGTCGAAACCACGCCGCCGATCAGAAAATAATTGATCATGTCCGGCAGTTGAAACGCTGCGTAGTACGCGTCCGTCACCGCACCCGCTCCGAACAGATAAGCAATGTACTTCGTCCGTACCAGCCCCAGCATCCCGGACAGAACCGTCGAAGCCATCAGCAGCAGCGTCGCCGAAAAGGCCGTATGCGTCGCCGAAGGCCGCAACATCCCCAACAGGCGGCTCGCGAGCCCCCGCCTCACAGCAGGAATCGAATTGGAAGAAACGTGGTCGATCAAGGAAAGGATGCCTGCAACGATTCTACTGGCAGCAATCTCAATACTGGCTTCAATCGAACAGGTCGTCCGAGCTGGGAGCAGGCGTCACGACCTTCGCACTCCGCACAGGCCGTATCGGATGCACCGCCCGTTTCGCCGGAGTCGCCGAGAGCAGGTTCAGCAGCTCCCGCATCTCCTTCTGCAACCGCCGCAGGCTCTTCGCATCTGTCTTCGGATTCGGAGCAGCCTCGCCCTCCACAATCGCCAGCGAAAGCTGCGGCTCCTTCTGCCGATGTTCCGTCTTCAGCGTCTGCCGAGCACCGGGAATCGTGAACCCCTCATCGTAGAGAAGCGTCTTGATGTGCAGCGCCATCTCCACATCGCGCCGTCGATAAAGCCGCTGCCCCGTGCCACCCTTATTCGGCTTGAGCTGCGGAAACTCGCTCTCCCAAAACCGCAGCACATACGCCGGAACCGCGCAGAGCTTCGCCACCTCGCCGATCCGGAAGTACAGCTTATCCGGAATCGCCGATAGGCTTCGCTGCTTAGGAGCGGCGGTTCGATCTGTTCCGTGCTGTGCCATCCAGTCTCCCGAGCCGGCGTTCAAGCCGACGTAAGTCTAACGTTCGACTAGGGAAAGTATAGGCCACCCCGCCTCCGCCATCCCAGCACAACCTCAAAGTTTTTCCCACAGGAACACACCCTGCGTCCTGCCGTCAGGCCACCTCCGCCTGTCCACGCCGCGCCCTTGATTCCCCCTCAACGGAACTCCCCACCCCGTCCTCGCGTATCGTAGTCGTACCCCGAATTCCCCCCAGGCCCCGGAGGGCAGTGCAATGCGCCAAAAAATCGTAGCAACGGCAATCCTTCTCGCAGCCGTCTTTACCATCGGTTGCCGTATCGATGATGACAAGCACAACGGCAACGACAACGTCCGCATCGCCACCCCATTCGGCGGTATGCAAGTCAAGACCGATGGCACCGATGTGCTCGCCGGTATCGGCCTTCCTGCCTACCCCGGTGCCACTCTCGTCAAAAAAGACAAGGCCAACGGCAAGGACGACAACGGCTCTGCGGACATCAACATGAGCTTCGGCAGCTTCCAGCTCAAGGTCAAGGCCGTCAGCTATCGCACGCCAGACAGTCCTGAGAAGGTCCTCGCCTTCTATAAGAAAGCTCTTGCGCGCTTCGGCAATGTCATCCAGTGCAAAGACAAGCAGCCCGTCGGCACTCCCACCCGCACCGACGAGGGGCTCACCTGCAACGACGAAGGCCACCACTCGGACGACAAAGTTAACTTCAACGTCAACGACGATGACTCCAAAGATGACTCGAAAGATGATTCCAAACTCCAGCTCAAGGCCGGCTCCAAAAAGCATCAGCACATCGTAGACATCAAACCTGAAAATGGAGGTTCCAAATTCGGCCTAGTCTCCCTCGACCTTCCCCTTGACTTCCACTTCGGCAACGATAAGGACAAAAACGACCAGAGCGACAAACAACAATAGGTGCTAGCTCTGTCATCCTGAGCGCAGCCGAAGGACCTGCATTGGCCCTTGCCGTTGCTTGTTTTTCCAGCCCCAGCCCCGCGTTCTTCCAGACACCAGCTTGCCCCGCCCCACCGCATGGGATAGCGTTACAAGAGTATGCGTGCAACCTGCCACCGATGCGGCGGCGATCTCCCCACTGGTGACGGCCTCTCGCCCTTCTGCCCCCACTGCGGGGCACCGCAGCTCTTCCTCTCCGAGTCCTACCTCGCCGACCAACTCGAATCCGTCTCCAGCGCCGACACCACCGGAGCCCTGCCGCCGCCCCTGCCGCGCCAGGTGGACTGGAAGGTCGCCCTCCGCTGTGCCTTCCTCGTCGCCGCCATCGCCGCCGTCCTCAGCGTCATCGGCCTGCGCGTTCCCGGAATCTCGTTTCTCAGCACCATCTGGATCCTCACCGCCTCCATGAGCACCCTCGCGCTCTACCAGCACCGCCGCCCCCGCGCCTGGATGGACGCCGGTGTCGGTGCCCGTGTCGGCCTCACCACGGGCCTCGCCCTCATCGTGACCGTTGGCCTCGCCCTGGCCATCGCCGGAGTCGTCGCTCGCTTCGGCCTCCACTCCATGGCTGGCTTCGACGCCGACTTCGCCCAGATCCTTGCCCAGTCCAGGCAGACCGCAGCCGCCTCAGCCGCTCAGGCCGCGCCCGAGGTCGTCAAGCTCTACGATCTCCCCGAGTTCCAGGCTGGCATCGTCCTCGCCAGCCTCACCATCAGCGCCATCTTCCTTCTCATCTTCTCAGCCTTCGGCGGTGCCCTCGGTGGCATGCTCCGCAACCGCCGTCACGCCCGCCCTTAAACACTGCTGCTAAAATCGAGCCCAACCGCTATGAGTGAGTCCACCGCTACCAGCACCCCGAAGCTCCGCCAGAAGGGCCGCCTCATGTCGGCCTCCGAGATCGAGCGAACTCTCGTCCGCCTCGCCCACGAGATCGTCGAAAAGAACGACGGTGGCCGCAACCTCGGCCTCGTCGGCATCAAGCGCCGCGGCGTCCCGCTCGCCCAGCGCCTTGCCGCGCTCATCGCCAAGATCGAGAAGCACCCCATCGACACCGGCGTGCTCGATATCAGCTTCTACCGCGACGACCTCTCCACCGCCGGTCCCCGCCCGACGGTTACCGCAGGCGAGCTCGGCTTCGACATCGCCGGCCGCGACATCGTCCTCTGCGACGACGTCCTCTACACCGGCCGTACCATCCGCGCCGCCCTCGACGCCCTCTTCTCTCACGGTCGTCCCCGTAGCGTCCAGCTCCTCGTCCTCATCGACCGCGGCCACCGCGAGCTCCCCATCCAGGCCACCTTCACCGGCCGCACCATCCCCACCTCCCGCCGAGAGATCATCGAGGTCAAACTCAACGAGATCGACAGCGACGAACAAGTCCTCCTCGTTGAACTCGCAGACTAGCGTTCGTCTTCGCTACCGCAAGGCAGAATTGCAGTCTCTCCTTCAGAAAGGAACGCAGTATGGTCTTCTTTGGCATGCAAAAACTGAAACGGATGGCCATCGCACTCACGATCGCGTCCTCGTTTGGAGTCCTGACATCAGAGGTCGCTCATGCTCAGCAGAACGTTCACGCGGTGATCGTTGCGAAAGCAGATCGTAAGCCAGCGCCCCATTTTGATCTGGTTGCTGCAGATGGAAAGACCGTTCAAGTATCGAACTACCGGGGAAAGGTTGTTCTTCTGAACTTCTGGGCGACGAAATGCGGAGGTTGCATCCTTGAGATACCTTCCTTCATGGAGCTCCAACAGACCTACGGAAAGAACGGTTTCACCGCCGTGGGTATCTCGGCTGATATTCCTTATGAAGGGCTAAAGAGTCCCGATGAAGCTTGGGGACTAGTGCGCCCCTTCATGGCCAGCCACAAGCTCAACTATCCCATTCTCATGGGAGATGACAAGGTGGTCGACGCCTACGGATTTCCATCCTATCCCGCCACGTATTTGATTGATAGGTCTGGGAAGATCGCCGCTACCTATGTTGGGGTCGTGAGTAAGGATGATGTTGAAGCAAATATCAAGATTCTTCTGGCCGAGCACTGATTGCGGGCATCATCAAGCGAACGCTATGCAACTCCACCGAACTCCCGTGTCGCCCTGAATAAGCATCGCGCTCCACCTATCACATGATCCATCACAGCTCACTCCTCTCCATCGACGGCCTTCCCATCACTGAGGTCGCCCGTATCCTCTCCCTCACCGCCCGCATCGCCCAGATGCCAGCAGCCGAGCGCTCCAGCATCCTCGCCGGTCGCCGCATCGCCCTCCTCTTCTACGAGTCCAGCACCCGCACCCGCACCAGCTTCGAGCTCGCCGCCAAATCCCTCGGAGCCACCACCACCCTCGTCAGCGACAAGTCCTCCTCCATCGAAAAGGGCGAGTCCCTCAAGGACACCGGCCTCACCCTCCGCGCCCTCGGTGCCGAGTGCATCATCCTCCGCCACCCCGCCTCCGGCTCCCCTGAGCTCCTCGCCCGAATGACCGGCCTCCCCGTCCTCAACGCCGGTGACGGCATGCACCAGCACCCCTCGCAAGCCCTGCTCGACCTCCGGACGATCCTCACCCGTCTCCATCTCGATCCCACAACAGTGGATGAGCAGTCGCTCAAAGGCGTCACCGTCGTCATCACCGGAGACATCCGCCACTCCCGCGTCGCCCGCTCCAACGCCATGCTCCTCCCCCGCCTCGGAGCTCGCGTCCTCCTCTGCGGCCCCGAGCCACTCCTCCCCGACCACGCCAGCACCCTCCACCCCAGCATCGAAATCGTCCGCAACTTCGACGCCGCCCTCAAACAAGCAAGTGTTGCGATGATGCTCCGCATCCAGAGCGAGCGCCTCGCCGGCCTCCAGCTCGACCTGGCCGAATACATCGCCCGCTACCAGCTCAACACCGAGCGCCTCGCCGCCCACGCCCCCAACGCCCTCGTCATGCACCCCGGCCCCATGATCCGCGGCCTCGAGATCGAAGGCGCAGTCGCCGACAGCCCCAACTCAGCCATCGAGGACCAGGTCGCCCACGGCCTCGCCATCCGCTCCGCCCTCCTCGTCCGCGCTCTCGGAGCCACAGCATGACCGATCTCCTCATCCGCAACGCCCACATCATCGATCCCGCCACCAACCTCGGCACCCAAGAAGCCGCCCCCCGCGATCTCCTCATCCGAGCAGGCCGCATCGCCGCCATCGAAGCCCCGGGAGTCCTCCCGAAGGCAGGAGAAGAGCTCGACGCCACTGGCCTCATCCTCGCCCCCGGCCTCATCGACGTCCACGTCCACCTCCGCGAGCCCGGCCAGACCTACAAAGAGACCATCGCCACCGGCACTCGCGCCGCCGCCGCCGGAGGCTTTACCACCGTCGTCGCCATGCCCAACACCATCCCGGCCAACGACACCGTCGACAAGCTCCACTGGATGCTCTCCCCCGAACGCAACGCAGTGGTCCATCTCCTCGCCATGCCCGCCGCCACCCTCGGCAGCCTGGGCGAAGCCCTCTCCGACTACGAAGCCCTCGCCAAAGCGGGAGCTGTAGGCTTCACCGACGACGGCAAGCCCGTCCTCGAAGACCACGTCATGCGCGCCGCCCTCGTCGCCGCTGCCCGTCTCGGCCTCCCCATCTCCCAGCACGCCGAGGACACGCGCCTTACCGGCGGCTGTAGCATGAACCACGGCCCCGTCGCCTTCCGCCTTGGCCTCCGCGGCATGACCATCGAGGCTGAATCCAACATCGTCGAGCGCGACATCCAGCTCCTCCGCGACATCGAAAAGTCGGACAAGCTCCGCCCCCACCTCCACGTCCAACACGTCTCCACCGGCAAAGCTATCCAGGCCATCCGCGAGGCCAAACAGCAGGGCCTCCACGTCACCTGCGAGGCCGCCCCCCACCACTTCACCCTCACCGACGAAGCCCTCGACACCCGCGAGAAGGGAGGAGTCGCCTTCAACACCAACGCCAAGATGAACCCGCCCCTCCGCTCCGAACTCGACCGCCTCGCCGTCATCGAGGCCCTCCTCGACGGCACCGTCGACTGCATCGCCACCGACCACGCCCCCCACGCCGCCCACGAGAAGGAAGTCGAGTTCGAGCGCGCCCCCAATGGCATCACCGGCCTCGAGACCGCCCTCGGCCTCGCCCTCCGCATCCTCCACCGCGACCACGGCCTCTCGCTGGCCCGCATCCTCGCCCTCATGAGCACCAACCCCGCCCAGATCATCCACCTCAAAGATCGAGGCAATCTAACCATCGGCAGCCACGCCGACCTCATCCTCTTCAGCCCCACCGCCGAGTGGACCTACAGCGCCCAGGCCAGCCTCTCGAAGTCCAAAAACTCCCCCTTCGACGGAACCCCCATGCTAGGCCAGATCCACGCCACCCTCAGCGAAGGCCGCATCGTCCACCGCACCTAAAAACTGCTATCGAATGAAGAGAGTTTTGGAAGGGAGGAAAGAGAGCTTTGAAAGGGCACGGCTTCAGCCGTGCCGCAAATGCCTGAAAAAGAAGAAGGGCTTCAGCCCCTGAGGGAGGGTTGATAGCATCCACCTTGCCACACCCCAATCATTCATGTTTAGAATGTGCCCGACCAGCCATTCCGCCTACCTGCATGGCAGAGGCTGAAGGCAAGGAGGCACCGTGAGCACTTTTGGAAGCTCCCCCCGCATCACCCCATTCCTCTGGTTCGATCAGAACGCCGAAGAGGCCGTCAACTTCTACCTCACCGTCTTCAAGAACTCCCGCCGCCTCAGCGAGCTGCGTTCCCCCTCGCAAACCACCGTCTCCGAGGGCAAAATCCTCACCATAGCCTTTGAGCTCGACGGCCAACAATTCACAGCTCTCAACGGAGGCCCGAGCTTCAAGTTCACCGAAGCCATCTCCTTCTTTGTGCGCTGCGATAACCAGCAGGAGATCGATCACTACTGGGCGAAGCTCTCCGACGGCGGCAACGAGATACAGTGCGGCTGGCTCAAGGACAAATTCGGCCTCTGCTGGCAGATCGTACCTGCCACCATCTCCGATCTCATCAAGCATCCAAAGGCGATGGCGGCCATGATGAAGATGATCAAACTCGACATCGCCGAGCTCGAACGAGCCGCCAGCTCCTAGCCACTACACCCGAGCGATCATCACTTCAGTCGACTTCATCAGCGCCGCCGCCGTCTGCCCCTTGCGAAGCTGCATCTCCCGCACCGCATCCGACGTAATGATCGACGTAATCCGCTGATCCCCGATCGACAGAACCACCTTCGCCAGCAGCCCGCTGATCTTCACCTCGACCACCGTTCCCACCAACTGGTTTCGCCCACTCACCGTGCGAAACCGCTCCCGTGACGCCACCGTCGTCTTCGTCGGAGAAGACTTCAGCATCGGCGTCAACGCGCTCTGCGGAATCCGGTGATGGCCTCCTGGCGTCCGCACCGTCTTTAGCGTCCCCGCCAGAATCCACTGCTTCACCGTCGCATAACTCACCCCCAGCGCCGCCGCCGCCTCACGCGGTTTCAACAAAACATCCACATCCGCCATAGCATCCTCCCGCCAACAAAGTCAGCACGAGTATAGTCGCGTCCGCACTCGGCCCAGTTCCAAAACAGATACCCGTATAAATTCGCATATAAAAAACATCTAAAATCGAATCATGAATCTCAAAGTGACTCTCCATCGTTTCGCCACGCCGATTCTCCGCGCACGAACGACCCTCCTTCTCCTCGCCACCGTCTTCGCCGCATCCTCTGCCGCGCACGCCCAGCAGGCCGATAGCTTCTTCGAGCGCTACCAGGCCCGCGTCACCGCCACGCAGAACGAGCAGCCTCACTGGGTCACCCCGCTCGTCACCGTCACCCCGCGCCTCGAGCAGGAGTTCCGCACCGACTTCGTCCACCAATACAACAACGCCGGCAAAGAGATCTGGAACTACGGCAACGGAAAGGGCCTCGAGCTCATCCCCGAGCGCCACACCGAGATCATCATCAATATCCCCCCGTTCTTCGATCGCTCCAACGGTGAGTCCGACGGCTTCGGCGACATCTCCTTCCTCGCCAAAGGGCGCATCTTCTCTCGCAACGAAGAGCACGGCAACGCCATCATCACCGCCTTCCTCGCGGGGAGCATCCCCACCGGCAAGAACGCCAACGGAAGCTGCTGCGCTGTCATCACCCCAACCCTGGCTGTAGGAAAAGGCTTCGGCCAGCTCGCCCTCACCTCCACCGCCGGAGGCTCACTCCCCGCCACCAACTCCAAGGGTCTCGGCCACACCATCACCTGGAACAACACCATCCAGTACCGCCTCGCCAAGACCGGCCCAGCGCGCCTCTTCTGGCCCGAAGTCGAATTCAACTCCAGCTTCTACAAAGGCGGCTCGAACGACGGCAAGATCGCCACCTTCGCCACCCCCGGCATGATCATCGGCCGTCTCCCCCTCGTCAAAGCCGGCCCGCCGGCATCCGGCCACCGCGGCTTAGGCCTCACCTTCGGAGCAGGCGACCAGATCGCTCTCACCCACTTCCACACCTACAACCACGCCCTCGTCCTCACCGCCCGCCTGCCCTTCTAGCAAGCCCGCACGCAGCAAAGCCCCGCCATCCAGCGGGGCTTTGCTGTTTACAAAATAAACCTAGCTAAGAACACCCGTCCTCTTAGCCACCACCGTAATCGTCTCCAGAGCCTGGTCAATCTCCGCCCGCGTATGCTCGCTCGTCATAATCGTCCGCACCCTCGCCTTACCCTCCGGCACCGTCGGAAACGCAATCCCCGTAGCCATCACGCCTGCCTCAAACAGCGCCTTCGAAAAGTCCATCGTCTTCCGCCCA